>CAYNPS010000155.1:5817-8501 GCA_964399125.1 uncultured Terriglobales bacterium
ATCTTTCTCTACGCATACGAGCTTACTTACTTTTCTCTGCGTGATCGCGCTAGTCGGCAGCGCCTTCTCCCAAAGCACAGGTCCTGCACAAGCGACGCAGAAGCCAGGAACTTCGGCCACATCTCCGGCATCGTCAACTACGTCGACGGCTCCCTCGCAATCCGCTGCGCAAGTTCCCTCGGCTCCGAGCGCGCCGCAAGCTCCGGCTTTGCCGCCACACAAGGCGCCTCCATCGGCCAAAACAGCTGACGAATTCGCTGCTTACAATGCCGCGGTCAACAATCCGGATACATCAGCGGCGGAGAAAGCTGCTGACGATTTCGCCACGAAATATAACCAGAGTGATCTGCGTGGGTTGCTGTACTCGAACATCATGCGCCGCTATCAGCAGGCAAACGACTCAGACAAGACCCTGGAGATGGCACGCAAGGTCCTCACATACGAGCCCAATGATCCAGTAGCCCTGGTAATGGCCGCTACTGTGCTCGCCGAACGTACGCGAGAGGGCGATTTGGACCGCGATGAGCGTTACGATGAGGCGATGAAGTACGCACAAAGAGCGCTGGACGCGACCAAGACCGACCTGATGGTGCCCGCGAATGTCACAGCCCGCCAGATTGAATCAGCAGAGAAGGAGCTGCTTTCAATGGCGCATTCCGCAATTGGAATGGTCGATTTGAATCGCAAGAATGATGCGGAGGCTGTTCAGGAGTTCCAAGAGTCCATTAATCTGAGCACTCCAGGCCAGGTCGAGCCGCTCACTTATCTGCGTCTGGCGCTGGCGCAAGACCACTTAAAACAGTATTCCGACGCGCTGAGTTCGGCAAATAAAGCCGTGGAAAGCTCTCCTGCGAACTCTCCTGTGGCAATGTTGGCGAAGCAGGAAGTAGACCGATTGTCCAAACTGCAGGGCCCTGGAGCCGCTGAAGCGGCCCCAACTCAGCCTCAGGGAAGTTCATCTCCTAAATAGGAAGCGGGCTTTGGCCTATCTGCGCTGATGAAATCCGAAGAATCTTCCCAACTCGAATCGGCGCTCGACTATAAGTTCAATAATCCCGAGCTGCTCCGCCAAGCCCTTACCCATAGCTCTCTAGCTCACGAGATGGAGATGAAAGTTGTGGTCGAGGGCGGTGAGCCACCGGAAACGGAGCGTCCTCCGTCGGCGGATAACGAGCAGTTTGAGTTTCTCGGAGACGCAGTCCTGGGATTAGTGACCAGCGAACTGCTGTTTCAGCGCTTTCCACACTGCCGCGAAGGGCGTCTATCTAAAATGCGGGCCCACCTGGTCAGCGCAAGGCATCTAGTTAAAGTCGCCCGCATGTTGCACTTAGGACGTTATCTCCTGCTCGGGCGTGGGGAAGAGCACAGTGGAGGCCGTTCAAAGCCCGCTCTGCTCGCTGATGCTCTCGAAGCCCTGATTGCCGCCATCTATCTTGATGGCGGGATGGAACCGGCGAAAAAAGTGATCATCAACACAGTTTTGGAGCCGGAATTGAAGCGTTTGGAGTCTAGTCCTAATGTGGACGAGCACTTTACCGACTTTAAATCGGCCCTTCAGGAGTGGGTTCAGGCTAAAGGGTTTGCGCAGCCGGTGTATTCAGTAGTGAGCGAGAGCGGCCCCGAGCATCGGAAACTGTTCACTATGCAGGTGCGTATCCAGGAACAGGGAGCCGAGGAGCCTATCTACGTGGCCTCTGGTGAGGACTCAACGAAGAAGAAAGCCGAGCAGCAAGCGGCTCGGGTGGCCTTGGAATATCTGCGTTCACATCAAACAGTTCCGGCAGAATCTGCATGAACGAGCACACGGACCTCCCGGTCGAACCGTTGACCGACGCTGCCGGAGCCAGCGAATCGACGGAAATTCAGGTGGCTGACGGCCATGAAGCTGAGCCGAGCGGCTCTGAAACGCCTCAAAACTCAGCGAACTCTCTGCAGAGTTCTTCTTCTTCGACTTACCCAAAAGCAAAGCAGAAACGCGGCCGAAAAGAGGTGGACGACTGGATGGGCGGCATCCAGTGGCTTTGCTCGACCGTGGTTCTCGCCGTTTTCGTGATCACCTTCCTCGCCCAGGCTTTCCAGATTCCATCGGAATCGATGGAGAATACGCTGCTTATTGGCGACTATCTACTGGTCGATAAGGTCCACTACGGCGAAGGCGGCGTCTGGAATTGGCTGATGCCGTACTCGCCCATTCATCGCGGCGACATTATCGTCTTTCGTTATCCCGTCCATCCGCAGCAGCATTTCGTGAAGCGCGTCGTTGGGGTCCCCGGCGATCGAGTGCATTTGTTCCGCGGAAAAGTCTTCGTCAACGGCAAAATGCTGGACGATTCGGCCTTTGCGATTCACAAGAGCCTGCAGTTCGACTCCTATCGCGACAATTTTCCATCTGGGAACTACATCAGCCCCGAGGTGAACTCGGGCTGGTGGGTGGAGATGCACAATGTGCTCCGCAAGGGGGAAATCGTCGTCCCACCCGACCATTTCTTCGTGCTGGGCGACAACCGCGACGAGAGCCTGGATAGTCGGTATTGGGGATTCGTGCCACGGGAGAACATCATCGGGCGCCCGTTCCTCATCTACTGGTCGGTGCAGCGCGAAGAGGCGGCGGCCTCGGATGGTAGACTAGAACGTCTGCTGTACACGCTCGTCCACCTGCCAGAGGACGCTCGTTGGGACCGGAC
>CAYNPS010000156.1:0-8447 GCA_964399125.1 uncultured Terriglobales bacterium
TGGCTGTCCCATCGCTCGGCGGCAGGAAGCACGTGAGCATGCGCATGGTCGTGGTCTTGCCTGCGCCGTTGGGACCGAGAAAGCCGACGATTTCCCCTTTTTGCACCTCGAAGGAAATGTGATCGACGGCAAGATTGCGGCTGTATTTTTTAGTTAAGTCCTGAACCTGGATCATCGTGAGAATTTGCGACCGGCTTCGATTGAGGAGCGCCTAACTACTCGCCGCTGGAGCCGGCAAATTCGAAGAATTGAAATTCTGTGTACTACTTTAAAAACTTTGCGACCAGAGCGCAACCAGCCCTGCGGGAATTTGGAATCGTTTCGAAAGTTGCTATACCAGATTTCTGGACTACCCCGGAAATCCGCATTGAGGTTTGGGGACTTCCGGTGGCTTATCTCGGAGCAGGCTCCGGTTCCAATTTCGGCTTTTCGAGCCGAGTAGGACCTTGCCTCGGCACGTAGTCTGCCCTCTCCCGCACGACTCTCTGCCGCTCCAGCGTGAGCGGGCGCTGGAGAACCATTTCTACCGGAGTTCCGGGCGGGTAGTTGATCTCGTTTCCGCGGGTGAGTAAAACCATGGCCAGTCCTGCAGCTCCACCGATACCGCTGCCGATCAGTGCGCCTTTCCCACCGCGCGCGAGCCCTCCTATAATCGCGCCTTCGGCCGTGGGACCGGCAATAGTGGCTGCGTCTTTGCCCTTGGTGCCATCTGCTTGCACGCTGCCTTCCTTGTTAATCACTTTGCCGTTATCGGCGCCGGGAACATTATCGACGGAGCCTGGTACAGAAACCGTATAGCCGTTAGGGAAGATCAGCGTGGTGAAGTGGAACTGAACCTCGGCGCGTCCTTTAATGCGGCCCGAGCGCTTCACATTGTCGATCACGCCTTGCACGTAAGTGCCTGGCGGAATGGCCATAGTGTTATCGATGCTGATCGGAAAGCTGGTTTCCATGTATACGCTGTCGCCCGGCTTTGCGCTTTTGGTATTGACGCCGCTCTGGAGGCGCATCAGCAGCTTGGTTCCTGCGGGAACCGTGATGGTTTGTGCTGTTGCCTCAGAACCTGCGGTAGTTGAAGAATTGGAAGCAGTTTGTGTGAAGGCAGCAGAGCTCAGCAGTAGAAGGGAAGCAACAAGGAAGCGCATGGAAACCGCCTATAGTTCGGGTCCGAAAGAGCGCACCTATCATACGCCGAACGGTGCTCGGGCGCAGATCGCCCTTCCGATTGACAACCCGGCTATGGCGTAGAAGTTGTGCTGGATATTTCCTTGGCCAGCCCTTGTGGCGACCAGGCATCCATGATGTCCTTAGCGATATGGGCCACGAGGAGTTCGGCGGCGTTGTCGTTGTTCCAGCTCTTGTCCTCGTTGTCGTAAGTGAATGCCGAAATGATGATTGGACCATTCTTGGAATACACAACAGCCACATCGTTGCGTACGGCATCGAGTGAACCGGTCTTGTTGGCGATGAGCGAGAGGCCTTCTGAGGTATCGGAGGTCTCGATGTAATGCGGCACTAGGTTGCGATATTGCTGGTTGCGGAGCATATAGAGCATCGCGTCACAAAGTCTCTGGTCGCGCAGATCGCAGCGGACGATGCTTTCCATCACCTTTCCCATCTCGCGGGCAGTAGTTTTCCCCAATCCGAACTTCTTCTGATCCGGCGGCATCGGTCCGGTCGCGGGCTTGTAAACCTTCTTGTAGAGGTAGGTGTCCTTCAAGCCCATTTGTGCAATGCGGTCGTTCACGTTCTTGATACCGACCTGATCAATTACAAGATTCGTCGCTGTGTTGTCGCTCTCGATAATCATGAACGTGAGCGCGTCTTTAAGCGTGATCACGAGCGGCGTGTCAAAGAACTGCAGGATGCCGGAGCCTTGAACGATGTCATCTTTATGCAGCGTGACTTTGTCGGCCAGCGAATGGGTGCCAGCCTTCACCTGCTGCATCGCCTCGACCAAAATGGGAAGCTTAATTACCGACGCAGTCGCGACCGGTGTGTCGGCATCGATGGCGACGGTCTCTTCCGTCTTGAAATTGATCGCGTACAGGGCCAGTTTGCCGTGGTGCTGGGCGGCCAATGCTTCGATCTTGGATTGGAGAGCCGTGTCCTTGGCGGCAAAGGAGACGGTGGAAAGCAGGATGAGAGTGCAGAGAAAGCAGGATGAGGTTGAGCAGAGAAAGCAGAGAGAGCAGTAGTTTTTTCATCGGCTAAGCATTTTTGGTCTTCGGAGCGAGTTTTAGCAACTCCGCAGCCACGCGGTCGGTTGCGTGGCGTACTACATCGCCTTCCGCGACGAAGTTTCCTGTTACGCAGCGCACTCCCAGCGCTTCGATCGCGTCACGATCAACGACGATTCGACTCGCTCCTTCCAGAGCATATTTCGCTTGCAGCGACTGGCTGATGGGCGCGGTATTCACAATCGCATAGTCAAAGATCGGCGCGCCAGCGTGCTCGTAAAGTTTGCGGATGTGGTCAGCCGCCGTAAGTCCGAGGCTTTCGTTGGCTTGCGTCATGAGATTGCAAACGTAGACTTTGATAGCACGCGAGGCAGCGATTGCTTCGGGGATTCCATGCACCAGTAGATTCGGTGCAAGGCTGGTAAAAAGAGAACCTGGGCCGATGGTTATCAAATCCGCTTTCGAAATGGCCTCGAGGGTTTCTGGCAGCGGCTGCGCATTTTCCGGCACCATGCGTAATCGGACGATCCGCAGATGGCTCGCGGTAATGTTGGTTTCGCCGAAGACAGTCGAGCCGTCGTCCATCAGCGCTTCGAGTTGAACGTTGCTGACGGTGGAAGGAAAGATGGTTCCGCGCGTCGCGAGAATCTTCGATGACTCCCGGACTGCTTCCGCGAAATCGCCAGTAACTGCGGTCAGCGCCGTCACAAACAGATTGCCGAAGTTGTGCCCTTCGAGTCCCTCGCCGGTTTCAAACCGGTACTGAAAGATACGCGACAGGAGCGCTTCGTCTTCGGAAAGCGCTACGAGGCAGTTGCGGATATCGCCCGGCGGAAGAATGTTGAATTCTTTTCGCAGGCGTCCACTGGAGCCGCCATCGTCGGTTACGGTTACCACTGCGGTGAGATCACCGATCGGCGGTGAAACTGCAGGACTCGATTTTGAGCTCTCGATTCCGGGACTATGTGGCGCATATCGCTTGAGGCCACGCAGGAGAGTGGAAAGCCCAGTCCCGCCGCCGAGCGCGACAACGCGCAACGGGCGCGACACAGAATCGGAGCGGCCTGCTCGCCGTTCGACTGGTTCAGCTACGCTCGATCCGCCGTGTTTGGAAAGGCTTGGCACGGTGAAATCTTAACCCACGCAGACATGGAGCCACAGGCGGAAAGGCAATTTGAACACGAAGGGCACGAAGGACACAGAGGCGAAAGGAAGAACTGTGGGTTCGGTCTATCCAAGTGGCAGGCTCAGTGATTGAGCGGTCGAAGAGATTGCGCTAGAGACCGATTAGGGAGTGAACGCTAAAGTAGCTCGGCGGGCGAGTGGGTCCAACCCTTCCCTTCCTTCGTGTCCTCCGTGTTCAATCGGTTTTTGCCTTTGGCTGTTTCCCCGGAAAGGCAAAGGCATCCTAAGTTCCCGGCTCGGGAGGGACTTCGGGATAGAGGAGTTCCGTGAAGCGAGGATCATCTGCCATGTTCTTGAAGTCCGGATCGTTCCTTGCCTGAAAGCGGTTTGAGGCATTCAGCTTGATCGCTTCGTTCAAGTTTCGCAGGCAATCTTCGGAGCGATTGGTGAGACAGTCAAGCAGGGCGAGGCCGTAATAGGCGAAGTCGGCCTTGGCGTTTTGCTTGAGGATCTTCTCCATGTGGCTTCGCGCTTCCTCGTAGGAACCCGCGTTCATCAGAGAGACGGCATAGTCGTAGTGCTCGCCGGCAGTCTTAAAGGAAGCCGTGCTGCGCTCGAGCTGCTGGTTACAAGTATTGAGGTGAACGCGCGCGCGGTCGGCGAGCTCACGGCTGGGACCGGCGATTACTTTCTCCAGCAAGCCCTTGGCTTTGTCGAATTTACGCTCCTGCAGCGCTTTCAGCCCAGCCTCATAGTTTTGCACAGCCTGTGTAAATTTCGGGTCGGGTGGTGGAGCGGCTTTTGCTGCGGACGACTTCTGCATTTGAAGAACGTGGCCCGATTGTCGGCCAACTATCTTTTCTGTCTTTGATTTAGATCCGGAACTCTTCGATTTTTCTGTCACCCTGAATCCTATCCGGCGCTTAGACCCTTCAGCCCACAAGATGCACACGACACAGGAGGCTGTGGAAATCCTCGGCGTCGGTGACACAACTCAGCTCGGCTACGCCAAGGCTATCCGGTACAAACTCGCTTTTATACGCGGAAGATGCAGGGTACGTCAAATGTACGGCATTCGGCAATCGGCAGTCGGCACTGGGTTCCATTCTCGAAAACCTAAGCTGCAGTTCCCAGAAGGCTATTGTCCGTGTTTGAAAGTGCTGGGATCGCGAGCACTGTGGTTTAGCCGACTGCCGAGTGCCGATTGCCTCCTCTATGCTAATGGTCCATTCATCGTCTGCAGATCGATGCTCTTGTACTCGCCCTTCATGATGCCCTCGCGAATCTGCTTTGCGGTCTTGCCTTTCTTGGTCATCTCGTAGGCGTAGAACGCTTCCTGCATGCAGGTCGCGCAATGGGATCCGTGATCGCCCTCGAAGCAGCTATGCAGGCTCTGATGCCCGGCAGAGCGGTCGCAGAAGCAGTAGCAGGGAAGCTGATACAGAACGCGCGGAACCTTAGCCGCAGCCTCATAGGCTCTGCGTTGGAAATCATATTTCAGGTTCATCTGGTCCAACTGAGCGGATGAGGCGATAGGAGCTAGCTTCTCTCCCTTCGCCGGAGGATTGGGATGGTAAGCCGGCACTTCACTGTTCATGAACTGAGCGGAACTAGCTACGGCGAAGAGGGCAATGGCGAATATCGGAAGAATACGTTTCATTCGGATGACCTGTGAGTCGGAGCTAAGCAGCTACTTGTAAATACTGTATTGCGCCTGAGGCTTGTTCATCTTGATGGTGATCTGCTGCTCCGGTTGATTGATTTCGACGTCGTCCCCGTACGTTTGCAGTCCCGGAGCAATTGCCTGAATACGCAGTTTTCCGTAAGGAACTGAATCTAGAGAAGCCTTCCCATCTGGATCTGTCTTCAGCTCCATCCCCGATTTCGATTGCTTGCCTGCCTTATTCACCGGATGAAGCACAACGCTGGCATTGCGTACGGGCTTGCCGTTATAGCTGTGGACGACCACAAACTCAAGACGTGCATACTTGTCTTCCGCAAAGCTTGCGATCGATGCGAACGCGAGGACAACAAGAAGCATCCAGCGGAGATGAATCCGCGTCATAGCCGGACCTCAGAAAGAAAGTCTCGCAATATTGTAAGCGGGATGCGGCCGAATGTCAGCGGAGGTTCTGGGTTGTAGTGCCAATCTTGCGATGTAGTATCGGCGGCTTTTCGTCCTCAACGGTGTGCTTTCGCAGAACAGGGCCGGACTTACTTTCGTTGATGCTGCGCCCGCGCGTGAGGCGGATTAGCCGGGCTTTTACTTGATCGAACTCGCTGGTGGTCAGGATGTAGTCGTCGCGTGACGGAAGCGTTTCAAGTTCGGCTTCGGCGCGACGAATGCGGTCGTCATTCATCGGGTGTGTTGAAAATGCCCGCGCGATGAAGCCGCCTTTTTGCTTCTCGCGGGCTTCGATCTTCTCGAAGAAATCGACGAAGGCTGTCGGATCATAGCCGGCAGCGTACTCGTATTGCACACCGAGAAAATCAGCTTCGTGCTCGGCGTCGCGACTGAATTTCAGGAACGACATCGGCACGGCAAGACCTGCAACCTGGCGGATCGCCGCAGTTACGGGGCCTCCGACGAAGATCAGAGGTAGCGACGCCAAATTCCAAATCTCCTGTTTGGTAGCGTTGCGCGTTGCATGACGCGCAGCCACGTGCGCGATCTCGTGCGCCATTACGCCCGCAAGCTCGGCTTCATTATCAGCCGCCAGCAGGACTCCGCTGTTCACGTAGAAGAAACCGCCGGGAAGAGCGAAGGCGTTGACTTGCTCGTCGTCTACGACCTTGATCACAAATGGAACCTTGGCATCTGAATGCCTCACCAGCGTCTGTCCGATGCGATTCACGTAGTCAGTGATCACAGGATCTTTGATCAGCTTGGCCTGCTGTTCTACCTGCTGCGAGAGTTCACGGCCCAGAGCCTCTTCGCGATCGATCGAAAAAAAGTTCAGGTTCGAGCCGATGCCGCGATCGCCGATGCGTGTGATGTCATATTTGCCATCGAGCTTCTTGGCTTTATGCAAAGATCCCCGCTCATTCGTCCCTTCCTGGCCGGCAATGCGTTGAGCTGTGTCGGGAACGGGTGACTTCGAAGCCAACGTGGCTTGTGCGTCTTCGCTGATGGAGGCTTGCTGCAGCTCTGAATTGAAGGGATCAGGTTCGAGCTTGTACTTGGTTTGTGGTAAAGGACCTGGTTTCGATTCGGCGTTCGCCTCCGGTTCCGCTGGTCGCGAGCTGGCGGAAATGAAATCGAAGTCCATTAGCCAAGGGCTGGCAAAGGGATTTACTCCATGAAAGCTTAATGATGCGACGCGCTCGCGCATTGAAAGCGCATTTGGTGTCGCCGTGGTGGTATCTGCGCCATTTTGGGAAAAGGCGCTTACAGCGAAAACCAGCAACTGTGCAAAGAAAAGAATTCGTCCCACGGAGCCGACCTGCGAGAGATTTGGTGCTAGCTGAATGTGGGATACACAAATTGCTTGTTGCCGTTGCCTTTTGGCTCGATTGGACTAGGACAATCGGCCGGCAACTCGCGGCAGAGCCGTCGGAATGACAAAAAAGGTCAACTTACAGGCCCAACTCAGTTAAGCCTGGATGCTTTGCAGGACGAGGCCCAAGCGGCTGCCACAGAAACTTTCGCTCATCTGCGGGGATTGGAGCATCGTTGATGCTAGCTTCGCGCCGCCGCATCAGTCCGTTCTCGTCAAACTCCCATTGTTCGTTGCCGTGCGCACGAAACCAGTTTCCGGAATCGTCGTGAAACTCGTATTGAAAGCGAACAGCAATCCGGTTTTCGTGAAATGCCCAAAGTTCCTTAATAAGGCGATAATCGAGCTCTCTCGCCCATTTCCGTTTGAGGAATTCGATGATTGCAGCGCGTCCCCTGAAGAACTCGGCGCGATTCCGCCAGCGGCTGTCTTCTGTGTAGGCGGCTGCGACCCGCTCCGGATCGCGGGTGTTCCATGCATCCTCGGCAGCGCGAACTTTCTGCTTCGCCGTTTCTAACGTGAATGGTGGAAGGGGAGGACGTTGGTTCATAAGCGTTCCTTCACGAGCAAAATGCGCCATCGACTCACATCGTTAAGCGCTAGTTGAAGCCGCTGCCGGCGCAAATGCTCGATCGTAAATCCACAGGAGCAGAGCGGTTGCGAGCCCAACTCCAGCGACTGCCCACCACATCTGCTGCGGATGATGCGCGACCTCGCCAAAGTGATGGATCAGCCTGCCTCCGAAGACTCCGGCAATGAGCGATCCGATTCCAAGCGGCAGAAACGCGAATCCCATGTAGGTGCCCTGCTGTCCAGAAGGAGCTAGACGCGAGATGTACTCGTAATATCGCGGAGATTGCGTGATTTCGCCAATCGCGACCAGCACGAGCGTCAGATACGCCGCGAATACTGAGCGCGAGATGACCAGGACAATCCACGCTCCGCCCGAGATCACGGTACCGAGAATGACGGCAGTGAAAGCGGGGATTTTCTGCGTGAGCACGTTCAGCAGAACGGTGAACGCAATCACAATAAGAGGTCCCGTCACCAGCATGAGTTCCGTATCCGTATTCGGATTTATGTAATCGTGAACATAAATCGGCAAGATGATGAATTCCTGCCAATACATGATCCAGTAGCCGGTGAAGATCAACAGAAACAGCATGAAGCGGGGATTAGCGAACACCATGCCGAAGTTGCGCAGAACTTGGCCCACGCTCGTAGTTTGTATCTCGCCCGGCCTGCGCGGTTCGCGGAAGAACAGCAGGACGGCAAAGAACATGAGGAATACGCTTAGGGCGGCGACACGAAAAACGTTGTCGACACTCATGCGCTGATGAACCCACGAGGCGACGTATGGGCCGGCGGCTCCGCCAATATTCACCAGCGTGTAATAGATCGCGTACCCGATCGACCGCACATTTTCATTGGAAGCGCGTGCCGTGGTGCCCACGACCGATGGTTTGACCATCGCGATTCCCACCGCGGGAAGCATGAGAATGAATGTGACCAGGGCCACCAGTGGGACGTGATCGCGTATCGGAGCCAGCCACGGAGCGGCAATCGAGCCGAGCAGGAAATACGAGCAGCTCAGAATCAGATAGGCGAGCGAGAGTGCACGACGAAATCCAAGCCGATCGGCAAC
>CAYNPS010000157.1:0-8433 GCA_964399125.1 uncultured Terriglobales bacterium
GATTCGGCTGTGTGCTGGTCACGCCGGAGTCGAACTTCCACTTCAGTGCTCCGGTGGCGGCGTCGAGTGCAAAGATCTTTTGCGACGGCGTTATGCCGTAGAGCACTCCATGAACAACGATCGGACTAGTCTGTAGGCCCCCCGTTTCGCCGGTGTCGTAGGACCACGCAGCATGAAGCTGGCCCACATTGGAACGGTTGATCTGAGTTAGAGACGAGTAATGAGCGCCATCAGGTCCGCCGTAAACAGGCCATTGCTGTTCCCGGGAACATGAGGTCAAGTGGATAACAAACGCACAGAGAAGCGCGGTCGTGAGGCCTTTCACGTAGTGAGCCGCTAGCGTTTGTCGTACACGGATCTGCTAGTGATTATCTTTCCGCCAGGATCGGTTCGCGTGATCGTCACCGTCCGCGATTTCCCGTCTGGAGCTATCACTATATAGCCGCTGCCAACTTCCTTGCCATCTTTCTTCAGGGAGATAGTAAAGGTGTGGTCGTTGATTTTCTTGATTGCGCGGGCGTCCTCGATTGAGCTGCCCGTCACGGGATAATCCTGGCCGTCGAACTTGCCCGTCCATTCAGTGTGCGCAGGCTGGCCTTCGGCGTCGGTGCCATCGGTGGTCACTTTCACGCTGTCGCCTGATGATTCATAAACCACCGTTTGGTTCTTCGGGCTTCCCTTTGGAATTCTTGACTTCGTCGCATTCAGCTTCCACGTTCCGATACTGGGATCGGCGGCATAACAAACTGCTGCGATGAAGCACAACCCGAATCCGAGTGCGAGCGTTCTTGCTCTCATGTTCTCTCCTGATCAGACAAATTGCGGGCGGTTTTTTGGGCGAATTCTAGTCTTAGTCAGACGGTTGAGCAAGAAAACACTGCCCCACCCATCGAAAGTTGCGATGGGCAGGGGCACTCGGCCAGGGGATTCAAAATTGGCTTAGTTGTTCGCTTCGAGGTTGGCCGCGACTACGTGCTGGCTATCTTTTATCTTGTCGGCATCAAGCGGTTTGAGCTTCTTGACTTCGTAGCTGCCCTGCTCGGGAGCGACCAAGGTCAGGCGGCCGTGGCCCTTCATCATGCCGGCGGCGATTTCTACTCGGATGTAGTAATCCTGTCCGCTCTTCAGATCAACGTCGATGCCCGCCTGTTTGTCATTCGAATGGAACGTGTGTTTGCCTGACGAGAGCTTAGCGGCAAAAAAGCGGCCATTCTCCATGCGGGCAAGCTCGGTGTCGTCGCAGAACACCGAAGGAGAGAGTGCGCTACCCACAAATTGCTTGTAGCGGTAGATGTACACAGTTGCCTGCGAATCATCTTTCTTCGCAGCGTTGTCTGCCTGCGGTCCTGCCGAATCAGGTTGCTGCGCGTTTAAAAGGCAAGTTGCGAAAGCCAGAAGCAGAAGAGCTTTCAGGATTGGAAATCTCATGCTTACTACCTCCATCAGCGTGTGAGTTATAGAGGCCCTGGAAATCCGACCAGATCGCCTGTGTGAACAGCTTCTGGCTAGTTCCGCACTGGCGCGATTTACAAGCTAGCAGTTCCAATTCCGGACAAGAAGGTTACGAAAGTTTGATGGGTGCAAGTTGGTCACTATTTGCGAACAAACTCTTGGGATGAAAACGCGACGGAAGGCTAGCCTAATCCCAAATCTGGCGCGATCGCTTTCATTGCTTCAATGCAGAACGTGATGTGCTCGTCGAGATCCACTCCGAGCGCTGCAGCTCCGTTCGTAATGTCGTCACGCGAGACGCTGCGGGCGAAGGCTTTGTCCTTCATCTTCTTTCGGATCGATTTCGCATCTACTTCGGCGAGCGATTTCGATGGCTTTACCAAGGCGGTCGCGGTGATAAAGCCGGCGAGTTCGTCGCATGCGAACAGAACTTTTTCCATGTGCGTTTCGCGAGGAACTCCGGCGTAGTCTGCATGAGAAAGAATCGCGCGGCGGATGTCATCCGGATATCCACGCTCAGTCAGAATCTTGTTGCCGACGAACGGATGCTCCTGCGGGGTGGAGAATCTTTCATAGTCGAAGTCGTGCAGTAGCCCAGTGATCGCGTACTTAAGTTCAAGTTCGGAGGCTTCTTCTCCGTTCAGCCCATTCTCGCGGGCGAATTTCTGCGCGTAGGCTTTCATGCACGCCTCGACAGCCCTAGCATGTTTCCGCAAACTTTCCGACTGGGTGTATTCAGTTAGTAAACCCCATGCCGATTCCCGGGATTGGCCGATCATTTACCTGTTTTCTCCCTTGTTTCGCTGGTGTTGTTTCCCGCTTTGTTTGGGTTTTCTTACGGTTTTTACTTGACTTCTCCATCAGAGTACCGCAAAGTAACCGTGGCCTGATTCCGGGACCAGATCCCGATTCGGCTTTTGTTTGAGAGTGCCCCGCTCTGGCAACTCCCAAACTACATGGCAACGACGCTCGCACCTGTTGATTCACGAGAGGTGGTGAGATGCGACCATTGTCATCTCGTCCAATTTCGGACCAATAACAATAATTGCCGCCGCTGCCGTACGTCACTCGATAACGAGCCGGAGCCGGTGGTAGTTGCGCCGGAAGTTGCTCCGGCGATCACGAATAACAGCTCTCATCCCCAGATTCAGATCGCGCTCGCGATCCGCTCGCTGCGCCGTCGCTCAGGACTGAGCCAGCGCCAGCTCGCCGGACGCATGCAGGTGCCGCGCACTTACGTCTCGAAAATCGAAAACGAGAAGGCCACGCCAACGCTCTCTTCGCTCGAACGGCTTGCCACCGCGCTCGAGGTCACCATTCCCGATCTGCTTCGCGGGGATGGACGCGCGCGCGAGGATGAAATTGCTTCGCTGGTCGGCGATCCGTTTATTTCAGAGATAGCGCCGTTCATCTTCCAGCTCGATCCCATGCAGCGTTCGAGTCTGATGATGCAAATGCGCGAACTCGCTACCCGTCCAAGACGCAAGATCTAACTTTCTCTCCCCCAACCCACGCTCGCGTAGGCCGATCTCGAAACTGGGATCGGCCTTTGTGCTTCTCTCGTTTGTGATTCCGAACCGCCGGTTTATGGCTGTGAGGAATCTCTATAGATTTCCAGGAATGCCGAGATTTGTGGAAGTTTGCATTTGCCATCGACAATAGGGATTCATCTCTCCTGCTCACGCGAATGGTACGTGTGAGCCCGCCGCGGCGGGTTCGGAACAACAGAAACAAGCGAACGGGTCCGCATTTTCCGGGAGGACTTCCGAGCTTTCTCTGCTAAAGTAGAGCGCACATTTCCCATGACTTGGACTGAGACTTTTCACTGCGAAATCTGCGGCAAGCAGAAGGGCAGCGTCGACCACTGGTGGCTGGCGTGGACCGAAAACTATCGGCCTCCGTACCACGGCGCTCCCGACCACCCGATTCTCAAGATTTATCCATGGGAAAACATGTCTGCGCACGACGCCGAGGTAAAGCACCTCTGCGGCCAGGCGTGTCTTCAGACCCTGGTAGCACGGTGGATGAATCGGACCATCAGTGTCGTCCATGGGGCAAAGGCGTCGGCGTAAAGGAGGGACCGACGGGCGCCCTCGCGCGGGTTTCTGGTCAATTGGACAAGAATGTTGTCGTACTGAATTGAAGCTTCACGGAAAAATCAAAACACCCGGCCGAGGGCGGCCGTCGGTCCACGATCGAGCTCCCAAACCCAAGCTTCCGTGTACTCCGTGTCTCCGTGGTGAAATTTGAAGTTTACAGTTATATTTCTCTAGCCGAAACACAGGACACCCGTTAATGCCTTCGACCACAGTCACCGCTTCCGCAGCCCAAGCAGCCGCAACCCCGCAGACCACCAACTATCGCGCAATGGCGATGGTAACCACGCTGTTCTTCATGTGGGGATTTCTGACTTGTCTGAACGACATTCTGATTCCTCACCTCAAGAGCATCTTCGACCTGAACTATGCCGAGGTCATGCTCGTCCAATTCGCCTTCTTCTCGTCCTATTTCGTGTTCTCGTTTCCGTCGGGAAAGATCATCGATTTCTTCGGGTACAAGAAGGCCATGGTCGCCGGGCTGGTGACCATGGGCGTGGGCGCCTTGATGTTCGTTCCGGCGGCTGCGGTGCCGTCATTCCCGCTCTTCCTCGCGGCGCTTATCACGTTGGCTGCAGGCATGACGATTCTGCAAACCTCGGCCAATCCGTATGTTGCAGTGTTGGGACCGCCGCGCACGGCTTCGAGCCGGTTGAATCTAACGCAGGCATTTAACTCACTCGGTACGACTGTCGCTCCGTCATTCGGAAGCAAGCTGATCCTCGGAGCTGTCGCCGCGCCAGTAGCAATCGAAGTATTGCGCCAGATGACACCCGATCAGCTTCACGCCTATCGCGTCGCACAAGCGTCTTCAGTGAAGATGCCCTACGTCGGTCTGGCCCTCGCGCTTTTCCTGCTGGCTTTGGTGATGGCGCTGTTCAAGCTGCCAAAGATCGAAGCAGTCGAGGCGCACGGACAGGTTCACGATTCGATTTGGCGATATCGCCATCTCGTTCTCGGAGCAGTCGGAATCTTCGTGTACGTAGGCGCTGAGGTCGCAATCGGGAGCTTCCTCACGAATTACTTCCATGGCGCCGAAATTGGGGGTCTCAGCCTGCAAGATGCCGCCGATATGCTGAAGTACTACTGGGGCGGCGCAATGATTGGGCGCTTCATCGGCTCAGCCGTGCTGCAGAAAGTGCGCACCGGCACGCTATTGGGTTTCAATGCAATTGTTGCCGCGATTCTGGTCGCAGCGTCGATGCTGAGCTTCGGCCACTTCGCGATGTGGACGATCCTGCTCGTGGGCCTGTTCAACTCGATCATGTTTCCGAGCATCTTCACGCTAGGCGTGGACGGACTCGGTCCTCTGACCGGCGATGGCTCAGCCTTGCTGATCGCTGCGATTGTCGGCGGCGCGGTTATCCCCGAGCTGCAAGGAATCCTCGCGGACCATATTGGGATTCACAAGGCTTTTATCATCCCAGTCATTTGCTACATCTACATCGCGTATTACGGCTTCCGCGGATCACGACATGCCACGAGAACAGTTCCCGTGGCCGGCTGAACACGCACGGCTTCTGGCCCACCATTGATCAGTCAACTCTAGAATTGCTGAGGACCCAGTCCAGGTTCGCCGTCCGTCCCCGCATGTGTGCGTTTCCGGAACATTCAGTTTCGGTTATGGACGCGTTCCCAACGTGTCCTCATTTACTAAGTCGGCCTCTCGACTTTCCTTTCAAGGACTTATGTTGATTTGCCGGCAGGAGACGCAACTGCAATTAGCTTTCTTTTTAGCGAGGAGCCCAAGGCATGAACATCCTGCAGGATCTCCGCTACGGCGCGCGGATTCTAGCCAAGACTCCGGGTACCAGCTTGGTCATGGTGCTCATCCTTGGTGTTGGCATCGCGGCCAGCACCGCCATCTTCAGTCTTGTTAATGCTGTGTTCTTCAAGCCTGCTGCTGTGAGTCAGCCGGATGCTCTGGTGAAGGTCTTTGCCAGAGGACCACACGGAGGACATGGGGCAGGTTTCTCTTATCCAGAATACGTTTTGCTCCGCGACCACAATTCTTCATTCCAGTCCCTTGCCGCCGAAACCCAAATCGCGCAGATCCACACCGTGTTTGGAGACGAGGCAGCGGAGATGCGCGCAGATTTTGTTTCCTCCAACTATTTCTCAACGCTTGGCGTGCGGCCGCTGATTGGAAGATTTTTCCTGCCAGAAGAAGACGCAGTTCCAGATCGGAACCCTGTAGCAGTCATCAGCGCGGAACTGTGGAGACAGCACTTTCATAGCGATCCAGGAGTGGTGAATCGCACGATCACTGTCAATCGTGTGCGTTTTCAGATCATAGGAGTTGCTGCTCTTCAGTTCAGCGGAATCCATGCTGGTAATCCGCAGGCATTGTGGATGCCCCTGATGATGCTGCATACTGCCGCATTTTTCGGCAATTGTCCGCACGAGTTTGACTGCTCGGTCATCGACGATTTCGTAGGACGCCTTGCTCCAGGACGCACGCGCCGCGATGCCGAAGATGAGCTGAGCCGGATCGTAGTCTGGTCGGCGAGCGACTGGCCGGCAAATGCAGGTCGACGAGAAATTGTGACATTTCCTGCCGCAGGCGTCGATCCCGATTACCGAGCAGATTTCTCTGTGCAAATGCGATTGCTCATGTCTGTTGCAGCGCTACTCCTTGTTGTGTCATGCGCTAATCTTGCGGGACTATTCCTGGCGCGCAGCGTTTCACGCAGTAGAGAAATGGCTGTGCGATTGTCGATTGGCGCAAGTCGGTTTCGCATCGCGCGACAACTCATGACAGAGAGCGTGCTGCTCGCGTTTTTGAGTTGCGTCATTGGGCTAGCGCTCTCGATTTGGGCACGCGACGCTCTCGCCAGTTTTTACAACGTGGATAGCGAAGGGTTCCGGCATGTCTTCGATCTTGGCCTCGACCGACGTGTTCTCCTGTTTTCGTTTGGTGTGACCATTCTTACCAGCATTCTTTTCGGGCTCTTTCCGGCTATTCGCGCATCAAAGCAGGATTTGGTAACTCAGCTCAAAGAGGGCTCCGGAGCAGCGGGTTCGCAGAGAAGTGGCTGGCTGCGGCAATCTTTGGTTGCAGGGCAGGTCGCTCTATCGCTGGTGCTCTTGGCCTCCGCCGGGCTACTCGTTCGCAGCAGCCAGGCGCCGCTTCGCGGAACGAACTTTGATCCGGAACATGTGGCTGTTCTGCGTGTCCGTCCCGAAATGTTGAACTATACGCCACACCAGAACGAAGAATTATTTCCGCGCTTGATAGAGCGGTTGTCTGCCCTGCCTGGCGTGCAGGCAGTCACATGGGTGCGAGGCGGAGAAGGATTGATTTGGGAATGGAGCAGTGGACGTGAGGTGCGAGTGAACCGTCCCGGATCTCCAACCGACGCATTCGAGGTAAGACACCATGACATCGGTCTGAACTTTTTCAGCACACTCAGGATTCCGTTGGTCGAAGGCCGCGAATTCAGCGAGCGCGATAGCCCAAGCTCCGCTCGCGCCGCTATCGTGAACGAGACTCTCGCCCAGCGTTTGTGGCCGGATGGCTCCATTTTGGGCAGGAACATCATCGTCAACAATCAACCAGCACAAATTGTCGGCGTTGCTCGGGACATTCAACCGCAAAACTCACTGAGGGCTCCTGACTCTTATCTCTTTTTACCTTTTTGGCAAAGCGATCCCGGAAAAGAGGGCGACATACGAGTCGCTGTGCGCGTGCAGGGCGATCCTGATTCCGCACTTCCAGCCATGCGGCGAGCGGTACAGGAAATCGATCCGAATCTGCCTGTCGGCGAAGACATGTCAATGGTCAAGCAGATCGAGACGCAATACATGCCGGTCATGCTCTCGCGCTTTGTGATCTCCTGCTGCGGCGCCATTGCACTATGCCTGAGTGCAATCGGACTCTTCAGCGTGCTTACGTATTCGGTAAGAACTCGTACCCGCGAAATCGGTGTACGTATGGCCTTGGGCGCTCAGATCGGTGCAGTGCTACAGATGGTCATTCGCCAAGGATTGACCACCAGCCTGATGGGAATAGGCGCTGGTGTAATCCTTGCTCTCGTTGCTACCCGCTTTCTCGCTGCATGGCTGTACGGCCTGCAGAAGGCCGATTTCCTCGTCTTTGCGGCGGCCGGTGGTTTGTTGTTGCTCGTCGCAACCGCAGCCAGCTACTTGCCTGCACGAGCTGCCGCCGCAGTGGATCCCATCGTTGCATTGCGGCAGGATTAGAGACATGAATCCGGCAACCGCGCCAGATTCACAGGAATCACGCTTGCGGGAATGTCGGGGGTGCTATTTCGGGAACCGGCAGAACCGTAGCAGGCTGTGTCTTCCAGAGAGCCTTGCCGGACTGCTTTGGAGCTACCGAGCGGAAGAAGCGGCTGCATTCCTGCCAGCTTGCTAGAAGCTGCTGCGCCCACACGCTGCCGGTTAGCAGGGCGTGGACGCGTACCAGCATCTCCACCTGGTGTAGCTGTTCAGGCGAAGGAACACTCAACTCGACCGAATCCTGATTCACGCGTGTTTCGGTGAGGTTTGCAGGATCGAAGACGTAGGCCTTACCGCCTGTCATTCCAGCAGCGAAGTTGCATCCGATGTCACCAAGTACGACGACACATCCACCGGTCATGTATTCGCAACCGTGATCACCGACGCCTTCTACGACGGCAACTGCGCCCGAATTGCGCACAGCGAACCGCTCTCCTGCGCGTCCGGCGGCGAAGAGTCGGCCAGAAGTCGCACCGTAGAGGGCGACGTTTCCCAAAATGACATTCTCGTTCGAGCTCTCGATCGCTTTGCCGCGCGGACGCAGAATCAGCGCGCCTCCGCAGAGGCCTTTGCCGACATAGTCATTGGCTTCGCCATCGAGCGTGAGCTCCATGCCATCGACGCAGAAAGCGCCGAACGACTG
>CAYNPS010000158.1:0-5130 GCA_964399125.1 uncultured Terriglobales bacterium
GGATACGAATACCACCACGTTCGCGAGAACCTCGACACCTTTATGGATCCCGGTCGCGTGACGCCTTCGTTCGGCAATTTTGATTTTCCATTCGACAGCTACGCCGATTTGAACCGCGCTGGCTTCATGTATCACGGGGAGTACGATCCCCGATTGTGGGCGCGAACGAATTTCGGCTATGAATTCGAAGATGAAAACGGCTTCATCGGCGATCGCACTGCGCTGCCGCTAACACACGGACTACGCCGCAATCATGCTGTGTACGCTGAACAGGTATTTACGTTCTCGCGGCTCACGTTTGTGGGTGGCGGACGCTTCGTCCACAACGAAAGCTTCGGCAATACCGGAGTTCCGCGCGCAGCCCTTACGTTTCTGGCGCTGCGTGGTAGCGAGCGGGTTGGGACTACGCGCCTGCGAGTTGCCTACGGGCAAGGCATCAAAGAACCAAACCTCGACCAGAGCTTCGGCACAGCTTCGTTCTTTATCATTCCCAATCGGAACCTGAAGCCGGAGCGAACGCAGACCATCGAGACCGCTTTGGTGCAGAATTTTTTGGGGGATCGTTATTCACTTTCCGCGGGCTATTACCACAACATCTTCCGCGATCAGATTACGTCCACCTTCGATCCCACAACTTTCATCTCGCAGTTCGTAAATCTCGATAGGTCCCTTGCGCACGGAGCCGAACTCGAATTTCATGGCAGGCCGGCCCCGCGCGTCAGCGTGGACGCTTCTTACATGTACACCTCGAGCCAGATTCTCGAGTCGCCTTTGGCGTCAGATCCGTTGCTGAAGCCCGGACAGCCGCTGCTGCGTCGTCCGAAGCACGCGGGGACCGCTACGCTGAACTACCTCGCACGCCGCTGGGGAGGAAACTTGAGCGCCGTGGGAATTGGACGAAGGGCCGACTCAGATTTTCTCGGTCTTGTGCCTCACGTGGATCATGCGGCTGGATATGTACGCGCGGACGCCAGTGGATGGTATGAGCTCCAGCGGCACGTTACAGCGTTTCTTGCGATTGAGAATCTGCTGAATAAGCACTATGAGGAAGCGGCAGGATTTCCGGCACTGAAGGCGAATTTTCGTGCGGGATTGAGATTCCGATTTGGCGGAGAATGAACCGAGAAGAGCGATCGCCAAGGTCACGGGGACGACTCAGGAGGTCACAGAGAGAACATGTGTGACCTCTTTTGTAGTCCATCTCCTTCGTGTTCGCTCTTCTTGAGGCGATCTAACTCTTGATTTCGGTCGGAGGGCTAACTAGCCGTGCCTTCTGTGCGCGCAGAAATTCCTGAACCAGGAATGCTATTGCGGCCGACATTCCTGAGCCGAAGATGCTCAGCATTACAGAGCTTGCGACTCTGCGGGATGAGGCAACAATTCCGCTCTCATCTGTAGTTTCAGGCGCGCCTTGGGCAAGGACGGAAAGGCCGCGACGTCCGGCGCTGATACTTAAAGAATTCCCGCCACCTTCGCCGAAGTTTGCGGTCAGCATCTTTGCTTGGTCGTAGCCTTCAGAGTCGGCATTCAGGCGGACGCGGATGCTATGCCGTCCTGCAGGAACGTCGACACTCTTGTAGAGGCCCGGCGATTTGCTGCCACCGAGGAAACCGAAGCGGCTCTTTGACGTTCCGTTGACCGTGCCTGAATAAATGAGGTCGCCATCAGCCCAAACGGAGAGCTCAGCCGAGCGGAATCCGTGCTGACAGATAATCGTGACTCTGGCTGGATTCGAGAACAGACGCGTAAACAACAATGCTCCGACAATGAATAAAAGCAGGGCCAAACCTGCCAATCGGAAATTTCGCGGCAACGCCATAAAGCGCTTCTGGGCGTTTCGCAGGCGGTTGCCGATCGAAGAGCCAGCGTTCTCGGTTTTGGTCGAACCCGCGGCAGCTTCGCGGCTGGTTTTGGATTTCGCGGTGGGAGTCTCGGCCATTCTGCCGTCATTTTCGGCCAAGTCGGGGGCGGGTACCAGTTACTGTAGTCACCGTTGCTGTCGTGGAGCCGGAGACCTGTCCAATTCCTGAACGGCCTAGGCAGCCATGGAATCGTCTTCTCCCGGATCGGGAATGCTGGAAGGAGCATCGCTGCAGGGATACGAATCAGCCAAAGTCTTGTCCATCATTTTTTCGCGAACTGATTCCTCTTTCTCCGAGATGGCGCGGTCTTCGGGATCGCGATTGAGGTTGCTGCTGTTGGCAGGATCGGGCGTGTTTGGCGTTATCTGCGGAGCTTTAGACATAAGTCCATCTGCGGGTTGTCTACTTCGAATTGAGATGCATCTGTCGCGGCTGTGGTGTTGGCTTAGGCTCGAATCTTGTCCAGCACTTTGCGCACTTTTGCCACTGGCCCAGAACGGAATCTGGATTCAACCAAAGCCCAATCGGGCAGATCGACGATCAGCTCGAAATCCTTCATGGTCACAGCTCGTTTGCGGTCCATTTGCTTGCCGGCGCGGAGAGATTCGAGGGCATCCTGGATGGCGTGCGTGATGCGAAATAGCACGGTGGTGGGATAGAGAGCCATGGTGAAACCAAGATCCTGAAGCTGCTTGGGGCTCATCCACGGTGATTTGCCGCCACCCTCGAAGACATTCACAACCTTGTGCACTCCTTTAAACTCCCGACCGATTCTCTTCAGTTCTTTCTCGCTATGTTCGGCTTCGATGTAGATCGCATCGGCTCCTGCGTTGAGATAGAGCTCGCAGCGGCGGAGAGCGTCGTCAAGTCCGTTGGGATCAGTCGCGTCGGTGCGCGCGATGAGGAACATGGCATCTTTATCGGAACGCGCAGCCGCTGCCGCCCGGAGCTTCTCAGTCATCTCGTCGGGTGGAATGACCTCTTTCCCTGCCATGTGCCCACACCGCTTAGGGGGCTTTTGGTCCTCGATGAATATGGCTGACACTCCCATCTGCTCATAGACATTCACGATGTGCGTAACATTCTTCACGTCACCATAGCCGTCATCGCAGTCGACCAGGACTGGCAAGCTGCATGCCTTGATGATTTCGCGCACGGCTTCAGACTTTTCGCCAAAGCGGATGAGATCGATGTCAGGGACTCCGAAGCGCGCGCCTTCAAGTGCGAAGCCGCCGACTTGGTAGGCAACAAATCCGGCGCGCTCAATGAGCTTGGCGCTCAGCGCATCGTGCGCTGCGGGAAGTTGAAGGAACTTATGGCGATCCAGCAACGATCGCCAGCTTGGGCGCAATACTTTGATTTTCGGCATAGAGATGGCCAGTACTCTTCCAGGAATGGGATGCAGAGATGAACCAATCCGGAACTGCTGCCGGTGCGTGGGACGAAACTTCATGTTGACTTTGGGCAACCAGCAGCTTAGGTTACTCGCCTCAATGGAGCTCGGCGGCCACTCGTCCCTATCTACTGGCTCTAAATCACCGCCGCGGCTTTTCAAAACCGGAGGAACGTCATGAAGCTTCCCTCGCTTCCTGCTCTTCTCGTCACGGTTCTGGCTTTCCCAATTTGGGCTGTAGCGCAGAACCAGGCTCCCACGCAGTTCAACGAAGCAACCATTTCTCAGCTTCAGCAGCTCATGGGCAGCGGAACGCTGTCTTCGGAGCAACTCACCCAGTTTTACATCGATCGCATCATTGCTTTGGACCAGAATGGTCCCGGAGTGAATGCTGTCATCGAGCTCAATCCAGACGCGCTCGCCATGGCGCGCAATGCCGATGCGATGCGCAAAAAGGGCGCGCACGGTCCGTTGCTTGGGATTCCTGTCCTGCTGAAGGACAACATCGATACCGGAGACAAGATGCAGACCAGCGCGGGATCCTTTGCGTTGGTCGGTAAGCCGGCTGTTCAAGATTCCACGGTGGCGGCGAATTTGCGAGCTGCAGGCGCCGTAATTCTTGGAAAGACCAATCTTTCCGAGTGGGCGAACTTTCGCTCCTTTGAGTCGATCAGCGGCTGGTCCGGACGTGGCGGACAAACGCATAATCCATATGGCATCGATCGCAATCCGTGCGGCTCCAGTTCCGGCTCGGGAGCATCGGCCTCGGCGAACTTCGCAACCGTGTCTCTGGGAACAGAGACGGACGGCAGCGTTGTGTGTCCGGGAAACGCCAACGGCGTTGTTGGCCTGAAGCCAACGGTAGGGCTCACCAGCCGCGCCGGGGTGGTACCCATTTCGCATACGCAGGACACGGTCGGCATCCATGCCCGAACCGTTGCCGATGCAGCCGCAACGCTGGGTGTGATCCAGACCGCTTTTGACGACGGACGCGATCCTGCTACAAAGGGAGTGCCGCTAGGCTGGCAGGGGACTGGCAAAGCTCGTCCGAAGATCCCAACCGACTACACGCCATTTGTAGATCCAAACGGATTGCACGGCGCCCGCATCGGGGTCACTCGCGTCGGTTTGAGCGGCTTCCCTGGGGTTTCGACCCCACAGCCCGTGCTGGACGCATTTGAGTCCACAGTCGATGCCCTTACCGAAGCAGGTGCGACTGTAGTCGATCTGGACGCGGCAGGATTCAGCTTTGCCCCTGCCGACGGTGAGTTCCTTGTTTTGCTCTATGACTTCAAATTCGATGTTGCGAAATACTTCGCTACGCGTGTCGGAGTTCCCGTCGCTGGAGGAACTCTGCAGTCGGCGATTGACTTCAACAACAACAATCCGGCAACGGAGATGCCGTTCTTCAATCAGGACATCTTCGATTTGGCAGAAACCATGAATCCGGATCCTACGTTCTGCGATCCGCGCTTTACTTCAACGGTTCTGTCAACGACGGCAACCTGCATGTCTTATAACGACGCGCTCAAGATCGACCACTTGGCGGGCGTAAACGGCATCGACGCTGCGCTGGCTCAGTTCAAACTCGATGCGGTCTTCACCGCGACCGACAATCCAGCCTGGGCGACAGACCTGCTTTACGGTGATCATTTCATCTTTGGAACGTCGTCACTTGCTGCAGGGCCTGGGTATCCAATTATTCAGGTGCCCGGGGCGATGCCGAAGCTCTGCGCGTCGCCTAACCAGCCGAACAATTGCACGCAATATGGTGTCCCGCTGGGCGTCAGCTTCTTTGGGACCGCGTTCAGCGAACCGACGCTCATCAAACTGGCCTCAGGATTTGAGGCTGCAACTCAGACGCGCGCTCAGAAC
>CAYNPS010000158.1:5230-8386 GCA_964399125.1 uncultured Terriglobales bacterium
TTTCTAGGTTTATTTACTGACCGAAGTACAAGTCCTGAAGTTACAAGCAATAACCGCCAGAGAGGCTATACTTTACCGAGCTGTAATTGTCCCTGTTTCCATCATTTTTGAGTGAGTCGCAGGCCGGTTATGGCGCAAGAGCCCTTGAATTCTCGGGAGCTCTGGAAAGCACCTTGGCGCTTTTTGAGCGTCTAACCATTTCAGCTCTGGACAGAGCTGGGAGGCTGAACCGGTCTTCGGGCAAGGATGAGTCAACGAATCATTCGCGACTGCAGTTTGCTGGCATGCGGCTGCGCTCTTGCTCTGCTTGCCACTGCATGCGAGAGCTCGGAGAAGAAAGTCCATAGCACTCCGGTCGCTCAAGCTCATGCCCCGACGCTTTCGGCTTCTCCTGCCAAGAATCTAAAGCCTGCAAAGGATCCAAAGCCTGCTCTGGTTCAAATGGCGCAGGCAAAGGTGCCACAATCGCCTGCGCAGCCCGATCCAGTCGATCGGCTGGTGGATGAAGCCGAGAAGCAGTATCAGCAGGGGCAGCAAGAATATGCTGCTGGGCACCTGGAAGCAGCTAAGCAGAGTTTTGATCAGGCCGTAAACATTCTGCTCGAGGGTGACATCGACGTCCGCTCCGATGAACGCCT
Organism: uncultured Terriglobales bacterium; assembly: GCA_964399125.1. Taxonomy (GTDB): domain Bacteria; phylum Acidobacteriota; class Terriglobia; order Terriglobales; family Acidobacteriaceae; genus Gp1-AA112. Next base: position 5,869 of record CAYNPS010000158.1, read on the forward strand.
GCAACGAGAGCTCGACAAGATTTCCGAGGGCGTGAACCAGCTCGAAGTCGCTGCCCTGCAGCAGGGCGATGGATTTACCGAGCAGAAGTCTCAGCCGGCGCCGATCGATGAAGCGAATGACGTAACTTTCCCCGTTGATCCCAACCTCAAGGCTCGTGCTGAGGCGCAAGTGAAAGAGACGCGCTCAGACCTGCCGCTGGTGATCAACGACTTCGTAGCTTCCTATATCAATTTCTACTCAACTCGCGGACATGGCACGCTGGAGCGCGCGCTCGTGCGTTCTGGCCGCTATCACGACATGATCACGCGCGTGCTCAAAGAGGAAGGCGTCCCGCAGGATTTGATCTACCTGGCCGAAGCCGAGTCCGGATTCGAACCGCTGGCCCTGTCGCGAGCCGGCGCGCGCGGCATGTGGCAGTTTATGGGCAGTCGCGCGAAAGGATACGGTCTGCAGCGGAGCTGGTGGATTGATGAACGGCAGGATCCCGAGAAGTCCACGCGTGCGGCGGCACGTCACCTGCGCGACCTGTACAACCAGTTCGGAGATTGGTATCTGGCCATGGCCGCTTATAACTCCGGCCCAGGCAATGTGCAGCAGGCAGTCCGCAGAACGGGCTACGCCGATTTCTGGGAGCTTTATAGGCGCAATGTATTGCCCAAAGAGACCAAGAACTACGTTCCCATCATTCTTGCCTTCACGGTGATGGCCAAGAATCCGGCCCAGTATGGGCTGGACAAAATTCAGCCCGCGCTTCCATTGGAAACCGACACTGTTCGCATCAATTACCCAGTTGATCTGCGATTAGTGGCCGAATGCGTCGATACCGACCTGAGCACGTTGACCGAGCTGAATCCCAGCCTCTTGCGTCTGACCACACCGAAAGATTCTGTCTATGACCTCCGCCTGCCCTTGGGAACCAAGGACAAATTCGAGCAGGCGATGGCGGCTATTCCAGTCGACAAGCGCGTGGCATGGCGATATCACCATGTAGCAGCCGGAGACACGCTGGACAGCATCGCGCGCCACTATCATACGAGCCCGAGCGCAATTCGCGAGGTAAACAACCTGCAAGGGCAGGATCTGCAGGCTGATAGCAAGATCATTATCCCCATCACTGCCGGACGCTCCGCGGATGCACGCACTGTGGCCTATTCACGCAAGCCCACGCGCTATAAAGTCCGCCGTGGCGACACAGTGGCATCAGTTGCCGACGATTTCGGAGTCCCTGCCGACCGCCTCCGTCGCTGGAACCGCTTAAAGGGCGACCGGCTGACATCTGGCCGAATGCTGGTGATCTACCGTCCGGTGATGGCTCTGGATGACCCGGTAATTAACACGCCTCGTCGTCATAGTTCGCGCCGTTCCACGAAGCATCACACCTCAGCTTCAACCCACCGAGCTTCCACTCAGACCTCCTCGAAATCGAAATCAAGCAAGACTTCATCGGCAAAGACGCAGCCCGTCACTACCGCGAGCGGTGCATCGGAGCGAGCTGCTGCCGGCCTTCGCTGAAACGTCGCTGCCAAAAAGCAAGAATTTTTGCGCATCACGAAATCCGATTTGACACACAAACACAGCGAGTTGCTATAATCCGCGCCTGCGTTGTTTTGTGGTGCGCGAGCATTCATCACGTCATTGATGGGCTCAACATTCAGGAGGAAAAATGAGCTTCGACGATCAGACACTCTATGGGCGAAGTGAGGATGAGATGGACGATTACGGAGATTCGAGCCTGGACGAAGAGTCCATGGATCAAGGCTACGACGAAGAAGAAGAGGAAGAAGAAGTCGCCGGTGCAGGCACCACAGTAGGTGGTGGAGGCATGAGCGGCGGCTTCGGTGGCGAGACCGGAGGCGGTGAATCCGCTGGCGGTGGCGGCGGAGCAACGCGTGGCGGTGGTGGCGCACGGAAGAAGAGTTCCGCCAAGAAAAAAGGTGGCGCCAAAAAGAAGAGCGCTGCGAAGAAGAAGGGTGGCAAAGCAGCGAAGAAGAAATCTGCCGGAAAGAAAAAATCGGCGTCGAAGCGCAGCTCCGGCGGCGCGCGCAAGAAATCTTCATCGCGTGGCAGTGCGAAGAAGAAATCAAGCCGCAAAAAGAAGTAGCCTGAGTTTCTTTTCGGGAATTCCGTAGCAAGGGGACAGGTTAAAGGGCACAGGAAATGCCCTCGGCTGTCCCCTGTTACCTCTAACCTGTTCCCTGCTTTTTATTCGTATCTCAGCGCCACGATCGGATCGACTTTCGTGGTTTTTCTTGCCGGGACATAGCTCGCCAGCAGCGCAACAACTCCCAGCACGCCGGCGGCAATCGCGAGAGTGGCAGGATCAGTTGTGCGCACTCCATACAGCAGCGATTTCATCATAGGCGTAAGCGCGAGAGCGCCAATCAAACCAACTACGCCTCCGACTAGCGCCAGCATCATGCTCTCCCGCACCACCATGCGCATGACTTCTTCTCTCTGCGCCCCCAGCGCCATACGTACTGCCAGTTCGTGCGTGCGTCGCGAGACCGAGTGGCTCAT
>CAYNPS010000159.1:0-8338 GCA_964399125.1 uncultured Terriglobales bacterium
GCCGTTATTTCCATAGACGTCGATGCCGCAAGCTCCGTCGAGAACGGTTCGCCAGTAGTCGCTTCCGTGCAGGAGCTGTTCCTTATACGAGGCGTTTGCCCCGAGCGCTCTGTCCGTAATGTCTGCGAAAAGCGGAGCACGAACGCGGGCGACTCTCTCTTCATCAGCTTCCCATTTCAGGATTCGCCACTGAGCATCGCCAGCTCGCGACCACTGCAAGCGCCAGCTTCCGATTCGCTGCTCGCGGCGATCTTGAGCCAGCTGACCAGCAATCTCATATCGAATTCTCGTGTCGAAGTGTGATGGAGAACTCTCGCGCAGGGAGATGAGATGAAACTCAGCAACCTCGATCTGCCGAAACGTCGCAAAAAAAGTCTGGAGATCGCGACCTGCGGATAGCCTATCTACGGCACTCGCGCTCCCGAATTGCCGGCGACGCACTTCGATTCCATACAGCGAACGAACGAGACTGTCGCGAACAGGAGCAAAGGAGATCGCTTCCACTCGCGCACCAAAATATTTTCCCAGAATGGAAGAAGATCCGCCTGCCTTCAAGTCGCGCGACCACTCCGCGAGTACTCGTTCGATTTCCGCAGCATATTTCTCGCCGATGAATTCATCGGCTCCAGGCAGGAGTTGAACGAACAGCTCTTCAATGGGAGGCTTGGTTGCGTAGTGCGGGGCCAGATGGAAATCGTGAAGCTCGCAAGCAGGGGATCCGACGTTTGCTGATTGCGGCAGGAATGGAAGGGCGGCGATTCTCCCGGGAAGAAAGAGGACTGGAGCCCAGCGCAACTGTTTTAGAAGAGTTCGACGCGAAAATTGTCGCTCTGGTTTATGGGGACCCGACATCCTGAATTGCACTCGCTAATGTGCTCGGATGCTAGCATCAGCGCGCTTGAAAGCAAACAGAAAGCAGTCTAGATCGGCGGTATCGGTGCAAACGCTACGCGCATTTGCGGCCGTTCTTCAACCGGAGCCGGGCCAGACGACTCGCCCACAATCAGCTCCGCCCCGATCAGGTACTCCTTGCCTTGCGGATTCGAGGATACCGATAGCTCATGTAATGCGTCTGCCGCGATCTTGCCCAGCATCTCGCGATGAATATCGACAGTCGTGATCGTGGGGTTGCTGTACTCGGCGAGGCGTGTTTTATCGAAGCCAGTTATCGAGATCTCTTCAGGAACGCGAACTCCCGCTTGGAGCAATCCCTTGATCGCACCGACGGCAGTGAGATCATTGATTGCCATTACTGCCGTCGGACGCGGATTCAGTTTTGAGATCGCCTGGCCCGCCGCCAATCCACCTTCAAAGCGAAGATCGCCGCGCAGAACTGGTCCGGGCTCGAGCCCCACGGCTCGCATCGACTTTTCATAAGCCTTAAGGCGCACCACGTTCGACTTCAAGCCAGGACGTCCTGCGATAAACGCAATCCGGCGATGACCCAGGCCGTAGAGGTATTGCACTATCTGCTGAATACCGGCGACGTAGTCGATCTTCAGCTTGCTGACGTACTCGCGTACGGGAGCGAGATCGAGAAACGTAACGGCGATGCGTCGTCGCGCGAGTTCGTGAATCAACTTCAGACTAATTTCCGAAGTCATCACCGCGACGCCGCGGACCTTGTGCTCCATCATGCGCTCGGCGGCCTCGCGCGTGCGTCGCGGGTCGTAGTTTGTATCACTCAGAATGGCTTCATAGCCGAGCTGGCGAGCGCGCGTCTCGAAGCTCTTGATCACTTCCGGGAAGAACGGATTCTCGATATCGGAGACGATGATGCCGAACGTTTTGCCCGCGCCAGACGCGAGCCTGCGCGCGTGCGCGTCGGGAACATATCCCAACAATTTCACCGTCGAGAGCACGAGGCGCTGTGTTTTCTCGCCGACCTTGCCGGTTTTGTTCAGCACGTTCGAAACAGTTGCGGTTGAGACGCCCGCAGCTTTTGCAACGTCGAGGATAGTGAGGCTCTTGGCGCGATTGTTCGGCGACGTTGGCAAGCGACTTCCGGTTGTACCAATTCGGCCCAGCAGGGATGCGGCGGAGTATAGTCGATCAAAAAAATCTTGACAATGCTCAAATCATCGTGATATCCCAACAGTCCAACGCGGGTTAAGCGTTTAAGTTGTTTCTGGCCGTTCGCAAAGAACGGCAGTCGTCTTCAGCAGTTGGGCCCCAAGTAAACAGACTTCTCGCACTGTCCCCGAGCGCCGTTAGTTGCTGACTCGCGGGCCACAGATCGAGCCGTCTGGCGTTTCGTCTCTGTCACGGCAAGCGATTTCTGTCATTCGTAGGAATTGGTCAAAACAGCAGACGCGGGTTTCGGGTCAGGACGCCCGGAATACCGAGGAGGGCAAGGTCATGAAGCCTGGAGCCGTTTCCTGGGTCCGTTCGTTGTTGCTCGTCGCTTTCGTTTCTTTCGGCTTGATCTTCGTTCAAGCTCAAGTGGACACCGGTACCATTGTGGGAACGGTGACCGATCCCTCCGGCGCGGTAGTCTCCGGCGCGAAAGTTACGCTTACAAACCTGGGTACGAACGCCGCTCTTTCGACCACCTCAGGAAGCGATGGCACCTACACGTTTACGCCAGTCAGGGTAGGGAACTACAAGATCGATGTCTCCGCTCCTGGCTTCCAGACGACAAGTCAGCGGAACGTCACTGTCGACGTAAGCTCGCACGTAGAGGTAAACATCGCTCTCAAGCCGGGAAGTGTGACCGAGGTTGTGGAAGTATCCTCGAGCGCGCCTGTGCTCGAAACGCAGACAGCCGCTGTCGGGCAAGTCGTTGACCGGCGCAGTGTCGACAGTCTTCCATTAAATGGGCGAAATTTTACCTTCCTGGCTCAACTTGCTGCTGGAGTGAATACGCCCCAGGCAGATACGCGCGGTAACGCGGCCAGTGGAGCTTTTTCTGCAAACGGTCTGCGTCCTGCACAGAACAATTACCTGCTGGATGGTATCGATAACAACTCAGATACAGTTGATTTTCTAAATGGCACGAACTATGTAGTGCTGCCTCCGCCGGACGCGATTCAGGAATTCAAAGTTCAGACTTCCGACTTTAGTGCTGAGTACGGACGCTCCGGCGCCGCGGTTCTCAATGCGACGATCAAGTCCGGGACCAACAGCTTGCATGGAACCATCTGGGAATTCTTGCGCAACGACAAGCTCGATGCTGCGGATTATTTCGAACGAAGTTGCAACGCTGGCACCTGCACGACGCATAAAGGAGAGTTAAGGCAGAATCAGTTTGGATTCTCTGTCGGCGGACCCGTCGTCGTTCCAAAAGTCTTCAATGGTCGCGATAAAGTTTTCTTCTTTGCGGACTACGAAGGGACGCGAAGAATTCAAGGCACGGTTCTGAGCGGATCAGTGCCAACATTGGCTGAGCGAAACAGTAATTTCACTAATTTTAGTGATCTCATCAGCGGTCAATCCGGGAACGCTCGTACAGATGCATTAGGGAGGTCGATCCCGCTGGGAACAATTCTGGATCCTGCAACGACGCGGGCAGTAACTGCGGGGGTGGCAGATCCAGTGTCGGGAATAGTTGCGGCAAAGACAGGTTTTGTTCGTGATCCCTTTGGCACCTGCCCAGCTAGCACAACGACCTTTACCCTCGCTGGTTGCGGCCTCAACATACTTCCGGCGGGACGGCTCGATCCCAATGCCATTAAGTTGCTGCAGCTTTACCCCACACCAACCAGCTCAAGCCTGTTCCAGAATTTCACCAATTCTCCAAAACTGAATGAACATCGGAATGCGTTTGACTCCAGAATGGACGTCAACTTCAGCGCAAAGGATCAGACGTTCTTCCGCTTTAGCTTGGTGGACGACCCAATCTTTATCCCGAGCATTTTCGGTGGAATAGCTGACGGCGGTGGGTTCTTCCAAGGCAACCAGACGGCTCTTGCTGAACAGGCAGCTTTAGCTGAGACACATGTTTTTTCTTCAACCCTGGTCAACGTCGCTCGTGCAGGTCTGAACTATCTGCACACGACACGTGCGGGTCCAGTCTCAACGGACCTCAGCAATATCCCTGCTAAGTATGGAATTCAGGGCATTCCGCAGCAGAGCAAAAACGGTGGTCTGCCCGCTTTTGGAATTAACGGCCTGCAAACGCTGGGAAGCAATGCGTTCTTGCCGTCAGACGAAGTGACTTCCACGTTCCAGGCTACTGACGACCTGACCAAAATCTACGGCAAGCACACTTTCAAAATGGGATTCGAGTTCCAGCACGTCAAGTTCTCGACTCTGCAGCCGCCATGGTCGCACGGCGAATTCGATTACAACGGAAACTACACTGATATCCCGAGCGTCGGCGGAGGCAATACCGGACGTGCGGCATTCCTACTGACGCCGACTGCTTCAACGGTTCCAGGTGGTATCAATTTCGTCGGCGGCGCAACGACCGTGCAGATTTCCAATATCTCGTTGACGGACAACGGCAAGGAGTACTACGGCGGATACATCCAGGATGACTGGAAAGCTACTTCGAAGCTGACTCTCAATCTTGGTGTGCGGTACGACTTCTTCGGCCTGGTTGGCGAGCACCACGAAAACCAAGCAAACTTTGTTCCGGGAGGAGCTCCGACCGGTGGTCCGATGTACATCATTCCTGTCGGTCCGAACGCGAACTTCCTCGCAAATTTCCAGGTGAACTCTACTACTTGCCCGGCAACATCAACTTTCTTCCCATGCGTGCTACAGAAGGATGGGATTAAGCTGGCAGTCACGAATCAATACGGACAAGGTTTAGGAAACTCGCAGAAGAACAATTTCGCGCCACGTTTCGGCTTGGCGTATCAAGTTACTCCGAAACTAGTGGCGAGAGCTGGATTCGGCATCTTCTACAACGGTTTCGAGAACCGCGGATTTTCGCCAAATCTTGGAGAGAACTACCCCTTCCAATTCAATTTCACGTTCACTAGCCCGAACGACGCTAATCCAATCCAGAACACTGCGGGGACTGCGCCAGTGTTCAGCGGTTGCAGCACCGCAGGTCCAGGCGGTACCGCGACTTTCGAGACTGGATTCTCTTGCACACCACTCGACCCGCTGCTCGTAAACGCGAGCGGATTGAATCTTCGCGGAATTCAATTCAACTATTCGACACCCTATTCCATGGGAGGTAACTTAACCTTGCAGTATGAGGTGACGCCGACGTTTGCTGTGCAGGCAGGCTATGTTACATCCTTGGCGCGTCATTTAGAGGTATTTCCTGGCTCAAACATCGTGACTCAAGTTTTGCCTACGCTGAACCCCGATGGGTCTAGCTTAAATCCCAACAAATTTATTCCGTTTCCCGATTTCTCCCGTGGCTCGAGCTATGCCATCACCGAGGGCGCAAGCGCGTATCACGGCCTGCAAACGAAAGCTGAAAAGCGGTTCGCAGGAGGGCTGAATTTCCTCGCGACGTACACGTGGTCGCAGGTGCGCAGCGACGCTCGCGACCTACTCAATGGCGGCAGTGTTTCGGGATACCGTGCTCCCGGAGTTCCTGGAATGGGAATCAAAGCTGATTATGCTTTGGCTCCGTTCGACATTCGGAACGTCTTCCATTTCAGCGGTACATACGAACTTCCCTTCGGCAAGAGCAGACGATATATGAATTCTTCCGGTGCAGCCACGGATACTGTGCTCGGAGGCTGGAGCATCGTCTGGTCTGCCACGCTTCAAGGTGGCCAGCCAGTCACGATTGGCTGCCCGACTGGTGTTGCTGCTGGGGTGGGCTGTCAGTCATTAAAGATTCCAGGACAGGACCCCTATGCCGGACCGCATAATGTGACGCAGTTCTTTAACCCGAAAGCTTTTACGCAGCCTTGTGTCCTAGGCATTGGTGGAGCGCCCATTCCGAATCAACCTGCGGGATGCGTGCCACTTACCGGGAATGCTGCTTTGGGCGGAATCAATGAACTCGAAGGACCAGGTTTCCACCGCCTAGACTTCTCGATGTTTAAAGAATTCCCGATTAAAGAGCGCTTCCATTTGCAGTTCCGGGCGGAGATGTTCAACGTCCTGAACCATCCCAACTTCAATGCTCCGGGTTTTGGCGGCAACGGTGTGGTCGCGATACCTGGATCGACCAACTTCACCAATTCGAACTTCGGCGCAATTGGCTCGACTCGCGATGCTCCGTATGATCCGCGACAGATCCAGTTTGCTTTGAAGTTGTATTACTAGCTGTAAAGGCGGAGAGGCTTCAGGGGGAGCCTCTCCGCCGGCAGTCCAGCGATTCCTTCCATCATGTGGTCGCGTGCTCCACAATACGGTGATAGCATGCGAGTGCTGTGAGTCTCCGATTCCGGTTGGGTTTCTTCGTTACGTGGGCAATTCTTGCCTGCGGCCTACTTGCTGCACAGAAGAGCGCGCAACCGAGCAATCTTGATCGATCCTTCCAGGCTGCTCTCGCTGATTACAACGCCGGACATTTTCCTCAAGCTGCTTCAACCCTCGAAGGATTGGTGCCACAGGCTCCAAACAGTTTCGACGTTCATGAACTTCTTGGTCTGGTTTATTCCGCTGAGTCTCTGGATGCGAAAGCAACGGAGCACCTACAGAAAGCCGTGGAACTGAATCCGGCTTCGGCTGCGGCGAGAACGAATTTGGCTGCCAACCTCGTTCGACGGAAGAAGCTCGATTTGGCCGAAGTTCAGTTCGCCAAAGCAGTCGAGCTGGAGCCGAACAATTTCGACGCCAACCACAACCTTGGCGAACTATATATTCAACGCGGAAAGCTGCAGCAGGCAGCAGAATCTCTGGCGAAGGCGCAAAGGATCGAGCCTGATTCCTACGGCAACGGCTACGATCTCGCGCGTGCATATCTGCTTATTGGGCAGACGAACGATGCGCGCGACACAATCAGCTCGCTGATTGCAAAGAAGAACACCGCCGAGCTGCACAACCTGCTTGCAGAAGTAGAAGAGAAAGAAGGCAAGTTTGTCGCTGCGGCCAACGAATACGAAACCGCCGCGCACATGGAGCCCAGCGAGAACAATCTGTTCGACTGGGGCAGCGAGTTGCTGGTTCATCGCACGCTCGATCCTTCGGTCGAAGTGTTTACAAAAGCCACTGAGCTTTATCCGAAGTCGGCGCGGCTGGCCGTCGGATTGGGCATGGCTCTGTACGCGCGTGGCAACTACGAGGATGCGGTGAAGTCCCTGCTGCGAGCCGCTGACCTGAATCCCTCCGACCCAGGTTGCTACTTGTTCTTATCCCGCGCGTACGACAGCTCTCCCAATCAGGCCGACGAAGTGATCGAGCGCTTTCGCCGCTACGCGCAGCTTCAACCGCGCAACCCTCGTGCGCTTTACTACTATGCAATGAGTCTCTGGAAAGGGAAGCGGGCGCAGCAGAGCGATCAGGACCTCAGCAAGATCGCAGAGCTTTTGAAATCGTCGATCGCGCTCGATAACAAATTCGCGCAAGCCCATCTCCAGCTAGGTAATCTCTACTCTGACCAGAAGCAATACGCAGCCGCGATTCCGGAATATATGCAAGCGCTGGCCCAAACTCCTGATTTGGCCGACGCGCACTACCGGCTCGGGCAGGCGTATGTCCACACCGGGGCAAAGGACAAGGCGCAAGAGCAGTTCGACATCTATCAGCGGCTGCGAGCGCAACATTTAGCTGAGCTCGATCAGCAGAAAGCCGAGATTCGGCAGTTTGTGTACTCAGCGCGGAATGCCTCTCCGCCAAAGTCGGAGTAAACCGGCGTCGAAGAGTTCTTGATTTGGCCGTGACACTCGTCATAGGCTTGGCGACACACTAGCAGAGGAATGTCTATTTCTTTGTCGAAATCGACCTCAGGCTCATCGCGAGAGTCTGCCCAGGAGCTCGCGCGTTCCCTCGTCCGCAGCCGACGGGATTTTCTGCGAACATCGGCTCGACTCGCGCTCGGGAGTACTCTTCTTGGCTCACGTGCGTTCTCATGGGCTACTCCCGCGGCGAATAGAAAAGTAGTGGTAGTTACATTTGGAGGTGGCGCGCGCGATCAGGAGACCTTTGCGCCTGAAGGTCAGGAGAACATTCCCAATTTGATACGAGAGCTGATTCCGCAATCGACCTTCTTCGGCCAGGTGGTGAATCGCGGCATCCTCGGTCACTACGTTGCGACTGCGAGTCTTGCTACGGGGGCTTACGAGACAATCAACAACTTCGCCTCTCTCCCTCCGGAAAATCCCACTGTGTTTGAGTATTTCCGGAAAGACTTGAAGCGTCCTTCTTCCGACGCCTGGGTAGTCGCGCCCAGCAACGGCTTCAACCGCATTGGCGAGAGCAGTAATCGGGCCTACGGTTCTGGGCTCGGAGCACGCGTAATTCTGCCGAAGCATCTGCTCAC
>CAYNPS010000160.1:0-8334 GCA_964399125.1 uncultured Terriglobales bacterium
GCGGAACAGCTCGTATCCGTTCTGATTCTTTTCCGCGGTGATCTCGCGGATTCCAAACTTGGCGCTCGCGGTGTCGGAAATGCCTTCGCTAGTTCGGAAGCGCATTTGCACCGTATAGAGATTCTGCGGGCCATGAGGATATGGCCACCATACTCTCGGATTCTGCACCTTCAACTGCGGGTACTGCGCTGGATCGAAAACAACGCTCCTGTGCTCGTCCGGAGCGAGCGTTACCTTCTGCTCGACTGTGCCGATCCCTTCCAGGGTTGCTTCTAGAGTGCCGCTTATTTCGTCTCCAGTACCATTTTGCAACTCGCCTATCACCGTGAGTTCGGCTTCGGAAAGAGAGTCGTCGGAAAACCGCGTGCTCACAGCCGGATAACGTACGGAGACGGGTCCACTTGATGTGAGATAGACGGGACGCCACAATCCCATCGCCTTGTCTGCGGGCGCAGGGTTCCAATCGACGAAGTTGATGCCCAAATCGGTCTCCGTCTGTGCGAATACCTCGACGGCGAGAGCATTCTCCGCACCCGGCTTGGCGGCTTCTCTGATATTGAACGTGTACGTACGATACGCGCCGGCAACATCGGTAGAAGTGGCGATCTGCGTCCCGTTGAGCCAAATGTTCGCGCGATAGTTAATGCCATCAAAGTTCAGCCAGATATTTTTGCCTTTAAGCTCCGCCGGAAGATGAAACTCGGTCCGATACCACCACGAGCACTTGTACGGGCTGTCATCGTCCATCGGTAGATCGGTGAAAATTTTTCCGATTGGATAAGTTGTTCCCGGAATAGCCCGCAGATTCATTCCGAAGAAGGGATCGGGAAACAGCTTGGCATCGACCTGCGCGCCCAAAACCGTATGCGGCACGGTAGTGGCAAGCCAGCTTTGATCGTTGTAGCCGGAGCGCGAGAGCGTGTCACCGCCGGCGTTAAGCTTGCAGCCCGATTGAATGCGCCAGCCCTTCTCCAGCGTAATCCGGCTGGGCACGCTGGTTATTGTCGACTCGGCTACGAAAGCGGAGGAGCGAAGGCCGAACAGAAAAAGCGCTATAAATGTGCTTGCGATTTGTGAACTCTTGCAAGATCTCCCAAAACGGAACAATGGGCTGCCTCGGTCGACAACAGACGTTCTGAATTTCGATTATGTTTGTAATTGAGATTGGGGCGTTTCGGCAATCGCGAGCTCGGGCTCAGACGGAGCGGCTACCAAACTCGTCGGACTCCGTAGTGGTCGAACATGGAGTCGTTGCTGATGAGCGATAAGTCTTCAGCTTGCGCCTGTGCGACCAGCATGCGATCGAATGGATCTTTGTGATGGTTCGGAAGAGCCCCGGCACGAAGAGCATGCTTTATCGAAATCTCTAAGGTGAAGAACCCTTCATCGGAAAGTTTGCTTTCAAATCCATCCAGCACTCTGGGAATCTCGAGTTTGCCGGAGTGATTTTTTATTGCCAGCTCCCACGCAGTAGCTGTCGAAATGAAGATCTCATTGTCTCCTGACGAGATGGCGCGAGATGCTTTGGTGGAGAGCGCGGGATCATTGTCAAGCCACCACAGGAGAACATGAGTATCAAGCAGGTATTTCACTCGATGCCCCAATCTTTCAATTCGTCCTTCGTCATGGGCTTGTAGAACGAAGGATGGATTTTAATGAGGCCTTTGCACTTGCCCGGCACACGTTTTCGTTTCATATGTGCAATCGCGACGAGTTTCGCGACAGGAGTCTTGCCCCGGGCAATGATTACTTCCTTACCACTTTCGGCTTCTTCGAGTAGCCGAGACAAATTTGTCTTTGCTTCATGAACCGTATACATTAGCTAAGAATCTTAGCTAACAGCTTCCGAAATTGCAAGCCTGCCTGACTGGCTAGCTATTCACCGCGTCGCTTCCCTTGTACCCTATCCTAATGGCCACTGCCGCAGTTCAGGTGAAGCCCAAGCCGCCTGCGATTCAGCAGATCAGGGGAGCCTTGCCGGAAATTTGGGCGCTGATCCGTCCGCGCAAGGGGTTGATGGCGGTCGGCTTCCTGTTGATGGCTATCAATCGGATTGCGGGACTGGTGCTGCCTGCATCCACCAGGTTCCTCGTCGACGAGGTAGCCATCAAGAGGCATACCTGGGTTCTTCAGCAAATCATCGTTGCGGTAGTTGGGGCGACGATTGTGCAGGGAATTACATCGTATGCACTTACCCAGTTGCTCTCCAAAGCTGCCCAGCGACTCATCGCCGATATGCGCCGCGAAGTTCAGGAGCACGTTGGGCGTTTACCGATCGCCTACTACGACGCGACGAAAACGGGAACGATGGTCGCTCGTATTCTGTCGGACGTCGAAGGTGTTCGCAATCTGATCGGGACCGGTCTTGTCGATTTTCTCGGTGGAATCCTCACAGCGATTCTTGCCTTTGGTTTCCTTATTCGCATGAGTGTCTCCATGACGATGATCGCTTTCGTCTGCATCGCGATCTTCGCCTTGGCATTGAAAAAGGCGTTCACTACGATTCGGCCCATCTTTCGCGAGCGCAGCAAGATTTATGCCGAAGTCAGTGGACGGCTTACGGAGTCATTGGGCGGCGTGCGAGTCATTAAGGGATATCATGCGGAGGAACGCGAACACGGAGTGTTCTCCGAAGGCGTAGGAAGACTCCTCAGCAACGTCCTGCGCACGCTCACCGCTACTTCCGTGATGAGCTTGTCATCAACCGTGCTGCTGGGTGTTATCAGCGCAGTCGTGATGTACTTGGGTGCACAAAAAATCCTTGCTCACACGCTTACCGTCGGCCAGTTTTTTAGCTACACGATGTTCATGGGTTTTCTGATCGCTCCTGTGCTTCAAGTCGTGAATATCGGAACGCAGATTACCGAAGCTATGGCCGGTCTAGAGCGCGTGCGCGAGGTCTTGAATGAATCCCCGGAGGATGTCGATCCGCAGCGCACGGTAGTTCTTTCCGAGATTACGGGCAACATCGAGTTCGACAATGTGAGCTTTGCCTACGAGCAGAGCAAGAAAGTACTGCACGGAATCTCGTTCCGTTCCTCGCCGGACACAGTGACGGCGTTAGTGGGGCCATCCGGATCAGGAAAATCTACGATCATCGGATTGCTGGCAGCTTTCTATAAACCGCAAAGCGGTCGGATTCTTGTGGATGGTATTGATCTGAACACCGTGCGTCTCGAGGCTTATCGCACGCAGCTCGGCGTGGTCTTGCAGGAATCATTTTTGTTCGACGGCACGATTCGCGAGAACGTGGCCTTCTCCCGTCCTTGGGCGACGGAAGAGGAAATCCTGCGCGCATGCCGCATTGCTCGGGTGGATGAATTCGCCGAACGCTTCGAAAAAGCGTATGACACGATTGTCGGCGAGCGTGGAGTAAAGCTTTCCGGCGGACAGCGCCAGCGCATCTCGATCGCCCGGGCGATTCTCGCCGATCCGCGCATTCTGATTCTTGATGAAGCTACGTCGAGCCTCGACTCGGAATCAGAAGCGCTGATTCAGGAAGGTCTTTCATTTCTCATGCGCGGACGGACAACATTCGTGATCGCTCATCGACTCAGCACCATTCGCCGCGCTGATCAAATTCTGGTGGTCGAAAATGGGGAGATCATCGAGCGCGGGACGCATGAGCAGCTCTATGCATTAGGCGGCCGCTACTTCGAGCTGTACACAAAACAGCATGGCCTCGAGCAAAATTTGTTCCTCGCTCCAGGCGAGGGCGATCGCGTGGAGGAAAACGGGGAATCGCAATCACGCGGCATTCGCGTGCCGACGACCGCCGACGTGTTGCGTGGGAACGTTACATGAGCGAGATCGCATATTCACCTCCTAACCTTTGATTAGTGACTTAGAATCTGCCTCAACATGTCTCGCCGTCGGGTTGTGAAGAGTTCGATTCGCCTACATACTTTTCGTCACCGGCTTCTTTCCTGGTATCGCGCGAATCGCCGCGATTTGCCTTGGCGAAAAACGCGCGATCCCTACCGCATCTGGATCTCGGAGATCATGCTTCAGCAGACTCGCGTCGCCGCTGTGCTGGAGCACTACCGCAAATTCCTGAAACGGTTTCCGACAATTCGTGATCTCGCCGCCGCGAGCGAAGCGGACGTGCTCGCGGCTTGGAGCGGCCTCGGATATTACCGCCGCGCACGCATGCTGCATAAAGCAGCCAGGCAGCTTGTAACCGAGCACGATGGGCAGCTTCCAACATCCACTAAGAAGCTCCAGCAACTCCCTGGAATCGGACGCTACACGGGAAACGCAATCTCCAGCATTGCCTTCGGAGAAGCTGTTGCCGTAGTTGATGGCAACGTTAAGCGTGTGTTGAGCCGAGTGTCGCGACACGAATCGTCAGGTAAAGATCTCTGGATTACGGCCCAGCGATTGCTTGATCCGGCAAACGCCGGCGATTTTAATCAGGCCATGATGGAGCTAGGCGCGACCATTTGCACTCCCGTGGCCCCTTTGTGCAACCAATGCCCTATCGGTAGGCATTGCGCTTCTGAGAACTTGCCGCCGCGCAAAACGAGTGTGCGCGAAAACCGGCTGCGTCGAACTGCGTCGGTGGTGCTCCGCCGCCGACGCAACGCGATCCTGCTCCAGCAGAGGCCAGCCCGCGAGAGTCTGATGCCCGGCATGTGGGAGCTGCCGCAGCTCACAGGCGCTTCGGTAAAGCGGGCTCTCTTGCGCGTAAGACATTCGATTACACAAACCGATTGGACAGTCGAGGTTTACGATGTTGGAGAGCCAGCAAGAATGAGAAAACTGCAATGGGTGCAAGTGTCGCAGTTAGGCGCACTTCCGCTCACAGGCTTAACCCGCAAGATTTTGCGGAAGCTAAAGCTGCTTGCTTAGAATCAAATGGTGAGAACTTCGCTCGCGCGATGATTCTGGGAGAAGAACATAGATGGCACTTGCATGCGGCATTCGCGCTCCTGAATTTGCGCTTACCAGCACTTCTGGAAAATCTTTAGTCCTCTCCAACATTCTGCGGAATGGTCCGGCTGTACTGGCGTTCTTTAAAGTCAGTTGCCCTGTGTGCCAGTATGCGTTTCCTTATCTGGAACGCCTTTGGCAGGTCCACAAAACCGAAGCCGTTACCTTCATCGGCATCTCGCAGGACAATGCGAACGATACGGCGAACTTCGTGAAGAAATATGGGGTTACGTTCCCCATCGCGCTTGATGACCCGAGTCGGTACGTTGTGTCGAACGCCTACAAGCTCACCAATGTGCCCAGTGTTTTTCTCATCGATCGCGATGGTGAGATTCAGGTCAGCAGTGTGGGCTGGTCCCGAAAGGACATAGAAGAAATCAATACCAGGCTGTCGATGATGGATGCGGCTCAACAGCAGCACCCGGTCTTTCGAGCCGGCGAGGATGTTGCCGAATTCAAAGCGGGTTGAAGCGCCAAGAACTAATCCGCGGTCGCGGACAAAATCCAGACTTATCGAAGCAGTTTCTGTTTACATGGAGTCCCATCCTGGGCGAGCAGTGTGGCCCGAATGGCTCTGCCCGACACAACACCAACGTAACTACTCGGTTAAGGTGAACACCCACTGCTGCGTGGCAGATGCGGCGCACTAGACTTGCTTGTCTCGGCTGTGTCCCTGAATTTGCCGGAAGGCGATCTGAGCTCATTGACGATCGCGTCTTCTTCGCTGCCGGACCGCGCACATGCCCTTTGGGTTCTTACAACGCGGCTCGCTCTCTGCACACGCTCGCCAGGTGCAACTTTCGTCTTATGAACCAGCCGTTCATCTTGAGGGGTTGGTTCGCGGCGTGGACAACATTCGCCACGACGTCGCCCTCAGCTCGCGCTTCATGGAGATCGCGCGGCAGCACATCTTTCGGCTGATAGTGAAACACGGCCGGATTGAAGCGTTAGTGGAGGAAGCAATTCCCACTTCAAGACCGGCTTGGCGTTTTTCTAGTCCGGCGGGCGGGAGCTCGACGCCAACGAAACCGGCCGAAGCAAGTGACTTCAAACGGGCTCTGCTCGATCTGCATGTTGCCGGATTAAATCGCGCCAAAGCGGAGAACAACATCTCTTTGGATCTGATCGCGCGCCTCGCTGCGGTGAAGTTCCAGCGCAATGAGATGCCGGTGCAGTTCTCTCAGGCTCTCGAACGCTGCCGCACAAAGCTCAAGTCTTATGAAGGTCCGCGGCAGGTGTTCGCAGCCAAAGGAGTTGAACTGCGCCAACACTTTGCCGACTTTCAGATCAGTAAGAAGGCGATACTCAGAAAAGTGGGGCAAGATCTTTTCTTAACGATGCGCGAGATTGAGAAAGAATCTCTCTCGCGCATACGCCGCTCTTTGTTCGGCGACACCGAGAGCATCGCCTACGATTTATTCCTCAACCGCCTCCTCTATACCGACGATGGCCGGGATGACTATTTAAATGCCGAACAATATGTGATGCTCGGAAATTACGAACGCGATCCGGACCATTTTGAAACTATGCAGGCGATTGCGTGCGACTTTCTGCGTTCTCTTCAGCCGGAGGGCGTCGAGAGCGACGAGGGTCTCGATCTTCTCCTAAACGAGCCGGAGAACGCGCACGAACTCTTCGCAGCCGGATCGCCCGTTGAGAGCCTTCCGAAAGGCAAGGCGCAGCGTGCGCTGTTGGGTGGCTGGCTGGAGATGCTGGAGAAGGAAAACGTCTTCGATCACGTTATCGCCTCCTATGAGGCCGTTCCCCTCCTGGCACAGTACTCTCCGCCCATCAACCCGCAGCAGCTCAAGAATGCCCTGATTTCGAAGACGGAACGCGCTCGTGTCGAAAGCCTGCTCGAAGAGCACGGAAAAATCTCTCCGGATAACCTGAACGCGGCTGTTAAGAAGGTAGAGTCCTGGCGGGGAGGCGAGCGCGCGAAGCTGGCGGCTCGGTTTTTCGCCGACTTCGTTCGGTATCACCGTGATTACCGCCGCTTTGAGGCCGTCTGCGCGGCCATGGACTCTGTGAACGTGATTTCTACCGAGCGTCTGCGCGAACTCTCAGCGATCAATAACACGCTTTACGAATTTCTGCTTCCCGACGAACAAAAGACAGGTGAGGAAAAGGTACTCCGGCACGTGATCCTCAAAGCCGACATTCGAGAATCGACTACGCTCACGCGCACGCTCTTCGACCGGGGACTCAATCCGGCTTCGTATTTCAGCCTGAACTTTTACGAGCCGATCAACAAGCTGTTGCCCAAGTACGGAGCTTCCACGGTCTTCATCGAAGGCGACGCCATGATCCTTGCGCTTTTTGAGCGGGAAGGAGAAACAGGGCTCGGAGTTGCGCGTGCCTGCGTTCTCGCTAAGGAAATGATCGCAATCGTCAGCGCCTACAATGAGCAGTCGCAGAAACAGGGACTTCCCGCTTTGGAATTGGGAATCGGAATTTCCTATCAGGATTCGGCGCCGATGTACCTGATGTACGGTCCACAGCGGATCATGATTTCCAGAGCGCTGAACGAGAGTGATCGTCTATCTTCCTGCAGCAAGGGAGCGCGAAAGTTCGTTGCTGGCAAGACGACCCCCTTCAATGTGTTCAGCCTCCAGACCGTGCAGGACAAGGACACGAGCGGTAATCCCGATGAATTTGTCATCCGCTACAACATCGGCGGCGTGATGATCAGCCCTGCAGCTTTCGAAAAGCTTGCTCAGGAGATCAGTTTGAAAGATCACTCCTGCCAATTAGCGACGATCTGGCCGCGTGAAGAGGTCAAGCTATTCAGTGGAACCGTGCCGATTGCAGCGGGCGTGTTTCACAAGATCGCAGTCCGCGAGGCAGTTATCCCTCACGTTGATGCCGGCAGCATGACTGTGAACGATTGGACCTCGCGCAAATACTACGAAGTGTGTGTAAGCCCCGAGATTTATCAGCTCCTGGAGAAGCCTCTCGCCAGCGCTGCAAGTGCACTCTAGATCCTACCCGTGTTATTCCCAATCGATGTAGTGCCGCGTTTGCGTGACTCTTCCCTGAAACTCTCCCTGCATATCTCGTGTCCAATGTCGTAAGGAGAAATACAGGTTAGTTTCAATTTGGGAGGTAGTGCCCGCCGCAGAGATAAACGTGACGCCTTTGATTGATGTCCTGCTGGTTCTTTTAATTATCTTCATGATGGCTCTGGTGAGGCGATTGCTCATGATGCAATCACGATGCCATCATCGAAAACAAATTGGAGCATAATCTCCCAAAACTATTTCGCTTGACTCTCGTTTGGTTTCGGGATAGCACAGGTATAGGGGCGTAGTAGCAGTAGATACAGCAATGCACTCGGGGAACTTCAGGTCGGAACTTTGTCGGAGCAGGATGGTAGGCGCCAATCTTGTACGCGTTCGCGTA
>CAYNPS010000161.1:0-4895 GCA_964399125.1 uncultured Terriglobales bacterium
ACTTTCAGCGCGTCCGGAATCAGAGCGCTCAAATCCATAGTAAGCAAATTTCGTTGGAGATGCTGAGCGATTACGCGATGAAGCAGACGCGTCTCTGCGATGAGCTGTGGGATAGTGTAGCCCTGCTGAGCGCGATCCACGCCATGGACGGCGGCGGTCGTTAGCGATGCTTGTGACACTTGGATATCACCCGTAGCAAGCACGTTTGCAAGGTCATCCAGGAGATCGGGAAAGTGATCGATACGGGCAGCGTTGCTGATGGGAATGGACTTCAGCCTGTCGTCTTGGCCGACTTCTTGTAACCAGTGCTCGATGATTGCAGTCGAGTTTTCCCGAATTACGGTGGACAAGCGTTTGCACGGCGTCTGGCAGAGTTCGCGAGGTCGATGGATCTTCTCTTTCAGACTCGACACTAAAGTCGGAATGTCCGCCGGCTTCACGAAGTAGTCGTCCACCTGCTTGCGGATGGCCTCAAGTGCCGTTTGAAAGTCGGGGTAGCCCGTCAGGATGAAAGTTGCAGCGCCCGGCTGAATCTTGCGCATGGCGCTTACCAGAATGAAACCATCGGCCGGCGCGCCGATGTTTAGATCGGTGAGGAGCACATCGAACGCTTGATGATTCATGATTTCCAAAGCTTCCGGCACCGAAGCAGCGACAGAAACCACGAAGCCCTCGTTCTCCAGAATGGCGGGAAGTGTTAATCGGATTCCGGCTTCATCATCAACGAATAAAACGCGCGTTTTTGTGGATTGCAAGTAACTCAGTCGCCTTTCACAACCCGTTAGATGCAAACAAAGCTGCTGCCGAAAGGAAAAGTTCCTACCGTGGTTCTTTGCATATAAGAATGCCCAGCGTTTGAAGCCGGGCATACGAAGGAGTAATTAACGAGAGGAAGAGCTTGCGCTGCAGGTCTTCGAAATATGTTTCACGGAAGTTACGTTCAGCGTGGGCTGGCTCGAATTGCTCATCCCGCCGGACGAAGCCGGGCTCGTGCTGCTGGAAGTACTTGGTGATGTCGACGAAGCCGATGCGGAGCTCGTGCTGCCGCTGATCTGGACTTCGTGACCAACATGGTCCGCCAACTGTGATGTGTCGCCACTTAGCTGGTACGTGGTGCCGTCACGCGCTGTAAGAGTGTAGCTGCCGTTCGAGGAATTCAGACAACCTTCTACTTTGGTTTCACTAGCATTGCTTGCAGCGCTCGAGCTGGAACTGCTGGGTGTTGTCTGTGAACTGCTCGGGGTTGTTTGTGAGCTACTTGGTGTTGTTTGGCTTGAGCTGCTTGGTGTCGTTTGGCTTGAACTGCTTGCGGACTGACTGCTGGAGCTTGAACTCGGCGGGTACGACGAACTACTTTGAGCCGCAACCCAGGCGGCGCTCAGCAGCAGCACCGCTATGCATAAGAGACTTCGCATGGATGATCCTCCTTGGAAGTGTCGCTGTTTACTTAGAAGTAAAGGTTGCGCGGAGGTTGGCGTCAATAACTGCCAATCCGCGCCGGAGAGAGTAGCTGGTTTAGCATATCTGTTCCGGAATGGGAAGAGCCTTGATGAGTTCCTGAGTGTATGGATGCTGCGGGCAACGAAGAATCTCTTTCGTCGAGCCGATTTCAACCAGCTCACCTTTATAAAGAATAGCCATGCGCTGGCACAGAGCTGAGACTGTGAGCAGGTCGTGAGAGATAAACAGGATGCCCGTTCCCATCTCCTGGCTCAACTTGCGAAAGATGTTCAGCACTTCCTTTTGCGTGATCAGATCCAATGCGCTAGTGCACTCGTCGGCGATAAGCAGCGGCGGATGATGCATCATGGCCATCGCGATCATCACGCGCTGCGCTTGTCCAACGCTGAGCTGCGCTGGCTTTTTTTCCAGGAATTTGGCATCGGCATGGAGATTCAGATTCCGCAGCAATTCCAAAAATCGCGGAGTGCATTCTTTGCGCGTGCCAGGCTTATGCGCCGTCCAGGTTTCATACATCTGGGTCCCGATCTTCAAGGCGGGATTTAGGGAGGACATCGGACTCTGCAGCACTAGGCCAATATCGCGTCCGCGAACCTCTCTCATTTCGCGCTCCGACAGAGCCATGAGTTCTCGCCCGTTTAGACGAACACTGCCGCTGCTCCTTCCGCCTTTGAGTTCGAGCAGCCGCAAAATGCTCAAAGCTAACGTGCTCTTTCCTGAGCCACTCTCTCCAACAAGACCGAGGATTTCACCCGGTTGCATCTCGAATTGCAGATTGCGGAGCACGCCGGGTTTCCCTGCATAATCGGCCGAAATCGCGAGCGAAAGAAGTGGCGTGCGCACGCCAGACGAGTGCTCCACGGGAGCTACTACTTCCTCAATTGTGTTGCGATTCGGCATTGATAACTCTTCATTACTTCCCTAGTGAAAGATATTCTGCGTTCCAATACGTTTGCGGTGTCAGAACTACTGGATCGACGTTCCTCACTTTTGGCGAAACCGCCACGAGCGCATTCTTGTCCACAAGATGAATCGTGGGATTTTCCTCTGCAGCAATTTGCTGCACCTGGTCGAACAATACCTTGCGTCTTTGGCGATCGAGCGTGGATGCTTGCTCGCGCATCAAGCTGTCAATTTTCGCCTCCCACGCAGTCTCAGGTTTTTTTTCCGCCGGATTCCACTCGTGGAGGTCGGCGGAGCTGAGCCACACGTTCATTTGACTATTTGGATCAAGGTCCACATTGGTAAAACCGAGCAGACATGCGTCGTAATCAAAAGTCCTCGTCAGTCTCTCGATAATGGACGGAAAATCCAGAGGCACAAAACTGACTTCGACACCGATCCCTTTGAGGTCCTGCTGAATCAGAGTAGCCATTCTCTCTCGCGGTTTATTTCCCGCATTGGTAATGAGGGAGAAACTCACGGGATGGCCGAATTTGTCTTTGAGCAAATCACCATCTTTGTGAAAACCATCCGCCTTGAGAAGATTGATAGCAGCGGTTGGATCAAAACTTACTGGCTGCAGGTCTTTGTCAAACCAGAACCTGTTCGCCGGGCTAACGATTCCGACTGCCGGAGCAGCGTGTCCTCGGAAGGCCACCCGAGCCAGATCGGAACGATTCACCGCGAGCGATATTGCATGCCGGAAATTCCGCGAATGGAACCATGCCTTCTTGTAGTCAGGCAACGGGGACCTGGCCACCTCGTTGAACCACATTTCGGCGGATTCCACTGACGGGCCCAGATCCCGAGTTGCAGAGGGATCTTCACTCCGTAATTGCTCGAATAGATCAGGAGGCATGTCGTCAATTAACTGGATATCGCCCTGGCGAAAGCGGATCAACTCGGTATCACGATTCGATAGGACGTACATTCGAATTGCGTTCAAATACGGAAGGTGATGGCCGGCGCTGTCCTTCTTCCAGTAATAAGGGTTGCGCTTGAGTAAAACGTATTCGCCAGGACGTTGCTCGGCCACACTAAATGGGCCCAAAACGACACTCGAATCGGCTCTTCCGGCCATGCGCGCCGGGGAGATCGTGATTTCGTCGAATAGACGTTCCACACCAGAGATCGGGTGCTCGAACTCGATAACAACCTTGTCCCGGTCTGCTGCGCGCACCTCTGTGTTTCCACCGGCGCGAAGGGGATCCCCTTTGGGCGAGTGCAGATTGGGATCCAGTGCCGCTTTGATAGTCGCAACGACGTCATCAGCGGAAAAATCGCTTCCATCGGAAAACTTCAACCCGCGACGCAGATTGAACGTGATGCGTCGACCACCTTCGTCTACGTTCCAGCTTTCCGCCAGCTCACCCTGGTTCTCCTGTTCTTTGCGATTAAAACGAATCAGGACTCCACCGGTGAGATACCGAATGCGGTCCGAAGCTTCCTCCTCTGCCATGAGCGGATTCAGAGTTTTGGGATCGGTCTTGATGGTGACATGAAGTTCGTCACTTGCTTGTGTCTTTCGGCTACATGCGGAGAGAGCTAACGTGATCACCACAAGTAAGAAGGCGGCTTGGGGCATCTTGCGCCAAACCTCACCCGATGACCCGATCACCCGATGACCCGATCCTGTCATGCCTGCTCCTCAGTCCCAAGCGCGAATTGAAACAGGCTGACGACCAGCACAAGCGAAAGCAATGGGACCCACAGCCATGGACTGTGCCGCAGGGCAGTGTAGTTCTCCAATTCGCGGAGCAAGTTACCCCAAGATGGGAGTGGCTCGGTCACGCCTAGTCCAAGCATTCCCAAATTGGCTTCCGTAAGAATGAAGAGAGGCACTGATATCCAGAATTGCGCGAGCAGGATGGGCTTCACATTGGGAAGCACGTGCCGGAGCAAGAGCCGAAACGGCTTGCATCCAGCGGCGCGCGCCTGCAAAAGAAACTCAGACGTGCGAATCGAACGCACAGATGCCGCAACAATTCGAGCCGAAGCTGCCCATCCAAGAATTCCGAGCAGCGCAAACGTCACAATCACAGAGGTAACTGCGGGAATATCGAGCGGAAGCAAGGCGCGCAGCGTGAGCAATAGAAATAGCCACGGCAAGCTCAGGAACAGATCGATGAACATGCTGGTCGCCCGATCCCATGCGCCGCCCGTATATGCTCCCGCGCCTCCGATGAGCGCAGCCAGAGCAGTTGAAATCAACGCTGCAGCAGGAGCCAGCAAAAGCGAAATCCGCATTCCATAAAGAAGACGAGACAGACGATCGCGTCCGAGTTCGTCGGTTCCCAATGGAAACTGCGTTGAAGGCGGATGATCGGTATCGTTTCGGAACTGCTTCGCGTACGGAGCCGGCGCAAAGGCGCCTGCGAATAATGCGAGCACAAACAGAACGGCCAACAGCCCTACAGCGATCCACCGTGCGCGGCTCATAGAACATCCCTCGTCGCAGCAGGGGAAATCAACTCAGAGAAGGAGTTCGCGGC
>CAYNPS010000161.1:4995-8231 GCA_964399125.1 uncultured Terriglobales bacterium
TCAAATTGACCAGCAGCGGCACGTCGCGCGATAGGGCGGCCTTCCAGGCGAGCTGCCCCAATCCGGGAGAATCGCAAACGACCTCTACCGGAATTGCAGCCGCAAACGCGATGCTCACCGTTACACCCGCGAGCGCGAGCATCGGTGCAGAGATATTCGGAAGAATGTGCCAGCCGAAGATCCGAGCCGAGCTGAGTCCGCGCGCTCGTGCCGTAAGCACGTGCGGCATCGTGTAGCTCCTCACCAACAGGTTGCGCGAGAAACGAAACACTTTTGGAAAGATGACAAGAGCGATGGCAAGCTTGCGCGGCGAACCGAACACGAGAAAGATCAACGCCAGCACCGCCGACGGAATGCAGAGAAAGGCTCCGCTGATCACCGTCGCGCTCGCACTATAAACAGGCGCACGCTTCCAGCTTGCAGGAATCGCCAGCGCCAGGCCAAGCAGCCATCCCCCTGCAACACCAATCGCGACAGATTCCGCAGTCTCCGGCAATCGATCTCGAAATAGTTCTGAAACGGGACGATCCATGGAGCGCGAGTACCCGAGATCTCCATGGACGAGGCTGCCCAGGTAATGCCCGTAATAGGAAAGGACATTCCGCTCTCCGGCATCTTCTTTGTGCAGGGCATTTCTTGTTTCCGCGCTGAGCTGGGTGTTGAAATCGCTCTCCTGAATGCCGAAACCAGGAGCCAGGCGCACCAGCGTCGCGCCCAGCAGACCGCCAACGAGCGCGGTGATCAGGATGATCAGCAGATGACGACCAATGATGCGGACGGTTTTCATTGACTTTGCCGACGCCACTGCAACCCAGGAGCTGTCATCCTGAGCCCTTCCTTTGGGCGAAGGACCTCCCGCGATATGTCCGGCTTAATTGCTCTCGGCATGGCTCTTCTACCAGCAAACGTCAACAAGCATGGGCCGAGGAGCCTGGCCAGCGCCATTTCTATCGCAAGCATCGCCGGAGATCCTTCGCCCAAAAGAGGGGCTCAGGATGACAGGCTCTAACAATTTCGACACTGCGATATCTCTCGGGAGTGCGTTAGCGCTTTGGTGCGAATATGACAGTCTGACTCGCAGCCGTCCAGTGTTTATGCGCGCGGGGAACATCGCGAGTACCGTCGGGAATCAGGCTTTTTGCAGTGAATACGATCGCAATCTTCGGCTCAAGGTCCTTCGCGAGATGCCGAGCACCCGTGCGGCCTTCTGTTGATGACCGGAAGCGCCTCTCAGAGCTTCGAAGATCAAGTCCTTTTCCATCTTCTCCAATGGCGCCGAACCGCTCACGACCTGCAGCCGCGGACGAGACTCCTGAATGTGCGCAGGCAATTCGTGCACGCTGATGACTTCACCGGTGGCGAACACCGCCGCAGTCATGACCACATTGCGAAGCTCGCGAACATTGCCACTCCACTGATGGTTCTCCAGCGTCTGCTTCGCTTCCTCAGAGAAACTCAGATGTGGATACATCTCATGCAAAAAATGATTGGCCAGCGGCGCGATATCTTCTTTTCTCTCTCGCAGCGGAGGCACCCGGAGATGAATCTGATTGAGTCGGTGGAACAAGTCACTGCGAAATCCGCCGCGAGCGACCTGCGTTTCCAGATCACGATTAGTTGCGGCGATGATCCGCACATCCACTGACACCTTCTTTAGTCCGCCGACCCGATAGTACGGGGCGCCGTCAAGCACGCGCAGCAGCTTCACCTGAGTTCGCGATTCGAGCTCTCCGACTTCATCCAGAAACAGAGTGCCGTTGTGGGCCAGCTCAAAAAAACCAGGCTTCTGCGCTTCGGCTCCGCTGAATGCTCCTTTTTCGTAACCAAACAGTTCACTCTCGACCAGATGCTCCGGCAACGCGGCACAATTCACATCGATCCACGGCTGATTACAGCGGAGAGAATAATGATGAATTGCTCGCGCGATTACTTCCTTTCCGCTTCCGGTCTCTCCGGTGATCAGCACCGAAACGTTCGACTTCGCAATCCGCTGTGCAGTCTCAAGGAGGCGGACCATCGCGCGGCTGTGCACGACGGCCGAAACACCGCCAATATTTTCCGATTTGGGAATAGCAGACAAAGGGCGCGCAACTGTGACGCTACAGTGCGGCTTACAACATAGCTTTCACCCAAGCGGAAAATCCATCGGTGCTGCGACCTTAGACAGTTACGTTAGGTCAATGGACGACGTTACTTAAGTGCAGTCCAGCCTTCTTCGAGTTGCTTTTGCAAAATCCAGCGTTTGAGCTCGCTGCCGGAAGCATCATCCATCTTCAGAAACTTAATGCCGGCGTGACCGTCGCGTGAGCACCACGCGATTTCCGCCTCGGACTGAATTGGCTGCTGCACTCCAGGGACTTTAAACGTGAGCTGGAGGGTGATCGCGTTCTGCGCCTCAAGGGGGAGACCATGAATCGCCATGCCTCCGAGACTGACGTTGGCGCAAGAAGCAGTGAACTCCTTCCCTTCCTCAGTCTTGATTTTTACCGGAGTATCAAGCGTGCTGCGGAAGTAGTGCTGTTGCCGCTGACTAAGGATCCCTAACTCAGGATTCTGTTCTTGCGCCTGTTCGCGCATCTGCTTCAACTGCCGACTAAGCGTACGACGCGAGATCCCCAGCTCTTCTGAAGCCAGGCCTTGGTGGCCCTTGTGCCGCTCAAGAGCTTCGAGAATCCGCTGGCGCTTGATGTCCCGCAATCCACCACTACCGGCGCTGTGAGAAGACGTTGTTCGCTGAGGAATCGAGCCGATCCTCTGCGGGATGCTGGCTGCGGCGGCAACGCTCATTTGCATCTCGCCATGCTCCACTTCCGTTGGCAAGTCCGAAGGTTCCACTACGCCGTTGCTGCAGAGAGCGCCGGCACGCATCATCAAATTACGCAGCTCACGCACGTTTCCCGGCCAGCGATAGGCTTCCAGCATGGCTGCGGCCGCTGGTGAGAGCCGCGCATCGGCGTAGTTCAATTTCAGAAAATGTTCGGCAAGTGGGACGATGTCTTCTTTTCTCTCGCGGAGTGGAGGTACGCGCAGTTGGAACTGCGAGAGACGATGATAAAGGTCGCCGCGGAACTTGCCATCACGGACTGCTTGATCAAGCTCGCGGTTGGTCGCAGCTATCAAACGAACATCGACTGCAACTTTCTTCGTTCCCCCGAGGCGATAGTATGGAACGCCATCGAGGACGCGCAGCAGCTTTACTTGCAGCTTGGGCTCAAGTTCTCCAACTTCGTCGAGAA
>CAYNPS010000162.1:0-8166 GCA_964399125.1 uncultured Terriglobales bacterium
ACCGAACGTACCGAAAAACCAATGAAAACAGCTTCAGGAAATTTCGCCGTAGGCTATTGAGTTCACGTGAATGGCGGTGCGCCCGCGATCCATACGTGAGCTGATTTGATCAGCGTACCGCTTCATAGACAATCATCCGCGCAACCGGTTTTCCATCTTCTTCCTGTTCCGGCGTATATAAACGGTGTGTCTCCGGATTACCGCGAAACTGTGAACGGCGCTTGAACTTTGAAGTCTTCGATTATTTTCAGCGTGCCTTCTGCAGCATCTTGCCCAATTCTCGGTTCTTTTTCTCCATCGCGCGCGAGCCTTCAGCGAAGGCCTGCTTGCTTCCCTCAAAATCGCCCTTGCGTTTCAAGACCTCTCCGAGAGTATTGTACGGACCGGGATTGAAAGGATCGAGCACAATGGCGGAGCGGAGGGCCGCTTCTGCGCCGGCAAGGTCGCCTTTCTTACTCAAGGCGGAGCCCAGCATCAGATAGGCCTCGGGATCGTTTGGATTCAGTTCGAGGGTGGAGCGCATTTCGGCGGCTGCGCGGTCGAAGTCTCCACTCTGCCAGTAGATAACTCCCAAGGTGTAGTGCGCTTCGCCGAGTTGGTCGTTGATTTCAATCGCTCGCTTGAGTTCGGCGCTGGCTGCGTCCAATTGGTCTTTCAGCTTCAGCGTGACTCCGAGATCATAGTGGGCGATTGCCAAATTGGGATTGCGAGCGAGCGCTTCTCGGAATTGCAATTCTGCGGCAACGAGATCCCCTTTCTGCAAACGCGCGAATCCGATGTTCACTCGTGCCATCGCGTTCTTAGGGTCTCGTTCGAGAATTTCCTGGAACTGCGCTACCCCTTCCTCGGCGCGTCCGGTATTCACCAGCATGAAACCGTAGTTGTTGCGGGCATCGAGATTGGCCGAATCCAACTTCACGGCGCGCGCATACGCTTCGAGCGCATCTTTTGCTTTACCCGTATTCTGCAGAGCGACCCCAAGCTGGTTCCAGGCTTCTGCGTTATTTCCCTTGAGCTGGGTTGCATGGCGCAAATGGTCAAGTGCTTCGGCGTAATGGGCGCTGTCGTTCAGCGCGCGGCCAAGGTAGAAGCGATAATCGAAGTTGTTAGGAACCGCATCGACGGCTGCCTGAAGATGTGGAATGCCACGAGTCGGGTCCTGTTGCAGAAGATACGCGATCCCAAGATGGTAATGAGCGGGAGCGTAGTGCGAATCGATTTCCAGAGCGCGTTCGAAATGAGGAATCGCTTCGTCGCGACGGTTGAGCACGGCAAGCAGAAATCCTATATGGTCTTCCATGCCGACAGAGTTCGGCGAAAGCGCGGCGGCCTTTTGCCAGAGCGCGAGGGAGCCTTGCGCGTCGCCTTTTTTCTCCAAAGCCTCAGCCCGCGCCCGAAGTTCGCTGAGCCTTTGCGGAGGTTGGGCCAAAAGGGGAAAGGGGATAACGAGAAAGATGGCCGCGAGACAGATGCGCTCCAGGTGCAACATCATTCGTGTGCGAGGAAGCATAGAGGCGGAACATTCCCGCCTTGAGCGTTATCCGCGGAAAGCAAAGCCTCGGTCTAAAACTCTACCCTCAATCCCAATTGCCACCTTCTCATCTGTGCGTTGCTGCTGGTCGCAAGTGAGGTGATTTGTCCAGCGGTTTTGGAATCGACGTTGCCGTTCGGCTGTCCCAGGTTTACGTCGTTGAAGGTATTGAAGAGTTCGGCTCGGAATTGCGCATTCACTCGTTCCGTGATCTTCAGGCGCTTGCTTAGCGCGGAATCAAGGTTGAAGAAGCGGGGACCGTAGAACGAGCTGAGTCCCACATTTCCGAAGGTCCCAACTGCCGGACGTTGCCATGGACCGCGCGTGCAGCCGTTCTGATCGAAGACAAAAGTGGTCGCAGACTTGCATCCGCTACTCGTGCTGGCCGGGGTAGCAACAACGAACCAGGGGTTCTGCACAGGCCCGCCGCCGATCGAGGTTCCCGTTCCGGGATTGCTAACCGCCGCATTCCCCACGAGATTTGCACGGCACGGACCCGTGTCGATATCTGCGCCGCATTCGTTGTATGACGGAGTGAACGGAAGGCCCGAGCCCCAGAACCACACTCCAGAGTATTGCCATCCTCCGATCAGGTAATCCAGCAGGCTGGAGGAGTTTCCGAAAAGCGGTTTGCCTCTGCCAAACGGGAGTTCGTACACATGAGTCAAGTTGAATACCTCGCGGCGCACCCCGCTTTCGCGTCCGTAATCGATCCTGCGGTTCCAGAAGAAGTAGTCATTGGTGAAATCGAATGCGCTCGCCCAGGTGAAGTTGCCCTGGAAGCTCAGTCCGTTGGAGAAGCGCTTATCAACGCGGAGTTGCAACGCGTTGTACTTCACGGTCGCGTCATCGGTGTAGGCGTTGAGCGACTGCGACCATCCAAACTTTTGGAAGTAGTAGCGGCGCAGGTTAGTGTTAGTCGGCGGCAGCCCTGCATTGAGCTGCGGCTCGTTGGTGTTGTAGTTCGTGCCACCCGGAGTTACGTGCTCCTCTTTGCTGCCCACGTAGGCGGCTGAGACCACTAGCGTTTGCGTGACTTGCCGCTCCACCGTGAGATTCCATGCATCTGTCGTGGGCAGGCGCATGGTGTTATCGCCACTTAGCGGAAGGATCTTGGCGGAAATGCCGTTGGGCAACAGCGGATTACCTGTAGGTCCTTTGGGTTGGGCAGCCAAAAAAGCCGCGGGATCAAGAACGCTGGGTGGACCTTGCGCCAGTGTGAATACCGGAGCGTAGGGTTGCGTTGGATTGATCGACTGGCTGGCCAGCACCGGCAGGTTCTGCGTCACGTTATGGCCAAACGATACGCCGAAGACACCGACATCATAAGAGCGGCCATATCCGGCACGCGCCACGGTTTTGGGAGTCATTTGATATGCGATCCCGAGCCGCGGCGCGAAGTGCTTGTAATCGGTGTTTACGTTGCCGTTCAGTCCAGTCCCGTTTTGACCCGCAACCAAGACCTCGCCGGTATTGATATTGACGAAACCTCCGGCGCCTGCGGTATTGACGTACTGCGGAAAGTAAATGTCCCAGCGCAAGCCATAGTTCAGCGTGAGCTTGGGAGTAAAACGCCAGGTGTCTTGAACATAGGAGAAGAGCCTGTTCTGTCTTTCGGCGGCATCGGTGGAATTGCTCACATAGCGATAGAAGGTCGCGTTCGGCGAGTTTGGCGAGCTCGTCCCAGTTACATCCCCCAACAGGAACGAGGCCAGCCCCAGGCCGCCGCCAGTTGGCCCGGAGGTGCCCACAGCATCGAAATTGAGTAAGCCGGATCGATGGAAGTCGCTGGGCACGCGCAGGTTCTGCGCATGGCGGACGTCGACACCAAATTTGAGCGAATGATTGCCAAAAGTGTGCGTCAGGTTGCCAACATATTGAAACTCGTTTTCCTGCTCGTTGAGCGGACAGTTGCACTGGTTCTCTCCGAGTGAGTATCCAAACGCGAACGTGGGACTTCCCAACTGATTGATAGTCATGCCCGGCATGCCGGATGTGTAATAGCTGTCAAGATTCAGTCCGGGAATGCCGGCGTCTTTTGCTGGGGACGTGCCAAGACCGTTGGGATTGACCAGGACGCGATAGCGGAAGAATCCGAAGCGGAAGTCGGCGACCCAGCTATTGTTCATGACATAGGTGGTTCCATATGCCAAGCTTTGGTTTTGCAACGACGAAGCTCCGGAAAAGTTCGGATTCGAGAAATTCGGACCTCCCGCTATCAGTCCAAAAGCTCCGGGCGAGCTCTGTTCGACCTTAAGCAGGCTGTATCGGCCGAAGAGATCGAGCTTCTGTCCTTGATGACGGTCAATGCGAACATCAAACGAATTCGAGTTGACGATGCCGGTGCCGTTGGCAACGTAGTTCGGCGTTCCGCCTGCCGCTCCGGCTACATTCGGCATTGGAATGAAATTGAGCAGGGCCTGTGCCTGCGGGGAGAGACGTGCGGTTGGGATCACGTTGCCGGGGAACTGCGTGCGTGCTCCGGGAGCCTGAACTGCGGTGCCACAATTGGGATTGCCGGCAGGGCAAGGATCGTAGATGTTCACCCCCAGATCGCTCAGGTTTCCAGCTCGTTCTGCGGCGGTCGGAACAGTCAGCAACTGAGAGTTGCCGAGCTTCTGGCGCGTTCCTTCGTAATCGCCGAAAAAGAACATCTTGTCCTTCTCAATCGGTCCGCCAATGGAACCTCCGAAGTCGTTGCGCAGTGTGGCGGGAATAAATTGGCCCGGCTTTCCGGGGAGGGGCTGTGATTGCGTGAACGGATCCTTCGCTTGACCGTGCTGATCCCGGCGATATTCGAAGGCGCTGCCATGCAACTGATTGCTTCCGGACTTGGTGGAAGCCACGATCACTGCCTGGCTCGCCTGTCCAAATTCTGCGTCGTAGGACGTTGTACTGATCTTTAGTTCCGAAATGGCATCCGGCTTGGGGGTGATGACCGGCTCGCCAAGAACTGATTCGCGATTGTCGGTGCCATCGAGTTGGAATGAAATTCCGCCCCAGTATGCGCCGTTCACTTTGGGCCGGTACACGTCCTGCGGCTGTTCGCTCGCTGCGGTCGTAGCGGTTGCCTGAATACCGGGAACAAGGAAGTAGAGCCGGCTGACGTCCCGATCGTAGATCGGGATCTCTTCTACCGTTTTCTGCTCCAGCGTATCTGAAACGTCGGACTTTTCGGTCTTGAGCAGAGCCTCAGCTCCCGTTACGCTCACCACTTCGCTGACCTTTCCAACCGTGAGTTGAGCGCTGACTGCCGTCACTGCATCGACATCCACGCGGACGTTTCGGCGGACGTAGGTTTCAAATCCAGGCGCTCCCACCAGAACATCGTAGTTGCCGACAGTAAGGTGAGACTGGACATAATTGCCCGATTCGTTGCTCACGGTGGTGTAACTGACGCCCTTACTGGTTTCAGTAATCGTGATCTTTGCGCCGGCGATGGCTGCTCCGGAGGGATCGCTGACGGTTCCAGCTATGCTTCCGAAAACTGCTTGGCCAAAGCTCGCCGCCGAGCACACCACAAGAAACAGCCCCAAAACCAGCCTGGAAACAGAGCTCTTCATGGAACTTCTCCGGAGTTTGTCGTTGACCGACAGAGAGGCAGCTTACGGCGCTTCAAAACGGACGTGTTTAGCAGCTGCGGGAGTTCCGTTTTGAAATCGCGATCACGAACGCGGACTCAGTCCGCACGTGTCCCGAACCGTTTTGCTTTCTGAAGGCGGAGGAATATTGCTCTGGAATTGGTAACGCTGTCAAACGAAAATTCATGTAAGATTTGGCGCGCCCGTTGGATAGACGCACCGGCCTAATGACGCATATGCGAGAGGCGGGGCGCACCCCGTCGCGGCGGCAGCAGGGCGGGCGTGTCCTCGGAACTGGTTGGGTGTTGCAAACAACACCCGACATGCCGCGTCTCTAGGGGCAGTATTGGGAAACACGAATCATGAAGGAAGAAATACAGTCTGGAACTTCGCGGCGCGAGTTTCTGCAGGGTGTCGCCAGCGTAAGCATCGCGGCGAAGTTCGGCGTGTTGCGTGAACAACCGTCTTCCATACCGAAGACGCTTCCAAATATCGTTTACATTCATTCCCACGATTCCGGCCGATATCTCCAGCCTTACGGCCATGCGGTGCCGACACCTAATCTGCAGCGCCTTGCGGCCGAGGGCGTTTTGTTTCGGCAGGCATTCAGCGTTGCACCGACATGCTCGCCGAGTCGCGCTTCGCTGCTCACCGGACAGTGTCCGCACCGCAATGGCATGTTGGGATTGGCACACCGGGGATTCGCGCTGAACGACTATCAGAAGCACATTATTCACGCTCTGCGCCGCGCAGGTTATCAGTCGGTTCTAGCCGGACTGCAACATATCGCAGCAAAGCCGGAAACGATCGGGTTTGATCAAATGCTCACCCCGGCGACCTGGCCCGAACCCGAACGAAAAAGCGCCGCCGCGGTTGCGCCGGCAGCGGCTGCCTTCGTCGCCTCGAACCCTCAAACACCATTTTTTCTCGATGTGGGATTTCAGGAGACGCATCGCGAGTATCCCAAGCCCACACCGGCAGATAATCCCAACTACATCCTGCCGCCAGTCCCAATTGCGGACACTCCGCAAACGCGCGTCGATATGGCCGGACACCACGCCAGCGCCCGCGTCATGGACCAAGGCATCGGCCAGGTGCTCGAGGCTCTCGAACGCTCGGGGCTTCTAGCCAGCACGCTGATCATCAGCACGACTGATCACGGAATTGCCTTTCCTTCAATGAAGTGCAACCTGACTGACGACGGGTGGGGTGTGTCGCTGATCATACGCGGACCGGGAGAGTTCCATGGAGGCATCGTCTGTGACAGCCTGATCTCTCACCTGGATATCTTTCCCACTCTCTGCGAGTACCTTGAAATCGAGAAGCCGATGTGGCTGGAAGGCAAATCGTTCCTGCCGATCCTGCGCGGACAGCAGAGGGAAATTAATGACGAGGTCTTTGCGGAGGTCAACTACCATGCCGCGTATGAACCAAAACGGGCCGTCCGAACTTCGCGGTGGAAATACATCCGTCATTACGGTGGACGGAAGATGCCAGTGTTGCCGAACTGCGACGACAGCCTCAGCAAGAATCTGTGGCTGAGTCATGATTGGAAACATCAGCCAATTGCCGAAGAGGAACTGTACGATCTGGTATTCGACCCCACCGAGCACCAGAATCTGGCGCCAGATCCGGGCCATCATCCAGTGTTGGACGAAATGCGTCAGCGCCTGAACCGCTGGATGGATGCAACCGACGATCCGTTACTTCGTGGTCCGGTAGCCGCGCCGCATGGGGCGCAGGTGAACAGTCCCGATGGGATTTCGCCCAACGAGCCTACCGAGAGGGTGGAGTGAGGACAACGCGGGCAGCGTACCGCGGAACGCAGGCCAATGCGGCTCCTTTTCATGTAATGGCGAAGCCCATCGGTCCTATCTGCAACCTCGACTGCAAATACTGCTTTTATCTGGACAAAGAAAATCTTTATCCCGGGAACAAGCATTGGCTGATGCGCGATGAAGTTCTTGAGTCGTATATCCGCCAGTACATCGAAAGCCAGCCGACTGCGGTTGTCACATTCGCATGGCAGGGTGGCGAGCCGACGCTGCTCGGAGTCGATTACTTTCGCCGCGTCATCGAACTGCAGAAGCGCTGGGCAGGTGGAAAGATGATCGAAAACACGCTGCAAACAAATGGAACGACTCTCGACCAAATTTGGTGCGATTTTTTGACCTCGAACCGTTTTCTCATCGGCATCTCCATTGACGGACCGCGCGACCTTCATGATGGATACCGCGTGGACAAGGGCGGTCAGCCGACCTTCGACCGCGTGCTGCGCGGTATGGCCTTGCTCAAAAAGCATGGGGTCGAGTTCAACACACTCACGGTCGTTCACAAAACGAACTCGTATGCTCCGCTCGAGGTCTATCGGTTCTTAAAAGAGGTCGGCAGCGGCTTCATGCAGTTCATTCCTGCTGTGGAGCGAGCAGACGAAAGGAAGGATGCAGGCGAATTCGTTGGTATCTCCAAAAACTTCGAAGGTCCAGCCCAGGTTTCAGATTGGTCCGTAGAACCAGTTCAATACGGGAGATTTCTGTGCAGCATCTTTGATGAGTGGGTTCGGAACGATGTCGGGAAATACTTTGTGCAACTCTTCGATGTCTCTCTGGAGAGCTGGCTGGGACTTGAGCCGAGTCTGTGCATCTTCAAACGCACCTGCGGCCGGGCTGTCGCGCTGGAACACAATGGCGACGTGTATTCCTGCGATCATTTTGTTGACCCCGGAAATGAGCTCGGCAACATTATGAAGCAGCCGCTGCGTTCGCTTCTGACGTCGTCACAGCAACGACAGTTTGGGACCAACAAAGAAGACGGTTTACCGCAATATTGCCGTGCATGCGAGGTGCGCTTCGCCTGCAATGGCGAATGTCCAAAGAATCGCTTCGCGCGCACCCCCGAGGGCGAGTCGGGCTTGAACTATCTCTGCGCGGCCTACAAAATGTTCTTCCATCACATCGATGAATGCATGAGCTTTATGGCGAAGGAGTTATGCGCAGGTAGACCGCCAGCCAATGTCATGAATTGGCTGAAAAAGCGAGAGCCTCTTTGCTGAAA
>CAYNPS010000163.1:0-3135 GCA_964399125.1 uncultured Terriglobales bacterium
ATTTTCGTGGCTTCCTCGATGCTGGCGGCTTCGATCAGGAAGAATCCCCCGAGCTGCTCGTGCGTCTCGGCAAATGGACCGTCCGTGACCATCGCCTTGCCGTTCTTCACGCGCACGCTCTTAGCAGAAGAAGTTGGATATAACGGGGCAGCCGAAAGGTACTGGCGCTTGGTGTGGAGCTGCCGAGCAAATCCTGCGGAATCGCGGTAGCACTGCTCGCGCTGCTCTTCAGTCAGTGAGTTTTCGTCGAGGTAAATGAGCAACATGTATTGCATGGGTCTTTAGTTTAATTGGCGAGAGGGTGCAGATAAAGAGCTAGCACGATCCTTAAAGACCGTTGCGATTGGCCGCCGTGGGTGACTAGTCCAGCGTCCTCACATCTTCCGGCAACATCAATGTCATCTGGCACTGATGCTTGGCTTCGTCGCAGGTGAGCACTCCACGGCGAATTAGCTTAATCGGAGTGTCGTCTGGGAATTCCACTGGGAATGATGCGGCTTGTAGCTGGCTTGTGTAGCTGCGCAGAGCTTCATCGCCGCGAACGAACTTCACCTGCTCTGGTTTAATTGGATGGCTGTTTGACTCTCCCGGAGCTGCGAAGGTGAGGAAGAACTCGGCTGACGCATTATTTCCTGACCATGGTAAACGCGCGCTGCGCAGGGCCTGCAGTTCTTCGCGCGCGCGCTCGACTTCGGCGGCGCTGCGTTTCGAATCGGGAACGAGCGATTTCAGATGCTCTTCGGCATCGGGAATCTTGTGGTTCGCTGTTGCCGCCATCGCATAGAAATGGATCGCGTCCTGCTTGCGTCCCATTTTCTCGTACAGCTGTCCGAGGTGGTCACCGATCTCGGAGTGCTCGTCGAGCAGCCATGCGGCTTCGATGTAACGCTTGGCTTTGTCGAGCTGATTGTTCTGGAAGTACACCCAGCCGAGCGTGTCCCAATAGCTGCCGATGCTCATCGTCAGGCCGACATCGTTGAGCGTGAGGTGATCGGCATCGACGTTGCGCAACCCGGCTTCCGTGGCTGATGTGGCCGACTCGGCATAAGTCAGCGCCTTATCGAGATGAGTTTTGTGCGTCGACAGCTCGTACGCAACGTTGTTCCAAATGCCGGGCGAAGGCGCTAGTTCGACTGCTTTGTCGAAGGCCGCCAGAGCCTTCTCCGGTTGATTCACGTTCAGATACGCACGACCGAGATTCGCGTCCAAACCGGGATTCTGCGGCGTGATCTGCACTGCGCGCTCGAGTTCTGAAACAGCATCGCTGTATTTCTTCTGCTCGAGATAGAGGGAGCCAAGGTTTCCATCGGCAAACTGGTCCAGCGGATTTACCTCGAGTTGCTTCTTGTAGGCAGTAATGGCGTCGTCGTAGTTCTGCTGCGCCTGGTACGCCATGCCGAGATTGTTATAGGCGAACTCATCGAACGGATTAATCTCGATCTGCTTCTTGAAAGCTGCGACAGCATCGTCGTAGCGCGCCAGTGCGAGATATGCCCGACCCAGATTGTTCCAGGCATCCTTGTGCTTGGGTTCCAGCTCAACGACCTTTTTCAGCAGCTCCGCGGCGGCGCGGAAGTTTTGGTTCTTGAGGGCGGCGATGCCGGCATCGTTTAGATCATCGGCTGACATCCCTGCCGGAATATTCGACGCCGATGTCGCCGAAAGGCTCTCTACGAACATGCTCTGCCCAGTATCAGCAGCTACCGCGCGAACAAACGCGCGCAAATCACCGCCACGGCTGGCGGCGATCTCGCGCATGCCGAGCGAAAGATCTTTCGTGACCGTAAGCGTGTGGCCGTCGAGCTTGTAGTCCGCGGAGTAGCTGGCGTAATCGCGTTTTACATTGATTGGGACAGGCGGACGATAGTTGTAGCCGTCTGGCAGCTCGATCTTCACGCTCTCATGCGTTTGAAGCGGGGCGGCAGGAAATTCGTACGGCTTTGTACGATCGTCATCATCGTCGTCGAGATTGGCCCAACTCATGTCGAGTTTTGGCAGTGGGATGGCGAGTTGCGAGCTCTTGGTCGTCCAGTCGAGGTAGTTCGCCTGCGTCAGCTTGTAGCTGAACTCCAGCGGATGATGCGTGTCAGATGGATCGCCCACTTTCACATCGTCTACATCGCCCGCGAGTCCCTGATACATATTCAGGTATTCGATGACCTTCTTCCACTGCGGCTGCGGCGTTCCGCGGAACGCCATGCGGAAAGCCAGCTCGGAGTCGCCGCGCACGCTGTACTCGTAGGTAGCCTCGAGCTTTCCCACCTGGTTGATCTTGCCCGTGACTTTTACCGACTGGAAATTCGCCGTCGGAAGATCTGCAGGTGTGGTCACGATCTGTGCCTCACCATTTGCCGGCACAAGCAGAGCTTTCTTGTCGCGGATACTCGCGACTAACATGCGGAACGGCGCAACTTCCGTCGTCGAGTCGAGCCACAGCCCCTGTAGATTGCCGGCTTTGTCCGGTCCCGACTTGAGCGGCACGAACGTGATTACGTGGTCGAACTGCGCCGGCGAGGGCACGCTTTCGTCTAGCTTGCGCGCGTGATGGATCAAAACCGGATAGGCATCAAGCCCCGCCGCTTTGATCAGTGAGGCGAGCAGCGTGTGCTTGTCTTTGCAGTCGCCGTAGCGGTTGTTCAGAACCTCGACAGCGGAGTGCGGCTGAAATCTTCCTACACCGAAGGAAATTCCGACGTAGCGATAACGAGGCGCAACGAAGTCGTAGAGGTCTTCAATCTTCTCAATGTCAGTCTTCGCGGAGGCAGTTAGCTCCGCCGCGCGCGCACGGATCGTCTGGTCAGGCTTTACGCGATCGCGTTCGAGGCTCGAGTACCAGCGGCCAACCTCAGCCCAGGACTGGAAGGTGCTGAGCTGGACGTCGGGAACTTCGTCCTCGTCGTCCTCGGCTTTTTTCTTCTTCTTCTTTTTGGAAGCATTGGAGTCGTCATCATCGAGCTTGAGGACGGTGTTCTTCCACGAGTATGTCGTTCGGCCATTCGCGGTTGTGACCTTCGGCTGCACGCTTTTGCTTCGCATCTTCAGCGCGCGCCCAGCGGGAACGTCCACTTGCAACTGCTCTTCGAGAACAATGACCTTTGAGATGAACTGCTGCTCCCACCAGAATTGCCCGGGAGC
>CAYNPS010000163.1:3235-8141 GCA_964399125.1 uncultured Terriglobales bacterium
TACGGAAAATGCAGTTCTCCGAAGGCCTGGACGCCGGCCTGTGTCTGGACGCGAATACGCGTGACCTGCTCGCGTTGCGAAGTACCGTCGTTTTCGAATCGGATTTTCGTTAGATACTTTTCGATTACGAACGCCTGCTGCGAATAGTCAGCTGCTTTTTCGGCGGCAGCCGGCGGCGTTAGAGGCGTCTGCGCCTTTTCCTGCTGCGGCAGGGGGGATTCGGGAAGTTTTCCAGCATCGGGCTTTGCCGGAGTCTGTTGGGCGAAAACCGAAACGGCGATAAGAAGAAGGATGAGACCAGCGCTGCGACGCATACTGTAGTGTTCTACTCTGAACTAAAGACACCGGCAATCAGGCATTGAGTCTAGGTGGATGCACCTAAGTGCCTGCGCCTTTCGAGAGTTGAACGATCGTTAGCGAGAAGCTTGCGTTTCATTCTTTACAATCCTGCAACGCAGCAGGATTGAAGCCCGGATGATGTTCGTCGCTGGTCTGGAGGCTGGAGGCTCCTTATGCGATTTGTCATCTTTTTGCTGATATTGATCACCATCACGAGCTTTGGACAAACTTCAGATGTGAGCGCCGAGCCTCAGACAATTCCATTATGGGAGCATGAGGCGCCTGGAGCGCTGGGGCAAGCCGACGAGGACAGACCCACAATCACGCTCTATAAAGCGTATGGCCGCGGCATTCGCACCGCCGTAGTCGTCGCTCCAGGCGGCAGCTATGCACATCTGGCTGCCAATCATGAAGGGCGGCAGGTGGCGAATTGGTTGAATGCCATGGGCATCACCGCATTCGTTCTCAAGTACCGGCTCGGGCCGAAGTACCACCATCCCATCGAACTTGGCGATGCGCAGCGCGCGATTCGTTTAGTTCGCAGCCGCGCCCAGGAGTTCGGCATCGCACCCGATCGCGTGGGCATGCTGGGCTTTTCCGCCGGAGGCCATCTTGCCTCCACGGTAGGCACGCATTTCGATAACGGGAATAGCGCCGCTTCTGATCCAATCGATCGCGCGAGCAGCCGCCCGGATTTTCTGATCCTTGGGTATCCAGTGATTACGTTGCAAGGACCATATGCCCACAGCGGCTCTCGCAACAACCTTCTTGGCGACAATCCCGATCCGAAACTGGTCGAAGACCTTTCCAACGAGCTCCACGTCACTTCGCGAACGCCTCCGACATTTTTGTTCACGACCAGCGAAGACAAGACCGTGCCTGCAGAAAACAGCGTCAACTTTTATCTCGCGCTGCACAAAGCAGGAGTTCCGGCAGAGCTGCACGTCTTCGAAAAAGGTCCGCACGGGGTCGGACTTGACCTCTCTGATCCTGTGCTGGGCGAGTGGCCGACATTGCTCGCGAGTTGGCTGCGTGAAAGAGGATTGGTGGGAGCTCGCTAGACAAACAGGCAACCTCGCCCTCTCGTGAGCGACTCCCATCCCCAAGGATTTGAGGAGACAACGAATGTCACGAGAGGGTTTCTGGAGCGGATTCGGATGGGGCACTCTGGCTGGAGCGGCTGCTGGTTCCGCCGCCTTCTGGCTTGCAAGCGGACGCGCATCCAGTTACGACAGCCGAATTCTGCGCCTGGAACGCAGCATCCAGATTGGCCGTCCCATGGAGGAGGTCTACGAGGCGTGGTCCCATTTTGAAAATTTACCCGATCGCATCGACTTACTTCGTGAAGTTACCGTTCGCGGTGATGAGTCCACTTGGCGAATGCAAATCGACGGGCGCCCGTTCGAATTCAAAGCCGTCACTTCGCAATTGATCCCCAATCAGGCGATCGGATGGAAGTCCGTCAATGGACCGAAGCACTCTGGTCGAATCAACTTCGCCCGGTTGGGCAATGACACTCTCGTGCACGTGACCATGAACTACGCTCCGCCGCTCGGCCGCTTAGGACGATTGCTCGCGCCGGTCACCGACCATTTGGAAAGCAAGATCGAAGAGGCATTGCGCAATTTCAAACGCTCGCTTGAAGAGCCTGGCGCCTCCAGAAGACAGCGCTCAGCGAGCGATATCGCCACCGAGCGGTGGCATGGACGCGCACCTGCCAGCGCTGGCTGGGATGAGCCAGATGCCGAGCGCGCTACAGGAACCGAAGGTCCGCGGCCAAGAAATCCGGCCGGGACTCCGGGTACCCACCTCGAAGATGCGAGTAGCGGTGTGCAAAATCCCGGAGCCGTCGATTACACGCGTCCGCCGGAGAGTCGATAACTACTTCGGAGCTTCTTCCTCTTGCGGGAAGGATTTCATCGTAATTTCGCGCGACTTCGCGGAGACCTGTCCAGCTTCGTCTTGATCGTACTGTTTTAGCGTTCCACGAATAATCCAGTAGCCCTCTTTGTCGGGAGTCTTGACGTCACCGCGATCCACGTCTCCTGAGAATTCGTACCAGGTGCCGTGAACCGGTTTTGTCGTGAAAGATATGTGATTTCCCTCGAGCGAGGCTTTGCTGAAGAACTGATCGAGAAACGCATCACGGTCGCTTTCGCGCTCCCCGTATCGGGAGACAAATCCCGATAACTTTCCCCCTTCCACGGTGATCTGGACAAATTCACCTTCACGCAGAAACGTGTACATGCCCGAAATCTCGTCTGGAACAGTGGCGTGCACGGCAGGAGCCTGCGTGGTTGATTTGCTCTTTTTATGGCCACCCTTCTGCGCATAACAATCGAGGCAAGCACCTGCGATAAACATAAGCAGAGATGAGATCAGTGCCAATTGGGCGGGGATGGATCGGATTGATGCCTTGTTGCGCATTTGTTTTTGAACAGCTTTGACTGTTTACCAAGGTATAATCCAGCTACTCGGTAAGCAATGGTTTTTCCATGCCCGTCCCTGGCAGTGCACAGCAGCAAGCATCGGTTCCAAAGGCTGCGAGCGCGCGCCAACCCCGCCTGAATTGGGAGCTTCCCCCATGGTTACCTGCATTTCGCGAGAACCTCTCTTTCCTGCTAGTCCCGCGGGAGTCCACGCCAACTGAATTCCGTCCAGGAGTCTTCTGGAAAGACGTTTTCGTAGACCAGGAACTGAACTGGAAGGCGATCACCCGCTCGTATGCCGGTCACCTGATCTTTGCTGGTCTGGTTTACGTTCTCTCAATGCCGTACTATGCGCATCGCTTCACCCTTGAAGCTACACACGACCGAATCACCTATATCAACCCAGACCAGGACATTCTTGTTTCGGAGCCCGCTTTGGAACGGCCGGCACCAAAGAAGCTAGCTCCTGTCATCAGCCGCAGTTCGAGGGCGCGGACCGCCTCGGAAGGCGATCCTGCGAAGCGGATCGCACAAGCAATGGCAGTTCCAAAATGGGCTGACAATACGACCCGCACCATAGTCGCGCCGACTGCGCCGAAGATTTATGCCGCCGCTCCGATGCCTGATATCGTGCTGGTCACGCCTGTGCCGCAGGCGCCTCCCGTAGCCGCAGTCGCTTCGAGTGCACCAAAGCTCGTGGCGCCTGTCCTGGATGTAACACCGGTTGCTCCACCGCCGGACGTGAGTCAGGCCAAGCTGAATATGCCGGCTTTGCCTCAGCCCTCTCCGATCGCGCCTCCCGTCGATACGCGCGGGGCGCGCAGCTTAGCCAATATGAACGTTGTGCCAGCGGCGGAAGCCGTGAATCCGGAACCGAAGCTAACGGTGACTGCAGGAAAAACGATTCCTACATTGGGAAACATTGAGCCTATTGCTCCTACGCCTGATCTGAAAAATGCCGGTGCAACGTCGCTATCCAAGGTTGTCTTCGCTGCGGCACAGCCGGTCGCTCCACCTCCGGACACACAAGCGCTTGCACGAGCTTCGGGAATTCCTGCAAATCTCCCTGCGGCGGCCGAGCCAATCGGGCCAGCGCCGGACATCAGCGGCGCAGGAACAGTCGCCTCGGCAGCTGGATCCTTGATCTCGATCAGTCTAAATCCCATCGCGGGACCGCCTCGAATACCCGATGGCACTCGGCGCGGTGCCTTTGCAGGAAATCCTGACGCTGGGAATGGCACCGGGATACCGGAACGCAGAGCCGGCGGCAAGGGACCGGGGGGTGACTCGCCTGTTGCTACGAAAGATGAACTCGGCATCATTGCCGCGGCTGTTCCGCAGGGCATGGCGAACGGGATGCCAATTGCGGCTTCTCCGGTATCTGGAGCGACTGGTCTGCACAATTCGCTGCTGGCGATGGCGAGGCATCCAGGCCTGAGCCTGCCTCCTCTTCGCGTGACTCCGAGTGACGATGCTCCAAACGCCGTAGATCAGAAAGTCTTCCGCGGGCGCAAGTACTACACAATGGCGCTTAACAAGCCAAACCTTACGTCCGCAGGTGGAAGTTGGATTTTTCGTTTCGCTGAACGTGACGCTAGGTCCGCATCTGGAGACGTGACCGCGCCGATCCCATTGCGGGAAGTGGATGCAGCATATCCTGCTGATCTGATGCGCGAAAACATTCAGGGTGTCGTGATTCTCTATGCGGTTATACGCGCCGATGGCAGCGTGGCCGAGGTGAAAGTTCTTGAGGGCTTCGATGACCGGCTCGATGAGAATGCCCGTCGCGCACTCAGCGCATGGCACTTCGTTCCCGGCACTCGTGATGGCAATCCGATCGATCTGGAAACCGTAGTTCGAATTCCTTTCCGCAGCAAGCGCGGCTTCTAGGGAATCAT
Source organism: uncultured Terriglobales bacterium (assembly GCA_964399125.1). Taxonomy (GTDB): domain Bacteria; phylum Acidobacteriota; class Terriglobia; order Terriglobales; family Acidobacteriaceae; genus Gp1-AA112. Next base: position 7,902 of record CAYNPS010000163.1, read on the forward strand.
TCCGACTCATCGCACATTTACTGCATGGGCGGTGTCGATCGCCTGTGCCACGTACTCCATCTTAGTTGGTAACTCATCGGCAACAACCTAAAGTCAGTACCCGTCCCTGGTACGGGATGGGTCCGATTTGGTAAGTGTGATGCTTCTTATGATTGCGAAAGCAATGCACTCCTCATCTCTATACTCTATGCGCAAAAAAAACTTATCTCCAGTGGTTTGAGTTACATCGGAATCTCTTCG
>CAYNPS010000164.1:0-1723 GCA_964399125.1 uncultured Terriglobales bacterium
ACAGCCAGGATCGTTCAATTTCTTCCAAGGTCTTGCCTTTAGTTTCGGGCAAGCGCGTCTTAATGAAGGCGAAGCCTAATAGGCAAATACCCGCATACACCCAGAATGTTTTCGCCGGACCCAGGCCTCGGTTCATAATCGGGAAAGTGTACGTGAGAATGAAACATGCAATCCAAAGAGCTGTTACCGCAATGGACATAGCGCTGCCTCGGATACGGTTCGGGAAGATTTCTGATATGACTACCCAGGTCACGGGCGCTAAGGACATTGCATAGCAGGCGATCGCAGCCACGATTAACGCAAGCATGTGCACACCACGACTGTGGATGTAATAAAACCATCCTAAGAAGGTGTAGATGATGGCTAGTCCTGCCGAGCCGATCAGCAAAAGGACACGACGACCGCGCCTATCGACAGTGCCGATCGCGATAAACGTGAAGATCAGGTTTACAGCTCCAGTTACGACGATATTGAAGAGAATGTCGGAAACCTGATATCCAGCCGCGGAAAAGACTTCCTCAGCATAGTTAAAGATTACGTTGATCCCGCACCACTGCTGCAACACCGCCAGCGAGACACCGAGAAGTAAGACCTTGGACATCTTTGACTGCAGCAAGGCACGAAAATCAGATTTCTCCCTGCTGGTCGCAAGGCTGGTCTCGATATCGGCAATTGCGCGCTCGCTGTAGTCCTGCCCCCCGATGCGGTCCAGCACACGCCGTGCTTTATGCGTCAAACCGTTTTTTGCAAGCCATCGGGGACTCTCAGGCGCCAGCAGCATTGCCACGAGGAACAGAATGGAAGGGATTGCCGTAACGCCGAACATCCACCGCCATCCGGTTTGTCCATTCCAGGATTGCAGAATCTCTTGGACACTTGCGTTGGGCGGTACAGGCCTCGCGATTATCCAGTTCACAACTTGCGCGAGCAGAATGCCGACCACGATGGTCAACTGGTTTAGCGATACCAGCTTACCTCGCAGTTGTGCTGGCGCCACTTCGGCTATATACATTGGCGAAAGATTTGAGGCCAAGCCAATGGCCAATCCGCCCATCAGTCGCCATACGACGAATGCCATGAACGCTGATGCCATTCCGGTTCCTATAGACGAGACTCCGAATACAATGGCAGCCACGATCAGTAAAGGTTTGCGACCGAATCGATCGCTGAGACGACCCGAAATCAAAGCTCCGATCAAACATCCAAGCAGAGCACAACTCATTGCCCAGCCTTGTTCGGAGGCGGTGGTCAGGTGAAAGAATTTTTCATAGAAAGGCTTGGCACCACCGATGACCACCCAGTCATAACCAAAAAGAAGACCCCCGAGAGCACCGGCTAGCGAGATCGCCCATACGTATGCCCGATTGAGCGTCACCTTAGAAATCTCGATCGCGGTTTCTGATTTCGAGGCACCGATCATTGAGGGTTCTCGGAATTAGCGTTTCAATATGGCCGCGGGCTCACGTTGTCCGCGCGCAATACTGCGCAGCTCGACACGCGCAGCCAGATGATTAGGGTCCATGATTAGAACTTCATTTAACAGGGCAGAAGCGCGATCGGCTTTTCCTTCGCCGAGATCGGCGAGCGCGATCATAAATAGACAATCAACTCGGTTGCGTTTCTCGAGATCATCTTCGAAAAGCAGGAAATTCGGCAATGAGGTGGCAAAATAGTCGATCTTCACTTTCGCCTTCATTTGTCGCTCTGCGTATGTGCGCATGGC
>CAYNPS010000164.1:1823-3221 GCA_964399125.1 uncultured Terriglobales bacterium
TTCCGGTCGAGCTGCTTCGAGCTGAGAACGGCCGATGAGAAGATGCGCCCAGACATATTGTCCGGATACAAGACCCTCCCCACCCTCCCACGGATTGAAGCGCCGCGACGATAGCACTTCGAGGGCTCTTTCCGGCTGAGCGGTTTCATTTAGTAATGTGATGAACTCTACAGTCAGATCATCCCGCTCTTCCCGCAAATCGGGATATTTCTCGAGTTTAGAGAGGCGCTGCTCTGCGGGTACACTCAATCGCTTGCGCAGTTGATCCAGCTCATAAAGCACACGCGCGTCGCGCGGATTCGCAGCAAAGGCCTTTTCGTATGCCGCCACGGCTCGCAGCGCATCTTTATGAATATTGAAATATGCAATTCCCAGATTTCGCCATGTGATGGAGAACGACGGATCGAGCTGGGAGCTCGCCTCCCATTCGCGTATGGCTTCTGCGTAGCGTTTTTTGTCGTACAGAAGATTCCCATAATAGTAATGGGCCCTCGAATCCGCAGGATTCGCTTTCAGAGCAGTCTCCAAGGCCTTCATCTCCTCCAGGCGAGAAGGGAAACAATAATCAGGAGCAGCTTTTGCTGCCTCTGTCCGACACTGCAAGGCCGCAGCTCTATCCCCGGCACGCTCTGCAAAATCCCCCAATGCATAGAGCACCATCGGATACACTGTAGGTCCTTCGGCGACCCGCACCAGAACATCGCTGGCCTCGTTCCAGAAACCTGCCGCAGCGTAGTCGAAAGCAAGATCCAGGTGAAGTTGAACACGGCGGTCCAGTCCTGAAGTGGTGCCTAGTTTCTTGCGACGTTCAGTGGTGAGGAGAATGAGTTCATTCTGGGACCAGAAATCGAGAGGATCCATGCCGATGGATTGGCGTGCGAAGGCTTCAGCTTCGTCGCGGCGCCCCAGCCGGCGCAACACCGCGGTTTTCAAGTTTCTCGCACTAGACTGATCGACGTTCGTTCTCAATGCGCGTTCCAGATGCTGCAAGGCTGTCGTCAAATCAGCGCGGCAGCAGTCGATCTGGGCCAGCTTGTAGTACGCGCCAGATTGCCATCCGTAGTTCCAGGCAGCCTTGTAGTAGGCCGAATAAGCTTCATCGAGCCGGCCCTCAAACTGAAGTGCAACGCCAAGGTAGTAGTGAGCAGCGCCGGTGGATGGATTCGGATTACGAAGAGTTAGGCGCTGGATTGCCCGGAGGAAGTACTTCTCAGCCTGTGCAAATTCGCCACGTCGGAGTTTCAGCAGACCTAGTTCCGTATTGCACCGGCTATCAAGAGGATCACGACGCAATGCCTCTTCCCAATACGGTTCTGGATAACGCGTCGCATGGCGATACTGTTCCAAATGAAGACCGGTTATATAGAGCTCGTCGGTGGATGCAACGTTCTCAGGGTC
>CAYNPS010000164.1:3321-8076 GCA_964399125.1 uncultured Terriglobales bacterium
TCACGTCAGGAGGGAAGAACGCCTGGTATTGGTCGTGAACATGTACACCGACGTTCGCCCACCAGAGAAATGTCTGGACAAACGGTGTGCGGTTGTAAACTCGCGCCTTTACTTCAATGTATGCCTTGCCGGGATGCAGGCAGATACCAGCCATTCCTTTCATCCGCTGCATCGGTTCGTGTTCGCTTAGCCAAACCGTGACGCTCCCGTCCCCGTGGCGCTCGATTGTGTGTTGCACCGGCATGTAGGTCGAAGGCCGGTGATGCTGTGGCCAGTTGAACTCGACTCCGCCCGAGATCCAGGGTCCCAGCAAACCCACGAGCGCCGGCTTAATTACAGTTTGTCGATAAAAGAAATCGTAGCCGTTAGTTTTGTCTTGACCTACATGGATGCGCCCTCCGATTTCTGGAAGCATCATCAAACGGATGTACTCGTTTTCAACGAAAATGGCGTTATAAGTTTTTTCTTGCTTATCGTTTGCTACTCGATCTGTAAATGGATTTGGATACACTCTGCCGCTGCTGCCCTGGTAAACGCGTTTCTCCAGGAACATCGGATTTTTATCGGCTGGTTGCTCCGGATAGGTCGGGATCGTTACTCGATCTTCCCAGACTTGAACGGTTTCGGCGGTTAGCTTGGTCAAAGTTCACATCTCCTGATGCTCGGCAGGCAGTTCAGCGGCCCACGCAATCCAGCATGTTCCTAGCTTTTCCATACCTTACTCAAAACCGAGAAACCCGTCGGCCGAATCACATCGAACTCCACTCGTTCTGCATTGGGAATTGTGAATCTCAGCGGGATCGAAAAGCTTTGCCCAGGCGTTAGCAAAGGAAGAGACACTTCCTGCTGCTCCAAAGGAATATCTCCGCGACCGTATAGGGTTCCGCGAAGTTTATAGTTCGTTAACCTATATGCCGGCACAGATTTTCGCGTACGCATGTTCACGGAAAAAGAACTCGGTTCGCCGCTCCACTCCAATGCTTCTACAGGGCTCGATTCATCCCGCAAGACTGAAAACGACGGCTTCCGTCCGCCCAGCAAGTCAACGACGCCGTGAACACGCTGCTTCATGACGCCTTTTCCCTGATCGCCGATGTGTGTGCGGTAATCGTTGTAGCAGAAGAAAATCAGACCTCCGACATATTCGGTGTCGCGGCAGACTTGAGTATGAACGCGCAGAACTTCGATTCGTTTTGCGTCACCTTCGGGTCGGTCCGGAGTGCAAGCGCAATAGCCGTACTCTGAGATCACAATAGGTCTGTCAGGAAAAGCTTCGTGGATTTCCTGAAGGTTGCGGCGCAGATCTTCTGGAGTGCCGCCGTACCAGCTCTCGTAATATTCGTTCCATTCAATGAAGTCCATGATCTTTGAAACGTCAGCGGCGGGCGTTTTCTGGAGCGAATTCGACGCGTAGGAGCACAGTCGCCGAGGATCGAGCTTCTTGGCGCGCTCGTACATGCGTTGCGCGAACTTGTATGCCGGCGGATTTTGTCCGTGGATCTCATTGCACAGTCCCCAGGAAAAGATGCTGGGATGGTTCCGGTCGCGCGAGATCATCTCCTCAAGCTGCTCCAGTCCGTTCTGCATGATTTCGGGGGCAGGCTCGTCCGTCATTCCTTTGAACGTGTTCGGACCCCAGCTCGGGACTTCGGTCTGAATCAGAATTCCGTGATGATCGCAGTAATCCAGAACGCGCTTATCCTGCGGCCAATGGACACGAGTCAGGATGCAGTTGAGTTCCTTTAGGTCGTAGTGATCATGGTTGATCCATGACGTGGGCTCGGCCATTCCGAATTCGGGATTGCTGCCAGCCATCCGCTCCACGCCCATCAGGCGGACCCGCTCACCATTGAAATAAAAGGATCCATCCTTTACTTCAATGCTTCGAATGCCAAACTTCGTCGTGCATCGATGATTCGACCCTGCGCCGTAGAGGTCCACCGAAATGGAATACAGATTGGGATCATCAAAATGCCAGAGGGAGGCATTCGGAATCCTTAGTTTAGGCAAACGCGTTGTCGCCGTTGTTCCTGCAGGTATTTCAACGCGCGTGGCACCACTCTGCTTTGCCTCGCTGAGCCCGGTCTGTTGATTGATGACGTCATACGCGAGCTGACCTTGAAAACTCCGCGTATCACTGTTGCGGACAATAACCGCTATTTCGACCTCTGCAGCTTTGCTGGCGAGATTGGGAACGCAGTCCACATCCACGCGTTCGATGTACACCTTCGGCGTGATTAGCAGAGTTACAGGCCTGTAGAGTCCGCCATCGTTAGTCCAGTCACTTGACCTGCCCCGAGGCAGCATCTGCTCGTCAAAGGCGTTATTGACCTTGACGGCGATGAGGTTGTACGCGCCGAATCGCAAGTGAGGAGTGATATCAAAACGAAACGCCGTATAGCCTTTGCGAAGGTGCTGGCCCACCTGAATGCCGTTTATCCAGAGGGTGGCAGAATGGTAAACGGCTTCGAACTCAATCAAAACCCTCTGCGTTTTCCAGCTCTCGGGAGCATCGAAAAGGCGCCGATACCATGCCACGCCGGTGTACTCAGCCGAGTCGGGAGAGATTTGCCAAGTGTGGGGAACGCAGACTTCCTTCCAATCGCTGGAGCTGTTCGGGTCGCGGTACCAATGCCCACCATCACCGTTCTCATTTGGATCCAGACGAAAATGCCAAGCTCCGTTCAACGTGACTTCGCGCGTGAGAAGAGGGCTGCCGGCCGCGGAGGAAGCAGGGTACGGTTCGGACGCGAAGACAGTCGAGGCGGAGAGAGCGGCACCCACTGTAGCTGCTTGCGATATGAAGTGTCTCCGGCTGACCATACTGTAATACCGTGTACGTTAACGCTAATCGTTTGGCCTCGTCAACCAAAAACACTCGATCACAAAACAGGGCGTGTTCGTTCCTTTGCAGAAAGCGAGAGAACCACCGCAACCAGCAGCGTCTGTGCGGGACCAAGCGCGTCAGGCAAGCGCTTCTGATCGATACACATCATCCTCGCCCGGCGTGCGCTCGAGGAAAAGATCCAAATTAGATCGCATTACAATGTGTGGATTGAGCTTGATCCGTACTGCAGGGCACTTGCCCTCCACTAAAAATCGGTGAAGAGCCTCGAATGCCATTCGTCCCTGAGCTTGTGGTCTTTGATTGATCGTGGCCAGTACCCTACCCGAGCGCAGATAAGGCACCAGCTGTGGAAACAGATCAGTGGTAATGACATCGAGAGGACGCCCAGGATCAACTTCCTCAATGGCGCGAATAACACCCAAAGAGTTCGCAGTAGTCACATAAATCGCGCGCAGCTGGCGATCGCGCAGCAGAAGATCGCGTGCCTGCGAATACGCTAAGTTTTGGTCATCATGACTCTCGAGCACCGCTGAAACCTTGAGCCGCCCCTCCGACAGTTTAAGACCGTTCTCGAATCCTCTGACCTTCTCCGAATGATCAAAGGTGGAGAGGTCTCCAGTGAGGATGGCAACAGTTGTTTTTTGCGGTACGATCCGGCCCAAAAGCTCTGCAACAATGGCACCGCTGGTAAACGGATCTGCCGATACAGCCGCCAGCCGCTCTGTACCCGGTGCGTCGGTCGCAACGCAGACTACAGGAATGCGCTTCTGTGCCGCTCGTCGTATCCAGGCTTTCAATTGTGCAGGATGGCCGGGCGCAATAATAATGCCTTTGCTCTCCTCTTCGAGAGCTTGCTGGAACAATGTCGTATCGCCTTCGCCGAGCACAGGATGATTCCGGAAAAACAATTCAACACCCGGCTCGAACGGACGTGCCGCGCTACGAATGCCGCTGCGTACGGCATCAAAGAAGAACGCAATCTGTGCGGGAAGATTGATCGTGATGCGGAGACTCCGAGGCGCCTTGAGATAACGCGCTGCCAAATTCGGCTTATAGCCGAGCGTCTGCGCCATTTTGAGAACACGCTCTCGGGTAATTGGATTGATACCAGCGCGGGAATGGAGTGCGCGATCGACCGTTCCAATCGAAATGCCAAGGGCCTTAGCAATATCCTTGATACTCGCTGGCCGAGCTCCTGGGCCGGTTGGCATCGGCTCGGGTGAAACCGTTTGCGCTGTTGTGGAAGCGCGTCCAGGCGATCGTAGTGACGCTCCCGATGGCTGTTTAGGCATCTTTATCGAGTATATAGATCACCGCAATACGCCTCCGATTACAAAGGTATAAATCGATTTCGGGTACAGCATGGCGGAGAAGATTTTATCCCGCCCCTTCTTCTCAAAGGAAAGAATCTCGACGTGCTGTTTCCAATCTGGAACTCCATTGCCCGGAGAAGTCGTTGTGATGATCTGCTGTATCGTGTCTCCCATTTGTGAGAACTTCGTGAGGTCATAATTAACGTTCTGCGATGTTTCTCCCGTGACTGTGACCAGAACCAGTTTTCGAGATGTAGAGTCATAGGCAGCGATCGAGTTCTCGTCGTTCACGGCAATCAATTCAGATCCCAGACGAACGTAGCGGGTGAATTGGCCATACACAAAAAACTTGCGGTTCGCGCGAACCAACGGCGTGATCACGTCGCTCCTACTGCGGTCTGCAGTATCAATGTAGTTTGCATTTAGCAGACCCCAACCACTTTCTTTGACATCTGGTTCCACAGGCTGCCAATAAACCCAGGCGCTCGGTCGAAGGCCGCGAATGTCCTCAACAATGGAATTCGCCATTGTGTATCCCGAGCCATCGCCGTCGCCGTATTCGGACTGCCATAGAAGCTTGCTGCCAATCGCACT
>CAYNPS010000165.1:0-8034 GCA_964399125.1 uncultured Terriglobales bacterium
AGTCGAAGGACAGAAGATGGTGCAGGAGCGACTGGAACAACCGAATCAAGATCTCTATAACGAGCTGGCGTATTACACTCTCGCTCATCCCGACCCGTCTTTCATTCATCAACTTGTGGTCGATGCGTACACTGCTCAGAATGCCGACGGCAGCACGAAGCCCATTGCAATCGCCTTCGCTCTGATCGGACTCTATCTACATCTTGAAAAGGGATATTCCGGTCGGCAGGTCCAGCAGGCTCACATGCGTCTCGCGAACCGAAATAAGCGATGGCCATCCATCGTGCTTCCATCGCATCGCGGTGACATCACCGCAGCTAATGTGCTTGCTGCGCCTCCTGGTCCAGATCGAGATCAGATGATTGAGAGGTGGTGCCGCTCTGTTTGGGACGCGTGCAACGACGTGCATGAACAGGTTCGACAGTTAGTCCAAGATTATCTTTATCAAAGCCATCGTTGATCAAAACAGCGGGGCGATCACGCAACTTTGTGGTTGCATTTCCGGTTACCATCCAGCTAATATGCAACTTAAGGGTTGCATATGGATAATACTCGCATTGAGAAGAAGATTCTGCTGCGCGCTCCGCGCAAACGTGTTTGGCGCGCTTTAATCGATTCCTCGGAGTTTGGAAGCTGGTTTGGCATGAAGTTCGATGAACCGTTCAAGCCAGGAGCAGTTGTGCACGCCACCGTCGTGGGCACCGCAGTCGATGCTGAGGTGGCAAAAGCCCAACAGCAGCACGCGGGCTTGCGGTTCGAGATCACGATCGATCGCATTGAACCAGAACGTGTGTTCTCCTTCCGGTGGCATCCGGGCCCGCCGGAGCCTGGCGCTGATCTTTCACGGGAGCCGACAACGCTCGTCGAATTCACGCTCGAGGATGTGCCCGGAGGCACTATGGTCACCGTTACAGAATCCGGATTCGACAACATTCCCCTCGCTCGTCGTGCGAAAGCCTTCACGTCCAACAATCAAGGTTGGTCGATTGTTATCACGCTCCTCGAGAAGCATCTTGCGCAGGCAGCGTAATCTGAAAAGTAAGCCGGAGTTTGTCAAATCTGCGCCGCTTTTCGCAGCGCTGGGGGACGAAGTCCGGCTTCGGCTTGTTCATCGCCTTTGCAGCGGTGGCCCGGCTTCGATCACTAGCCTTACCGGCGGATCTGGTCTTACACGGCAGGCGATTACCAAGCATCTGCGAGTAATGGAAAGCTCGGGCCTTGTCCGCTGCACGTGGCGTGGGCGAGAAAGCGTCTGGTACCTCGACGAGAATCGCATCGAGGATGCGCGTCGCTATATAGAAATTATTTCTCAGCAGTGGGATGTCGCTCTGGGCAAGTTGCGCGAGTTCGTCGAGCGTTAGCGGATTTGTCTATGCTGTCTTGCTCTGGGCCAGAGCTGGAGCAGTCATGAGCTGTCCGAGAAAGTCATTCGGATAGTAGTGATCAACCGTCTTCGGCGTGACCAGCTCAGTCGTTTCATATTTCGCAATGCGAAATGTACTGGACAACGATGAGAGGGGCCGGTGACTGGAGCGCTGTAGTGTAAGCTCTCAGCAACACCCGAGGTCGGGATATGAATTCTGGCCAAACCGATCGCATTTTCCGCGCGCTGGAAACTTTTCGGATCGAGCTGCCGTCCTGGGGATTCGCGAACACCGGGACCCGTTTCGGGAAATTCATCCAGCCGGCCGCTGCTACGTCCGTCGAGGAAAAGTTCAGCGATGCCGGTCAGGTCCATCGACTAACCGGCACTTGTCCCACTATGGCATTGCACGTTCAGTGGGATTGCCCTAGTGGCCTCGCCAGCACTGCTGACATAAAAAAGTATGCGCAGCGCTACGGTGTCCAGCCTGGCTCAATCAATCCCAATCTGTTTCAGGATCAGGAATATAAGTACGGATCGTTCGCCAATCCGGATAAAACGGTCCGCGAACGCGCGCTGAAGCATGTAAAGGAGAGCATTCAAATTGGTCGCCGGCTAAGCAGCGTTGATATTTCCCTCTGGTTTGCCGATGGCTCGAACTATCCCGGCACCGCTAATATTCGTGAGAGGAAGCGTTGGTTTGAGGAGAATCTACGAGCGGCGCACAGTGAGCTGAGCCCAGAGCAGCGGATGCTGGTCGAGTACAAACCTTTTGAGCCGGCGTTCTATCACACCGATATTGCGGATTGGGGAATGGCTTTGCACTTGGCGCGAGTAGCCGGGCCGCAGGCAAAAGTCCTCGTCGATACCGGACACCACTACGCGTCGCAGAACATCGAGCAGATCGTAGCCTGGCTGCTGGCGGAAGGAATGCTCGGCGGCTTCCACTTCAACGATCGTCGCTATGCCGATGACGATCTCACGCTCGGTTCGATCGATCCGTACCAGGTATTCCGCATCTTCCGGGAGATTCTGTCTTATGAGCGGGAAACCGGAAAGAATCCTGCCATCGCTTACATGATCGATCAGAGTCACAATCTCAAAGGCAAGATCGAAGCGATGATTCAGACGGTCAGCATGGCACAGCAGCTTTATGTGAAGGCCACGCTGGTCGACGATCGTGAGCTCGCATCAGCGCAAAAGAAATGCGATCTCATCAAAGCTGAAGGTCTGCTGCAGGACGCCTTCGCGTTGGATGTGCGGCCGGCGATTCGCGATTGGCGCTTGTCGAAAGGACTGCCGGAAGATCCGATCGAGGCCTTCCGCCAGAGTGGATACCTGGAGCGCATCACCGCTGAGCGCGCCGCGAAGAACGTCGAGAGTCTCACGTCCTATGCCTAGCGGCGGTTCCAAGAATTACCTGGCGTTCGACATAGGCGCCGAAAGCGGGCGCGCGGTTCTCGCGCGCGTGTCCGGAGAGACGATTGCAATCGAAGAGGTCCATCGATTTCCTAATCAACCGCTGCAGGAGTCTAGTTCGCTTCGTTGGGACGTGAAGCGGCTGTGGAACGAGATACGCAAAGCACTCTCAAAAGTGGATTGCGAACTGCAAGGTATAGGCGTGGACACGTGGGGAGTCGATTATGCTCTGCTCGACGAGGCGGGTGAGCTGGTCGATCATCCCTATCACTATCGCGATTCGCGAACTAGAGGCATTCCGGAAGAGGTCTTCGAGAGGGTTTCAAAACAGGAAATTTACTCGATTACCGGTATCCAGTTCATGCCCATCAATACTCTCTACCAGCTTTTTGCCGAGAAGAAGCACACTCCCGAAGCTCTGAGCAAGGCAAAGCGCATGGTCATGATTCCGGACCTGTTTCATTACTGGATGACAGGAAATGCAGTCTGCGAATTCACCAATGCCAGTACCACGCAGATGGTGAATGCGATTACTCGTACATGGGATTCTGGGCTGCTGGAGCGCGTCGGACTTCCATTGTCATTGCCGGCTCCCATCGTTGAACCTGGCACTGTGGTTGGCAAGTTGCTTCCCGAAGTGGGAGCAGGAAAGCTCGCATCTACGCCGGTAATCGCTCCGGCCACGCACGATACAGGATCGGCCGTCGCCGCGATTGCCGCGCGCGAAGGAACGGCATTCATCAGTTCTGGGACGTGGTCGCTGGTCGGAATGGAAGTGGATGCTCCAGTCGCTTCTCCCGAGGCGTTGCAGATGAATTTCAGCAACGAAGGTGGAGTCAATGGCACTACCCGTCTGCTGAAAAATGTGATGGGGCTGTGGATGCTTCGTTGCTGCCGGGAATCCTGGTCCCAATCTGGGAATGAGTCTGATTACGAGAAGCTCATACAACGTGCATCCGGCGAACCTGGATTTGCGCATCTGGTCGATCCCGATGACGACTCGTTTCTAGCTCCCAAAAACATGTGCCAGGCGATCGATGAGTTTTGTGTCCGGACCCATCAACCGAAGCCGACCACTCCTGCCGGATACGCAAGGGCCATACTCGAGAGTCTGGCGCTGAAATACCGAACAGTAGTTGATGAGCTGGAGCATCTGGCCGGCGAACGCATCGAGCAGATCCGAATCATCGGGGGCGGATCGAAGAACCGGCTGCTGAATCAGTTCACGGCGGACGCAACCGGCAGGCGAGTCCTCGCTGGCCCGGTGGAAGCCACGGCTTTGGGTAACGCTGCAGTCCAGATTCTTGCCACCGGAGAAGCAGCTTCGCTGAAACAAGTGAGAGCGATGATCAAACGTTCTTTCCCGGTCGAAGTTTTCGAGCCGCGCGATACCGATCAATGGACAAAAGCCGCTGAGCGCTTCCAGCACTATCGAGAGACAGTCTATGCCTGAGACAACCGCAATTACTCGTCTTAAGGATCTCTGGGACGAGCGCGAGGCCAAGCATCTGGAGGGCAATCAGCTGGCGTTGCTGCGTTATCGCTCCAATCTGCTAGGGGCGGATCTGCGCATCACCAACTTCGGCGGCGGCAACACGAGTTCAAAAATGGAACTGCCCGATCCCTTCACCGGCAAGCCTGTTCGCGTGCTGGCGGTGAAGGGAAGCGGCGGAGATATCGGATCGATCAAAGAGTCCGGTTTCGCCTTGTTGTATATGGACCGGCTGGAAAGCCTGAAAGAGCTTTATCGCGGAGAAGAGTTCGAAGACGAGATGGTCCGCTACTATCCACTCTCCGCGTTTGGTGAAAAGAAAGTTGCTGCGTCAATCGATACGCCGCTGCATGCGTTCATTCCTTACCCCCACGTCGACCATCTTCATCCAGATTGGGCGATTGCCATCGCTGCGAGCGCGAACGGCAGGCCCAAGCTGGAAGAATTCAATCGCGAGTTTGGACGCAAGATTCTGTGGCTCCCATGGCAGCGTCCGGGTTTCGAATTGGCACTGATGCTCGAAGCTGCGGTCAAGAATAATTCTGTCGCCGAAGGCCTTCTCCTTGGCAGTCACGGACTGTTCACCTGGGGACGCACGCAGCGCGAGTGCTACTTGAACAGCATTCAGACCATCGACGAGATGGGCCAGTTCGTTCAACGACACCAGGAACGCAAAGGCTCACTGTTTGGCGGTCTGCAGCATCGAGCCCTCGAAAATAGGCTCGACATTGCGGCGCAAATCCTGCCCGCCTTGCGCGGGACCGTTTCATCGCAGCGCCGCATGATCGCTCACTACAACGACCATGAGGACGTCGTCGTTTTTGCGGGATCAAAGTGGGCCAGGGAACTCGCCGCGCTCGGCACGAGCTGTCCCGATCACTTTCTCAGAACAAAGATCTCGCCATTATTTGTGAATTGGGATCCGGCTAGCGAGAGCGTGAGTACGCTGAAATCGAGAATCGCCGAGCAGACAATCCGGTATCGCGCCGAATACAAGAAGTACTATCAAGACTGGGCAACAAGCGACTCACCGAAGCTGCGCGATCCCGATCCTTCAGTGGTCATCGTTCCCGGTGTGGGACTGTTCGGATTCGGGAAGAACAAGAAAGAAGCCCGCATTACCACCGAGTTCTTTATCAATGCCATCCATGTAATGGCGGGGGCGAATGCCCTCGATGAAGGTGAAGTGACAGGCGCGCTGCCGCAAGCGCGGCGGCCGGAGCAGTCCAGCCAATTTACGCAGTGCCGCAACTACGTCGCGCTGCCGCGCTCCGAAGCGTTCCGCATCGAGTATTGGGCTCTGGAAGAAGCCAAGCTGCAGCGCATGCCTCCCGAAGCCGAGTTCAGCCGCAAGATTGCGCTCGTCATCGGCGGCGCGAGCGGGATTGGCAGGGAAGTCGTCCTGCTGTTGGCGCGGAAAGGAGCGCATGTCGTTGTAGCGGACGCGGACGTGGGAGGCGCTCAAAAGACGGCAGAAGAAGCATCGGCGCTCTCGTCATCAGAGTTCGTGGCACACACTCAAGTGGATCTCGCAGCGCAATCAAGTCTGGAGAAGGCGATTCGATTCGCAATCCTCCAGTTTGGCGGACTGGATTTGATTGTGAATACCGCTGCCATCTATCCAGTACCAGGTGAAACTGGTGAGCTGACGCCGGAGCAGTGGTCAAAGACATTTCTCGTGAATCTCACGGGAAATCACCTGCTGGCGCGAGCTGCCGAGCCGATTTTCAAGGATCAGAAGCTCTCGGCGTCTGTCGTGCTGACCAGCTCCGCCAATGCCGTCGTTCCCAAAAAGGGAAGCGAAGCCTATGATGTGAGTAAGGCTGCGCTCAATCACCTGATTCGTGAACTGGCGATCAGTCTGAGTCCGCATGTGCGCGTGAATGGTATAGCGCCGGCAACAGTTGTGGCCGGTTCCACTATGTTTCCGCGCGACCGCGTCATGCAATCTCTGCGCAAGTACAACATGGAATTTTCCGAATCGGAGAGCACGGAAACACTACGCGATAAGCTGGCGGACTTCTACGCTCAGCGGACGCTCACGAAAAGAGCAATTCTTCCTCAGGATTGCGCGAATGCCATCGTGTGGCTGCTGAGCGAGCAGAGCGCCAAGACCACGGGTCACATCATTCCGGTGGACGGCGGACTGACGGAGTCATTCCTGCGCTGATGCAATTCCATAACGGGAATTTATGAGGGCAGAGTTCACCGGCGACCTGCATGGAGAAGCGCCGATACCGTGGTCGGCATCGGCGCTGCTGAGATGACGCAAGTTCAGGTTCTATAAATGCAGCAGCGCACACGGCCAGGCATTCCATTCATGAGCTTCGATACACCGCTGGTTCAGGTCGATCGAATTAGCAAATCGTACGAAGGCGTGCGTGCGCTTCGAGATGTTTCTTTTGAGCTGCGCGCAGGCGAGGTCCACGCGCTCGTCGGAGAGAACGGGGCAGGGAAGTCGACATTAATCAAGATCATCACCGGTGCCATACAGCCCGATGAAGGCACGATCTTCGTTCGCAACCAACCTGTTCATGATCATTCTCCGCGCCGCGCAAAAGAATTTGGCATCGCCGCGATTTATCAGCAGCCAGCGTTATTTCCTGCTTTGAGCGTCTCTGAGAACCTCGCGCTTGGACTCGAGGAACAAGGATTCTGGGCGCCAGTGAACTGGCGCGCGCGGCGAACACGCGCTCGTAAACTGCTCGAAAGAGTTGGAGCGAGTATCTCGCCCGAAGCTGAAGCCGGGACTCTCAGCATGCCCGAGCAGCAACTGGTCGAAATTGCACGCGCGATCGGCGCTGACGCTCGTGTGCTGATTATGGACGAGCCCACTGCATCACTGTCAGATCGGGAAACGGAGAATCTTTACGAAGTCATTCGACAACTTCGCGGCCAGGGTGTCGGGATCATCTACATCTCGCATCGGCTGGAAGAGCTGACGAAGATCGCGGATCGCGTGACCGTGTTGCGTGATGGCCAGGTGATCGAGACGCGCCACATGGCAGGAATTACGCGCGAAGAGCTGATTCGGCTGATGGTCGGGAGGGAACTCGCGACGGTATTCCCGAAACGGGCGGCTGCTCCGGGCGAAGTCGCTCTCGAATTGCGTGATCTTTGTTGCGAAGCTGCCGGAGTTCGTAATGCAAACCTAACCGTGCGTTCGGGTGAGATCGTCGGCTTAGCCGGTTTGGTCGGATCGGGAAGAACAGAGCTCGCCCGTACCATCTTCGGACTCACTGCTCCGGATTCCGGAGAAATTCGACTGAAAGGAAAGCCAATCCAAATTGGGAATCCGGCCGATGCCATCGCCTACGGTCTTGCGTATGTTCCAGAGGATCGCCGGCACCATGGCGTGATTCCGGAGTTGCCGATCTCCTCAAACGTAACGCTCGCAATTCTTTCAAGGCTCTCGCGCGGCGGATCGATTGATTTTGCGGAGGAGACCCGTATTGCCGGCGAATACCTTCGCCGACTCCGAATCAAGGCTCCTTCACTACACACATCCGTAAGTACACTTTCCGGCGGCAATCAGCAAAAAGTGGCGCTGAGCCGCTGGCTCGCGGCGAATCCATCCGTTTTGATCCTCGATGAGCCGACTCAGGGAATTGACATCGGCTCAAAAGCCGAGATTCATGCGCTCATCGGCGATCTCGCGGCCCAAGGCATCGCTGTCCTTATGATTTCCTCGGAGCTGCCCGAGATATTAGGCATGAGCGATCGCATTGCGGTTATGCATGAGGGTAGGATTGTCGGCGTT
>CAYNPS010000166.1:0-8017 GCA_964399125.1 uncultured Terriglobales bacterium
AATTTCCAGCAGTACGATCTGCAGAGTGGTCCGAACAACACTTATCAGTTCGTGATGAAGCCCTCGGAGGTTACGTCACTCAAGCAGCGTGCAGTCGAGCAGGCGATTGAGACGATCCGGAATCGCGTCGACCAGTTCGGCGTGACGGAACCGACGATCCAGGAGCACGGGCTCGGCGACTATCAGATTCTCGTCGAGCTGCCCGGCGTTGATGATCCTGCACGCGTAAAGGACCTGATTCAGTCCACCGCCATGCTGGAAATTCGTCAAGCCATCGGCGGTCCATACCCGGACGAGCAATCGGCCTTGCAGGCCAACGGCGGCACGATTCCGCCAGATCAGGTGATTTTGCCCGGCGCCACCGGGCAAGGTGGCGGCGGAGGGCCCGAGTACTGGGTGGTATCACGCACTTCAGCCGTTGCCGGCAGCGATATTCGTGATGCGCAGCCTAGCCGCGATGAGAACGGTCGGCCCGATGTTCAGTTCAACCTTTCGAACGACGGCGGGCGTCGTTTCTTCGCCTTCACCAGCCAGCATCAGCAAGAGAAGCTGGCCATCGTACTCGACAATCGCGTGCGCGAAGTGGCTACGATTCAAGAACCAATTCGGGACAACGTGCGCATCACTGGCGCCTTCACCGAGGAGCAGACGCATGACATCTCGATGATGCTGCGCTCCGGAGCGCTGCCGGCTAGCATTCACTACTTGAACGAAGAGACAGTCGGTCCGTCGCTCGGCGCCGATTCAATTCGCGCAGGCGTGCTCGCCGCAGTCGTAGGCATGGCGGCGGTGCTGATCTTCATGCTGATCTACTACCGGGGCGCCGGTATCAATGCCGATTTGGCGCTGATGCTGAACCTGATCATCCTGTTGGGATTCCTTGGATTCAGCCATGCGTCGCTGACCCTGCCAGGAATTGCGGGAGTAATTCTGACCATCGGTATGGGCGTCGATTCAAACGTGCTGATCTTCGAGCGCATTCGCGAAGAGCTGCGCGCAGGCAAGGCTCCGGCGGCGGCAGTCGATCAGGGATTCGCTCATGCGTGGCTGACGATCGTCGATACGCACGTGACCACGATCGTTTCAGCATTCATTCTGTTCATTTTTGGAACCGGTCCGGTGCGCGGATTTGCTACAACGCTGACCTTCGGTCTGCTGGCAAACCTGTTCACCGCCGTGTTCGTCTCTCGCGTGATCTTCGATGCGGTGTTGAACCGAAAAGAGCGCGGGGAAGCGTTGAGTATTTAGCTGCCAGCTCCAGCTACCAGCTACCAGCCGGTGCCTGGGCTTTGCAGCCGCAGTCGTTTAATTGAAGATTTGTTATCAGATAGCTCTCAGAATTCCGTTCTCCGCTTCCGATGTTGCTTTTAGGTTTGGCTGGAAGCTGGTAGCTGGAAGCTGGTAGCTCAAGCGGTAAGGACACACATTGGAATTCTTTAAAAGCACCAACATCGATTTTCTCGGGAAGAAGTGGTACTTCCTCAGCTTTTCTCTGATCTTCAGCGTGGCGGGATTGATCTCGCTGATCTTCTGGCACGGTATTCCGTGGGGCGTAGATTTCCGCGGCGGAACGCAGGTGGACGTAAAATTCGTCAACACCGTTGACGACGGCAAGATTCGTCGTTCGATCGATGAAGCCGGGTATCACGACTTCAAGATTCAGAGCATCGGCGGCGCTGGGGCGAATGAGGTCATCATCAGCCTTCCCGAAAAGGAAACCAGCGAGCAGTCGCTCGATCGCGGACGCGCAGCCATCGTCGCGGTGATGGAGAAGTATTTCGGTGGCAGCAATGAGCAAGGCAAGCTGGATCTGAACAATTCCAGTCCGTCACAAATCTCCGACTACCTGCTGAACAAAGATCCTCTCCATTTGGGAACGGACGCCTCTGCGCGGTATGGCGCGATCGCGCGGCAGATCACGGATTTCCGCGATAAGACTCGCTCAGGGGTGCTCGGCTCAGTTGACGACCTGAACGGCATCGTCCAGCCACAGATTGTCTCGTCACTCAAAGAAGGAGCTTTCACTTCTGGCTTCGGCGTGCGCAGTGTTCAGATCGTTGGTCCCCAAGTGGGAAAACAGCTCACGCATCAAGCTGAATTGGCAACGCTGTATTCGCTTGCGGGAATGCTGGTTTACCTCGCGTTCCGCTTCGAGTGGATCTACGGCGTAGCCGCTGTAGTCGCGGTGTTTCACGACACGCTGATCACAGTCGGAGCGTTCTCCTTGAAAAATCAAGAGATAACGCTTACAGTTATCGCCGCGATTCTGACGCTGATCGGATACTCGATGAACGACACCATCGTCGTTTTCGATCGTATCCGAGAGAATGTAAAGCTGCTCCGGCGTGAGTCGCTGGCGGAGATCGTTAACCGCAGCATCAATCAGACCCTGAGTCGAACAGTTCTCACTTCAGGGTTGACGTTTCTGACGGTGCTCTCGCTGTATCTTTTCGGCGGCGAGGTTCTTCGCGGGTTTTCCTTTGCCCTGGTTGTGGGCATCCTAATTGGTACTTATTCTTCGATTGCTGTAGCAGCTCCCATGCTGGTGGCGTACCAGGATTGGCGCATGAAGAAGACCGGCACGGTTGTCGTACCCGGAGCCGGCGCCCGGAGAGCAGCCCAGAAAACAGGGAAGTTACAGGGAACGGGAACGAGGAGCTGAGGCAGGCAGTCAGCAATCGGCACTCGGCAGTCGGCCTAATGTTGGGGTCATTAGGAGGTTTTGCCGAATGCTGAGTGCTGAATGCCGATTGCCGGTTCCCTTGGGAGCAAAATAAGGGTCCCTGGTGTCTAAACATTAGCTAGTGCCCTAGTGGAGAGATAGGTATGTTTGAGGACAGCCTGGTCGAATCGTCGGGGAGAATCAAAACCAAGCGCGGCTTAACAACATTCTTTTCGTTTGCCTTGCAGGTGCTGCTGCTTGGTGTTCTGGTTCTGATCCCTCTTATCTATACGGAGGCGTTGCCGAAGCAGCAGCTCATGACCTTCCTGGTCGCGCCGCCACCGCCGCCACCACCACCGCCACCGCCTCCGGCAGCAGCCCCGGTGAAAGTGATAAAGGTGCAGACGGAAATCGTAAATAACGAACTGCGCGCCCCAACCAAGATTCCCAAGAAAATCGAGATGCTTAAGGAAGACGAAGCCCCGCCGCCGAGCATGGGCGTTGTCGGTGGAGTTCCGGGAGGCGTCGCTGGTGGAAGTATGGGTGGCGTGCTTGGCGGAATCGTGGGATCGTCTCTTCCTCCGCCGAAGGTAGCTGCGCCGCAGAAGGTGAGAGTTTCCTCCGGCGTAGTTGCGGGTAACAAGATTTCCGGACCGAATCCGGTGTATCCGGCGATCGCGAAAACGGCGCGCATTCAAGGACAAGTTGTGCTGCAAGCCACGATAAGCAAGCAGGGTACGATCGAGGGTTTGCATGCGATCAGCGGTCCCCCGATGTTGTATCAAGCCGCCATGGATGCTGTTCGCCAATGGAGGTACAAGCCGTACATTCTGAATGGTGAGGCCGTGGAAGTCGAAACGACGATTCAGGTGAATTTCACCTTGAACGGCGGGTAGAAATCAGGCAGTCAGCAATCCGCGCTCAGCTTTGGCTGAAGACTGATTGCTGACAGCTGAGTGCCGGGTTCCCTCTGGATAACCCGAATGCATGATGTGAGCTTCTGATTTATGGAGGGGCAGAGCTGCCCCTACCTTGTTGTTCCGTAATTCCCCTCGATCAAACACGGCTTTGCTCGTGACAGGTTGGGGTGTTTTGGTCGAGAGCTCTTGGTCAGTGAGCCGGTCTTGAGTGAAAGATTTTTCTGGTGTGAATGCCGCTTCGCGGAGGCATCGCGCGGGAACATCTAAGGATTGGCTGGAGTCGAATTCTATAGCAATTCCGCGGGCTTTGATGTTCAAAACTCATAGTCGCACTGAATGAATAGTTCTGAGGAGGACTAACTCAAGTGATTCAACTGGCAACTCTCGCAACGGTGGCGTATTACAAGCTGCCTGTTCTGGCCATGTGGCTCCAAGCCGACACCGGCGAAATCGGATGGGATCCGATCTCGCTGTGGAAGCAGATGGGCTGGCTGGCGCGCATCGTCGTGATCATTCTCTTCATCATGTCGGCGTGGTCGATTGGCGTGATGATTGACCGCTACATCGCCTTCAACGCGGCGCGCAAGCAGTCGCGTTCGTTTGCTCCGCAGGTTGCCGGCGCATTGCGCGACGGCAAGATCGACGAAGCCATCCGCGTAGCCGAGCGTAACAAGAAGTCGCATCTCGCGAAGGTAGTCACCGCCGGACTGCAGGAGTTCAAAGCGCACGGCGAATCCACCGACATTCCTGGCGAGCAGATTGAAGCCAGCAAGCGCGCTCTGGAGCGTGCCGAAGCCATCGTTCACGCTGAACTGAAGCGCGGACTCGGCGGTCTCGCGACGATCGGTTCGACGGCTCCGTTCGTTGGACTGTTCGGTACGGTGGTCGGTATTTTGAACGCGTTCCGCCAGATCTCAGCGCAGAAGACCTCCGGTCTCGGCGCGGTCGCCGGCGGTATTTCAGAAGCGCTGGTGACCACGGCTATCGGATTGTTCGTCGCCATCCCCGCCGTGATGATGTTCAATTACTTCACCAACAAGGTTGAAGCCTTCGACGTGGAGATGGATAACTCGTCCTCTGAGCTGATCGATTACTTCCTGAAGCGCAGCGGACGTCGATAAGTCGCAGCAGTTCGAGAGTAGCCAATGCCTCCTTCGGTGCTAGCAACGTGCAAGCGCTGAAGGAGGCTCCTCCTCGGCTGAGATCCCAGGATGCCAGAGGGCATCCAGATGAAATAGGCAAACAAAATGGCTTTAGCAAAACGAGACGAAGGTAAGAAGGTCAACTCCGACATCAACGTCACGCCGATGGTTGACGTGATGCTGGTTCTGCTGATCATCTTCATGGTCATCACGCCCATGCTGCAGAAAGGCCATAGCGTGGAGCTAGCGAAGACCAACAATCCGGAGCAAATGCCGGATGCCGACAAAGAAGATGCGATCCTGATCGCTATCACGCGCGACAATAAGGTCTATCTGAATAACGACCAGATGGGCGCCGACCAGCTTGGCGACAAAGTACGCGATCGTCTGGCCAACAAGACCGACAAGCGCGTTTATGTGAAGGCCGATGCGCGCGCGAAGTACGGAACCGTAGTCGAGGTTGTCGACAATGTTCGCTCGGCGGGAGTCGATCAGTTGGGTCTGCTCACCGAGCAGAAGCGTCCTTTGGCAGAACAGCAGCCGGGCAAGACCGCCGCTGGCGGCGAGTAGTTTTAACTTCCGCCGCGTTGGCGGAAATATCGAGGATTCCAATATGGCAATGGCAGTTGGGGGCCACGGTGGCGGCCCCAGCGCAAACATCAACGTCACCCCGCTGATCGACGTTCTGCTGGTGCTGCTGATCATCTTCATGGTCATCACGCCGCTCACGCCGCGCGGTCTCGACGCGCTCGTTCCGCAGCCTCCTAAAGACAAACAGAAGCAGCAGGAACCGAACGACCGCACCATCGTGGTGTCTGTGGTTCAAGGTGCTCCGGGACAGCGCCCCATGTTGAAAATCAACCAGGACGACACCTCTTGGAACGATCTGCAGACGCGCTTGACCGACATCTTCAAGACGCGCGCAGAACGAGTGATGTTCGTCAAAGGCGACGATGAAGTGCCGTTCTCCGATGTTGCGCAGGTGATTGACATCGCGCACGCATCGGGCGTCGACAAAGTTGGACTGATCACGGCGAAGATCGAAGCGGGACAGTAAACAGGCTTTCGGCAATCGGCAATCGGCTTTCGGCCTGTAAGCGGCATCGGGGAAAATGATCGCGAGCAGCTTTCTCGCATTCTGTGACACGTTTTCGTCAGTTCGGGAAACCGGTAGCTGGCCGAACGCCGACAGCCGATAGCCGAAAGCCGCTGCTGTACAATGCACTAGCTTTCATCATTAATTTTTTGCCTCCGAGGCAAGGAAAAAACCTTCATGAACAGAAGCGCACGTTTCTTGGCAGCGCTCGCAGTGCTTGCGTCACTGACAGGGGTGGGATGTGACAAGCTCAGGGCGCGCGATCAGCTCAACAAGGGCGTCCAGTCGTATCGAGGCGCACAGTATGACGCTGCCATTGAGCATTTCAAGAACGCAGTAAATCTTGATCCCAATCTTTCCGTAGCCGGCCTATACCTCGCCACGGCCTATGCTCAGCAATGCGTTCCCGGTGTCGAGACTCCCGAGAACACTCGTAATTGCAACCAGGCCATCGACGAATTCAAGAAGCTGCTCGAGAAGAGTCCCAACGACATCAACAGCCTGAAGGGGATTGCGTCGCTCTACTTCAATATGGCTAGTGGCGCGACCAAGCCTGAGGACAAGTTGCAGGATCTTGAGCAAGCAAAGTCGTATCACGAAAAAGTCCTGCAGGCCGATCCCAGCGATCCTGAAGCTTATTACTCGGTCGCCGTCATCGACTGGACGGAAGCCTACAAGCGCCGCATGGATGCCAAGACCGCCAGCGGCATCAAGGCCGACGAGCCGATCAAAGATAAGAAGCTCTGTGCTGACATTCAGTCCAAGAATCAGCAGGAAGTGCAGGAAGGCATTGACGATCTGAACAAGGCGATCACCCTGCGCAAAGACTACGACGATGCGATGGCGTACCTGAACCTTCTCTTCCGCGAAAAGGCCGATCTCGAATGCGGTGATCCCGAAGCGCGCAAACAGGACCTCGCAACGGCCGATGATTGGGTGAAGAAGACCATGGATACCAAGAAGGCCAAAGCCGAGAAGCAGCAAGGCCCGGGCGGCATCGTCCTCGAACAGCCGCAATCAGGCGCCAATCACTAATCGAAGTCACAGTTATCATTCTGAAACCCGGATTCAAGAAATCCGGGTTTTTTGTTTTGTATAAACGTGGAACCAGGCGCCGTCGCCCGGGTTTTTGGCTCGCTACGATTGATGATCGCGCAAGCAATCCTCGGTCCCGGTGATCACGGCAGGAATCTTCAACTGCTGCGCTCCGCGGATCTCCGCATCGTTGCAGCCAATGAACTCCGCTGCAAAGCGGATACAGATCTGATCATCGTCCTCGGCGGAGACGGCACAATACACCGCTTCCTTCCCGAATTAGTCCGATGCCGAAAGCCCATTCTCATTATTCCAACCGGGAGTGGTAACGATCTCGCGCGTGCCCTTGGAATTCATTCCGCCGGCGATGGCTCTGATCTCGCCAGCGTTTTCGTCCGAGGCAACGCAGCCGTGCGTGAGATCGACGTTGGTCTAATCATCGATTCGAACGGCGCTGAGACGTCTTTCTGTTGTACTGCCGGAGTTGGTCTCGATGCCGCTGCGGGCGAGTTCGCGAACCGCATGCCGCGATGGCTGCGCGGTCACGGCGGTTACTTAATTGCGGCGATGAACGGCATACGGGCAAATCCTAAAATGGAACTAAGGATCTCGGCTGGCAGTGGCAGTACTGCGAAGGAGATTGAACGCACCGCGTGCTTATTCACCATGGCCAATACTCCGTCGTTCGGTGGAGGTTTGCCAATCGCTCCGGCAGCACGACTTGACGACGGAGAATTCGATTGCGTACTCGCCGATGCCATGAGTCGGGCGAGGCTGGCCCGGGCGGCGCTCTCCCTGCTCCACGGCACACATCTCCAATTGCCGGAGGTGCACTTCATGCGCGCTTCAAGCGTGCGAGTCGACAGCAATCCTCCAGTCACGGTCTATGCGGACGGCGAGTTCGTCTGCGAAACGCCAGTGGATGTGCGGGTGCTACCAAAAGCCCTGCGCGTATGCACAGCTATAGCAGTTTAACTATTAGTGTAGTTTGGGTTCTAGGGAAAAGCCCTCGACTTCAGTCGGGGGCGCGAGGCTTTCCAAGCCTCGCGTCAATAGAGCTCCTGCAACATCCGCGCTTTAGCGCTGGTCCACGCACGCGCGCTTCGCGCGTCCGCCGGCGCTAAAGCGCGATTTATACGGATTCATCTAGACGACGCTAAAG
>CAYNPS010000167.1:0-5342 GCA_964399125.1 uncultured Terriglobales bacterium
CTTCGAGATGCACGATCTGGCGCTCGAGATCAAAGCCGACAACGTTACCGATCAAGACTTCGACGTTCTTTTTCCCATGCACGGCAGTGCGGATCGGCGCCGAGATATCTGCCGGCGACAACGCCGCCAGTGCAACCTGGTATAGCAAAGGCTGAAACGTGTGGTGGTTCTTGCGGTCGAGCAGAAGCACGCGCACATTTGCCTTCGCGAGTCCAAGTGCGGCCTTAAGTCCACCAAAGCCACCGCCGATTACGACTACACGGGGCAGGTATGTCGAAGTTGCTGCCGAGGTGCTGTGCGGGCTTTCGCGTTCCATGCTTATTCGATGTCGGAGTGCAGGTGAAGTGACCGAAAGTAATGTGAACTAAGTAGCTGCCCCGATTGTACGGCTAAGGTCGTCATGCTAACTTTCGCCAAGCTTCCACCGTTCCGCAAGGCGGACGATTCGCGCGCCATAGGTTAGAGCCGGAAAGTTTACGCCAAGTGCGCCGACCAAGGGATAGACGATGAACATTGATGATTTGCTCCGGATCGCCATGGATCGCAAGGCGTCCGACTTGCATTTGAAGGTTGGCAACTTTCCCCACATTCGCGTGGATGGCGAACTCGTGCCGCTAAGCGAGCAGTCGCGTACGTCAGCCGAAGATATGTTGAACATGGCGTTCAGCATGATGTCGAATCGCCAGAAGCAGAAATTCAAAGAGACGGCCGAGCTTGATATGGCGTACGGAGTCGCTGGGCTCGGACGATTCCGTGTGAACGTCTTTCAGCAGCGCGGCAACGTCGGACTTGTTCTTCGCGTGATCCCCACCAAGATTCGCGTTCTCGATGAACTCTATCTACCCAAAGTTATCGAGAAGATTTGCGACGAGGCTCGCGGACTCGTTCTCGTTACCGGTGTTACCGGTTCAGGAAAATCGACGACATTGGCGGCGATGATCGATCGCGTGAACTCTCTCCGGCCCGAGCACATCATCACCATCGAGGACCCGATCGAATTCCTCCATCGCGATAAGCGTGGTTTCGTAAACCAGCGCGAGGTAGAAGTCGATACGCCCTCGTTTGCATCGGCGCTGCGCGCCAGCCTGCGTCAGGATCCTGATGTGATCCTGGTCGGCGAAATGCGCGACCTGGAAACCATCTCGACCGCGCTGCACGCCGCCGAAACCGGCCACATGGTCTTCTCCACGCTGCATACTCTCGATGCCGTCGAAACCATTAACCGTATTATTTCCGTCTTCCCTCCGCCGGAGCAGAAGCAGGTTCGCATGCAGCTTGCGGCGACGCTCCGCGCAGTCATCAGCCAACGCCTGGTGCGTAAGGCCGACGGCAACGGACGAGTGCCCGCAGTCGAAGTTCTTATATCGACTGCGTTCATTCGCGAATGCATCATCACCCCAGAAAAGACGCGCATGATCCGCGAAGCCCTCGCAGCCGGTACATCCCAATATGGGATGCAGACCTTCGATCAGTCACTCTACGACCTGTACCAGCAAGGCTTGGTCACCTACGAGACGGCGCTGGAGAACGCGACCAATCCCGACGACTTCAAACTCAAAGTACAAGGCATTGGTTCTACGGCGGATGCGGCCCGCGAGCAGATGGAAGCGGCGGGGTTCGGAAGATAGAGTTCCTGTCATTCCCGGCGTAGGCTCACGCGTGCCGTTCGCGCGCTAGAGTGATGAATTCTCATCATCTCCATTCGCGTCTGGACAAATTATCGAAACGGTAGAGATGCCTCATGCCAACACCAGGTGTTCGGCAACGCAAACCTTCTTGCTATCCTGCAATTCCATGCCCTTCACGATCCGAATTGCGAAACGATTCTGCGGACCACCGACCAGCGGCAATGGTGGATACAGCGCAGGAATGCTGGCTTCGCTTGTTCCAGGAGCTTGCGAATGCACACTGAAGAAGCCGATTCCCCTCGAGCGGGATCTCAAGACAGAGATCTCCGAAAAGGGCACACGTCTACTGGACGGCGATGAAGTGATCATCGAAGCTGCTTCCACAGAAATCGCGCGAACCGAGCAGCGGACAGTCACATTTGTCGAAGCTCAGCGGGCAGCCATAGGCTCTCCCGCATTCACGAATCATCCGTTTCCCACTTGCTTCACCTGCGGCCCGGAGCGGGCGACTGGCGATGGTTTGCGCATTTTTCCTGGCCGCTTGGGATTGAACAACGAGAGTAGCTCAATCTTTGCCGCACCTTGGGTTCCCGACCCTTCGCTGGCTAGTGGCGGCGTAGTTGTTCGTCCCGAGTTCGTGTGGGCAGCAATGGATTGCCCCACAGGCTTCGCAGCTGGCTTTCCCTGGCGAGGAACTCTGGTCACTGGACGCTTGGCCGTCGAGCAGATCGCGCCGGTCTATCCGCTGCGTCCCTATGTCGTTTTGAGCTGGCCGACTGGGAATGAAGGCCGAAAATTCCACGCTGGCGCCGCTCTCTATGATCCAGATGGACAGTTGTGCGCGAATGCGCGAGCGACTTGGATAAAGCTGGAGTAAAGCGGCTGTCGGCATTCGGCTATCGGCGTTCGGCCAGCTCACGTTTTTTCCGGACACGATTGTCCGTTGCAGAGTTCAGGCGAACGGGCGACTTCTGTTGATCAGTATTCATAAAGGTAGCTGGCCGAAAGCCGATAGCCGAAAGCCGGTTCTCCAGCCATCGCAAGCTCCTGCCGACTCATCTCAACGACCAAAGACTCATTAACTGCATGGAAGCCGAGTCAAAGCAAAAGCACGCGAACAAGGCCGCGTGGGGCGCGATGTTTGCCGGCGCGGCTCTGTCGGTTTATGGCTGGACCCGCAAGTCGGCCTCGGGAGCAGCTCTGGGCCTTGCAGGAGGTGCGATTGCTTTAAAGGCCGCGAGCGCTGGGCCGATAGCCGATCTGGTCGGAACGGAAGCCTCGCTGCACCACAGCGTAATCATGATGGCGACTCCGGCAGAGATTTATTCCTTCTGCAAGAACGCCGGCAAAGAGCAGTTATGGATCGCACGAACCCGCAAACTCTCGCCAGCGGCGGAGCAGGAAAAAATCGAAGATCCGCCAAATCCCAATCTGGAACCCAGAGATTCGAAGTTTCAGATTGTTGAGGAGTCGCCGTATCAACGCATTTGCTGGCGACTTCCCGATCAACGACAAGGCCGCGCCGACTGCATCGTCGAGCTGACGCTCGCCGAACTACCTGCGGATCGCGGGACGCTGGCTACGCTTAGCTTGCGCTTCAAGCTGCATACCGGAATTCTGCACTCGAGCGCTCCACAGATTGTCGGCGCCGATCCACAACGGCATGTGCGCGAGAGCCTGCGCAAACTCAAAATGCTCATCGAATCCGGGGAAATAGCAACCATTCAAGGTCAGAGCCACGGGCCGCGGACTCTGAAAGGAAAACTGAAGGGAACGCTTCTGGGAGAAGGCGTGGCATAGCGATTGTTCCTCCCCGCTGCGCATCTCACATTGGCCCATCATCGTCTAACATAAAAGCGGGCCAATGCTGAACATTACCATCCGCCGAAAAGCCCGGCAGTTTGGGCAACTGGTTCGCGCCTCGGCGTTTACTCCTCGCACGGGTCGTCCCTACAAGCCGGTGCTTTCCGGCGAGCGCGAGCTTGGAATCACGTTCATCGGACACAGCGGATTCTTCGTCCAGATCGGCGGCATGAATCTCCTGATCGATCCCAACTTCGCGCGCTGGCTCATCGTTTTGAAACGCCAGCGGCGGCCCGGAGTTCGTCTGCGCGACCTTCCGCCGATCGACTATGTACTCGTGAGCCACGCACATTTCGACCACCTGCATCGGCCATCACTACGGGCGATCGCGAGGCTCACGTGCTGGCGCTGCGGGCGGGCTCCACAGATTGTTGTACCCAAGAATGTCCGCGACATCGTCGGACGGCTTGGATTCAGTGCAATTCACGAACTCGAATGGTGGCAGGAGTTCCACGAGGGCAAGCTAAGCATTACGCAAACGCCTGCGCAACACTGGGGCGCGCGCATGCTGCGGGACTTCCACCGAGGGTTTGGCGGATATGTGATTCGTTCAGCGCAGCATTCGCTCTATCACGCTGGCGACACTGCGTACTTTGACGGCTTCCGCGAGATCGGACGCCGTCTGCATCCCGAATTGGCACTGCTGCCCATCGGAGCCTATCATCCTCCGCATTATCGCAACGTCCACACCAGTCCTGAGGATGCACTGCAAGCTTTTCTGGATTTAAAGGCCAAGACGATGATTCCGATGCACTATGGAACTTTCCGTCTTTCCTACGAGCCCATGGAAGAGCCGCTGCAGCGCCTTCAGATCGCCGCGGCTGCTGCGGGAGTAACCGACCGTGTGCTGGTGCTGGAAGAGGGTAGGACAAGAATCTTTCGCTAAGTCGCTGTCTTAGAAAATCCTCTGCCCGGGGCACTCTTTCCCACTCACCACGCCAGCAGAACTCGTAGATCACGGACATTGTTCCCGGTAGGCCCGGTGACGATCACGTCACCTATACGATCGAATACGGGAAATGCGTTGAAATTCTTTAGTTCCGTGTCGGGATTTATGCCTGCGTTCCGCGCGCGCTCCAGAGTCGTCCCGTC
This sequence comes from uncultured Terriglobales bacterium, assembly GCA_964399125.1. Classification (GTDB taxonomy): domain Bacteria; phylum Acidobacteriota; class Terriglobia; order Terriglobales; family Acidobacteriaceae; genus Gp1-AA112. The sequence goes on from CAYNPS010000167.1 coordinate 4,584, forward strand.
CGCCACAGCTCCTGCAGCGGGGCTGTCGCCATCGATTCCGTCGGTGCCTGCGCTTAGCACGCAAATGTTTTCGCCTGCGATCTGCTGCGCGCAGTAAAGAGCGAAATGCTGATTGCGTCCACCAACGCCAGCACCGGTCGGTACTCTAAGCGTGATCTCTCCTGCCGAGACCACTGCGACGCGCGACGCTCCTCTGCGCAGCTCGCGTACGCGATCGAGCAGGTAGTCCGCTGCTTTCTCGCACGGCCAGTCGTCAGGAGCGTTGTCTATTTCGAGAGCAAATCCGCGCTCCGCAACCAGTGCGGCTGCGGTCTTTGCCACTGAACTGCTGGAGAGAATCGCCCACCAGCGTGAGGTTACAAAGGCGGGATCATCTGCTTTGGGAGTCTCTTCGAGCAGGCGTTCGACAAAAAGCCGTCGTACGCTTTTGGGAAGTTGGCTGGTGATTCCATGTTCTTCGGCGATGCGATAGCAATCGGCGGCCGTGGATGAGTCAGGCATCGTTGGGCCGGAGGCAAGCGCATCGAGCGTGTTTTCCGGAACGTCGCTCACCATGATGCTCACCTGCCGCGCAGGAAATGCAGCTTGCGCCAGCCTTCCGCCTTTGATCGCGGACAAATGCTTGCGGATCGTGTTGATCTCTCCGATGGCGGCGCTTGAATGGACAAGGACCCGATAAGTATCGATCAAATCTTCGAGCGAGATTTCTTCATAACGCGGTACCTCGACCAGAGCCGACGCTCCGCCGCTGATCAGGTA
>CAYNPS010000167.1:5442-7985 GCA_964399125.1 uncultured Terriglobales bacterium
GCGAATTGATCGTGGTCTCCGCTGACCATTAGTTTCGGTTTGCTGCAATTCGCGAGATAGGAATACGTATAAAGTCGCTCTTCTACGGCAAGAGGAGTGCCCAAGGCGATGAGTCCCACTACCCGCTGATCGGCGCAGCAGGCTTTCAATCCTGTGGCGGCGCCGAATGAGAATCCTGCAAAAATGATGGGCTTCCGGTATTCGCGTTCCAGCCAATCCAAGGCGGCGCGAATGTCGTCGCGCTCGCCTCGGCCGTGATCGTGCGTGCCTTCGCTGAGACCCGTGCCACGAAAATTAAAACGCAGCACCGGCAGTCCGAAGCCGTTGAGCGCCTTCGCAGCGTGATACACGACCTTGTTGTGCATGGTGCCGCCGTGCAGTGGATGCGGATGACAGACGAGCGCCGAGTAGGGCGCCTCCGGATCGCCGGCGTTCAGCAACGCTTCGAGCCGCCCTGCGGGGCCGGCGAGGAATAAAGATTGGATAGCGTTCGGCAAGAGGTCTCAATAGCATTCTAGCCGCAGCTACAGCATTGCATTTCGCGATTGCGTGACTTCGCGATTTTGGGGATCTAAATCGCTCAATCATGAAATCACGCAGTTACGAAATCACAAAATTCCCAAGTTTCACGTCGCCAAGTATGCTGTGTTCATGGACCTGGTTCGGCTCACACGCGAGCTCATCGACGTTGAATCGGTTACCGGCAACGAAGCTGAAGTCGGCGAATATCTGTATCGCCTGCTTTCCAAATTGGGATACCGCACTGAGAAGATGCTGGTCGAGGGAACGCGGCATAATGTTTATGCCGCACTTGACGATCGTCCCGATTTGGTTTTCTCCACGCACATGGACACCGTCCCTCCTTTTTTTGCTTCGTCCGAAGATAGCGAAAAGATTTATGGCCGAGGCTCATGCGACGCCAAAGGGATCATCGCTGCGCAAATCGCCGCCGCCGAGAGGCTTAGGAGCAACTATTCTCGAATCGGGCTGCTCTTCGTGGTTGGGGAGGAGCGCGATAGCCAAGGCGCCAAAGAGGCAAACCTTCGTACTCCCGGCTGCCGCTTTCTCATCAATGGCGAGCCGACGGAAAACAAAATCGGCCGTGCTTCGAAAGGCACGCTGCGAGTGCAACTCACAGCGACGGGACGCATGGCGCACTCGGCGTACCCGCACCTGGGCGAATCCGCGATCGAGAAACTGGTTAAAGCCCTCTATCGGCTGTTGGAGATGCCGCTGCCGAACAATCCTGAAATTGGTCCGGCGACTCTGAACATTGGTCAGATCGAAGGTGGGCGTGCCCCTAACGTCATTCCCGACTTTGCACGCGCGCAATTGCTGTACCGACTGGTTGGTCCGACTGAGAAGCTGCGTAAGGATATTCAGAGAGCCGTGGAGGGACTCGCCGATCCGGAGTTTGCGCTTGAGATTCCCTACATGAAGCTGCGGACGGTCGACGGCATCCCGGAAATGATTGCAGCGTTTACTACCGATATTCCTGCTCTGACGAATTGGGGCGAGCCCGTACTGCTTGGGCCGGGATCGATCCACGTCGCCCATACTGACGGGGAGTTCATCCCGAAAAGGGAATTGAGCGAGGCGGTGGAGCTATATGTGTCTATCGCGAAGAAGCTCATGGCATCGTAGTCTCCAGGACCGTCTTCAAGAATTGTCATCCCTCTCAGCGCAGCGAAGATGTCTCGAACTAGAAGAGTTGAACTTGCGCTGAAGGGGATCTGCTTTTCTGCCGAAGCAACAGCAGGTCCCCGCGAGCGCAAAGACGATGACAGGAGAACAGAAACGAATTCGTGGCGCTCGCAGGGATGACAGTACTTAAAGGCCCACTGTACTAGTCGGCGCGTACCCAGCTAAGAGCTCGTGAGCACGCTCTCTTGTTGTGACGCCAGCCGCAAGACGCGTTTGCTAGACCTCAGCGGAGCCTCGGATACGTACTCCATGAATTTCTTGACTGCCTCCGTCCCGTCTTTGTATCCCTGCTCGATCGCGGGCCGGACGATGCGACCATCGAAATCAAGGAGTGTCGCCGCAAGGGGAGCGGCGGGCCGAATGGTAAACGCCTTCAGATAGCGGTAAGTGTGCGTGCCCACTTCGAGCACGATTTGCTCCGGACGCAAGCCATTCTTTTCCGCGTATCCTTCACAGATTTGATTGACATTGTTTAGTAATCGCAGCTCGGCGAGCACGTTGCGCGACATCAGAATGTCAAAGGCGCGCATGCCGACGTCAAAGAAGGTCTTTATTTTGGGAACGATCTCTTTTTCGGCATCCACGGTGACGAGGAACACCACGTCGGCTCCAAGCTGAATGGCAGGGGTAATGGGCTGTTTGGCGACGAGTCCGCCATCGGACCATAAGCCACCGTGCATTTTCACCGGTTCATAAGCAATCGGGAATGCTGAAGAGGCGATCACTGCGTTCATTGGATCGTGCGCGTACTCGAAATGAGAGCGCAGGAATTCGATGTTCACTCCCGGATCTTTCTCGAGTTCCTCCAGCCGCTTGTTGATGAAATACCTCTCTTTGCC
>CAYNPS010000168.1:0-4318 GCA_964399125.1 uncultured Terriglobales bacterium
GGATATTGCCATGAGTAGGGGTATAGAGGTCAAGCGGCGTCGCCTCGTCCGGCTCGAAAGGAATCGGCTCCTGCTTGGAACGGTTCTTGGCCACTTCCTCTTAGATGGCGGCGGGCACGCGGTTGGAAACTCCTGGCCAGAGCTGCTGGGTCGGCGCTGTGTTGGAGCAGGACAGAACCGCCGCCGGTAGGCGGTGGGCCGGAGATTGCCGGATGGCCAGCTCCGGGCAGCACGATGGCACCTCGTCCTTGGAGAAGCGCAGCCGCAACGCAAGCGGCCGCCCCACCGGCCACCGCCGGCGGTTCCGTTGCCTGGGACGAACCGTCGAAAATCAGGTTCAACGCTCACTGCGTTTGTCCGTCTATTTCCTCTATACTGCGTCTTCAGCCCTGCAATTCACGTATTTGAGGTACCGATGCTACTTGTCTGCCGTTGTGCGCCTATTGTTTTTGCTGTGATCTGTTCGGCAAGCCTGATCGCGCAAGATGCTTCCCAGCCGACTATCTGGAGCACGAAGCCCGACGTCGCCGCTTTCGAAAAGATTGAGAACGATCGGCTGGCCGCCGCTCAGAAGGCGATCGATGAAGTTGTTGCCGTAAAAGAGGCCAGGACGGTCGACAACACGCTCGTTCCTTTCGACGAAGCTGTGCATCAGCTTGGCTCGGCGCAGTACTTTGCGGGACTCATGCAGCAGGTGCATCCGGATGCGACCTTCCGCGATCACGCTACGGCGATGTTCCAGAAAGCGGGCGCCGCGGCTACTGCACTGTCTTTGAACCAGGATGTCTATAAGGCGCTGCAGGCGCTCGATGTTTCCAAGGCCGATCCGGCGACGCGGTATTACGTGCAGAGGCAACTGCTCGAGTTCAAGCTGGCGGGAGTAGATAAGGACCAGGAAACGCGCGATCGGCTGAAGAAGCTGCAGGATCAGCTCAATGAAGAGCAGTCGATGTTCGATCGCAACATCTCCGATGGGCAGAAGTCCATTACAGCCAATTCCGTTTCGGAACTCGATGGCCTTCCCCAGGACTACATCGATCGCCACAAGCCCGGAGCCGACGGAAAGATTCAGATCACCACGAATTATCCCGACCTGCTGCCGGTATTGAAGTTCGCCAAGAACGACGCGCTTCGCAAGCGGCTGTACGAGGCATACCAGACCCGCGCATATCCCAAGAACCTCGACATGCTTAAGAAGATGATGCAGACGCGCTACGAGATCGCGCAGCTCCTCGGATACAAGTCGTGGGCGGACTATAACGCTGCCGACAAGATGATCCTGAAGGGGCAGAACATCGCCGATTTTATTCAGCAGGTCGATAGCGCGGCCAAGCCGGTTGCAAAACGGGAATTTGCGCTGCTACTCGAAGAGAAGCGCAAGAGCGATCCTAAGGCGACGCAGATCGGCGACTACGAACTGCAGTATCTGCAGGAACAGGTGCGGCGCGCGAAGTACAACTTCGATTCGCAGTCAGTCCGTCCATATCTGCCGTTTGATGGAGTGAAGAAGGGCATTCTCGATACCGCTTCGAAGCTCTTCCAGCTTGAATTTCGTCAGGAGAAGGACGTTCCTTCCTGGGATCCTGCTGTTGAGACGTGGAACGTTTACGATCACGGCAAGATGACGGGACGTTTCTATCTCGACCTGCATCCGCGTCCGGGCAAGTACAGCCATGCCGAAATGGTCCCTGTGCTCGATGGCATTCGCGGCAAGCAATTGCCTGAAGCCATTCTGGTTTGCAACTTTCCCGCTCCGACCGCCGATGATCCGGGGCTGATGGAATATGCCGATGTGGTCACCTTCTTCCACGAGTTCGGCCACTTGATTCATTGGATCGTTTCCAGTCAGCAGTGGGCGGGGGTAAGTGGACTGACGATGGAGTCAGATTTCGTGGAAGCTCCATCGCAGATGCTCGAAGAGTGGATGCGCAGTCCTCAGGTACTCGCCTCATTCGCGCGGAACTACAAAACCGGCGAGCCGATTCCGGCCGAGTTAGTCGAACGCATGAATCGCGCGTCGGCTTTTGGACGCGGCACCTGGGCGATGACTCAGAACGAGTACACGGCGGTTTCTTACGATCTGTATAAATCCAATCCACAGACCACCGAGCCCGATGCCGTCACTCAGCAGGATGTTCGCCGCTACACCCTGTTGACACAGACTCCTGGCACGCACATGTGGGCTTCGTTCACGCACCTTAGCGGATATTCATCGGCTTACTACACCTATCTTTGGGACAAAGTCATTGCGGAAGACTTCTTCCGGCAGTTTGATCAGGAAAATCTGCTCGCGGGCGACACGCCCATGCGCTATCGCCGTGTCGTGCTCGAGCCAGGTGGGACAATGTCCGCCAACGATCTAGTCAAGAACTTCCTGGGCCGCCCGCAGAACATGACGGCTTTCCAGCACTGGATGTCGGAGGAGTTTGCGGGGGACCAAGGCGGAGCTAAGGCGGGCAAGTAGATAGTGCTGCGGAATCAGGCCGAGCAGCACGCGGAGCCAAAGCAGAGCCCGCTTCGGCCGTGCTTTGAGCTGAACGAGGAAATCCAGCTCGCGGTATCCGAAAAAAGGCGAACCCCACAGGGAGGATCGGGATTCGCTGCTCTTTTCCTTGCCGCTTGCCAGGCTCACCGGCGCAGCAGCCCTAAAGGCGTCCTAACTGACGGCAGCGAAGGCGATTGTTCCGCGTTCCCTGCTCTTTCCCTGCTGGTTCCCTGGTGCAATGTAAATCGCCTGTGTTTATGCGGGTCTGGCGTTGAAAATTTTTTCCTGCGGGAATTTTTTCCCTGCAAGATTCCCTGCGCAGGGAATCTCAGGTGAATCGCGCGCGCAGCATTAGGGACCGGCCGCCTCTTCTCCGAACATCGGCACCTGACCGGTGTCTTTCGCCTCACGACGCTTACGAACCGCTCCGCCGATTACCGCGAGGACAGTTAACGACGATAGAGCCGAACGCGGCACGAAAATTCGCTGGGTATTTGAGCGCGTGTCGGGCGGAATGATGAGGTAACCATCCCCCGTGATCTGGGTAAGATCGTTGGGCATGAGGCCTTCGAGGATGTCGTTATCGGTAAACTCAATCCTCACCCATAAGCCTTCCGAGCGCGGGCGCGCGGTAAATGTTTTGCGCCCGAGAGACTCGGTGTCAGCAAAGTCCCGGACGAAATAAACGCCTTTGACTTCTCGCAGATCGATGAAGATCACTTTGCCCGACTGGGTGAGAAGCTCCAGCTTTCCATCCGAGACAAAATGGCTGCCGGAGACGTATCCCGTGAGGGTGTCGCGGTCCATCTTGCGGACGATAACTTTCTTGTGCGTCGAGGGCATCGAAGCCAGAGCCTGATGGCCGATTCTCGCATGTTTACCACTCAGGTGTTGCCCGAGAGGCCGACTAGTAGCCAACTTGTCAACGGCTGTGATATTGTTCTAAGTTTGCCGTGACCTTTCAAGGTCTGCAGCGGGCTAAGTGTCTGTTTTGCAGACACTTACTGGCTTACGGTATCCAGGCCTGCCGATCCCAAGCAAATCCTTCCGGATGGGCAGTCTGGGCCATCGGCTCGCGGAAAATCCTGCCGTCCAGGGACTAACGAACTACCAGAATGGCTGACTACATATACATGATGGAGAGCCGGTTGTCTCCGGCACAACTCCAGGTCGTGGGACAAGTGCAGGAAATCGCCCGCGCGTACGAGATGAACGTCTATCTCACCGGCGGCGCGGTGCGCGACATCATCAGCGGATTCCCAATCCGGGACCTCGACTTTACCGTTCAGGGCAACGTCCTCAAGCTGCAGAAGGACCTGCAGAAGATCGGCGCCATTATTCAGGGAAGTGACGAGGACATGCGCATCCTTTATGTCCTCTTTCCCAATCACGTCCGGACGGAGATTGCCAGCGCGCGCTCGGAGAGCTATCCCAAACCGGGAAAGCCCGAGGTGACCTTCGAGACCATCAACGAGGACCTGCGCCGGCGCGATTTCACCGTCAATGCCATGGGACTGTCGCTGAATCCTGGCTCGCGCGGACTCTTGATGGATCCTTTCAACGGCGTTGCCGATCTCGAAGCCAAGCACCTCCGCATTCTCCAGAACTACGCATTCCTGGAAGAGCCTTCGCGCATGCTGCGGGCCCTGCGCTTGATGACGCGCTTTCACTGGACTCTGGAAGAACGTACGCAAGCGCGTTTTGACGCAGCAAAAGAGAATAACTATCTCGAATATATCTCCAATCGTGCGATTGGCTACGAAATCGAGCAGATCGCACATGAAGATGATCCCGTCGCCGTGATGAAGGCCTTCGAGAAAGAAGGCTGGATGA
>CAYNPS010000168.1:4418-7881 GCA_964399125.1 uncultured Terriglobales bacterium
CATGAAGATGATCCCGTCGCCGTGATGAAGGCCTTCGAGAAAGAAGGCTGGATGAAGATTCTTTTCCCGGCCTGGACCACGGCGAAGATCGATACTGGGGGACTAACGGCTCTGCAAAAGACGCGGCAGCAACTTACTGATATCGGAGTTCAATCCGATCCGGCGGCCGCTCGCATGTACTTTCTCACTAAGAAGATGGGTGATAAAGAGATCCATGCGATGCAGAAGCTCTTACCGCGTCAGCACTTCGTCGAACAGTGGCGCAATATCGAGGACGACGCCAAGGACCTCGCCAAGCAGTTGATGTCGAAGGAGTACGCTGCGCCTTCGGCGACGTGGAAGCTGTTGATGGCGACGCGTCCGGAGCTGATCCTGTTCCTTGATGTGACAACGCGGCAATCGGCGGTCGAGCAGAAGATCAAGGCGTTTCTCACAAAATGGCCGCAGTATCGCCAGAAGATGCCCTTGCTCAAGATGACGGAGATGCGCATCACACCGGATCTCCCCGTTTATCAGAAGTTGCTCGACGAGATGTTCTTTCTCATGCTCGACGGCAAGCTGAAGACCGAAGCCGAGATCGTGAAATTCCTCGAGCCGCATCAGCCGCCATTGCCGGTCGCACCGCCTACTCCAACGCGTCGCGGTCGAGGCAAAAAGAAAGTCGCGGCGAAAGCGGCTGCCGCTTCGGCGGCTCCCGCACCTGCTGCGCCTGAGCAAGCAGCTCCGAGTGGGGAGGCTGCGCCCGCACAGCCAGCGAGCAAACCGGCAAAGGCTGGCAAGAAAGAGGCAGTGGCCGCGAAGCCTCAGGCTCAAGCCGCCGCACCTGCAGCACCGCCGCAGAAGACCGCAGCCCCGAAGGTAGCAGCCAAACCAGCTCCGAAACCGGCTGCAAAGAAGCCTGAACCAAAGAAAGCTAAGCCAGCAAAAAAGGCCACGGCAAAGCCCGCAGCAAAGAAGCCTCAAGCGAAATCTGCAAAGAAGGGCAAACGATAGTTCTTCATTAAGCCGGATCGTCGGCCTTGACTGTCTCGCACGCCGACCCGTAATGTGTGGGATTTCCATTTAGGAATACCTATGCTCGCACTCAGGCTGGCCTCTGTCTTATTGCTCACCGTTCATCCGCTCCTGGCTACTGAATATGACCACAGTCCTACTTTGGGACCGCAGAATGGATTCCTGATCGTTCACGGCGGAGGAAAAATCAATCCCGGAATAGCAGCAAAATTTGTGGAGCTCGCGGGAGGTCCGAACGCGAATTTCATCGTCATCCCGACCGCGGCGTCAGATCAGCAGCTCGAATTGGACAAACAGCCTGCCTGGTTCGAGCAGGTTTTTGGTGCGAAGCACGTGACCGTTCTCCACACGCGCGATCGTAATCGGGCTAATGCGGAAGATTTCGTCGAGCCACTCCGTCATGCTTCAGGAGTTTGGATCAAAGGCGGAAGACAGTGGCGCCTGGCGGACGCTTATCTCGGCACCGCTGTAGAGCGCGAGATCAAAGCATTGCTTGCTCGCGGCGGAGTTGTCGGCGGAAGTTCAGCGGGTGCAACGATTCAGGGCTCATTCCTGGTGCGCGGCGATGCTGGGAATGCTAAGAATCCCGACGGCGACAATCACATCATGATGGTTCCCGGACACGAGGTTGGATTCGCCCTACTGGAGCATTCCGCAATCGACCAGCACGTAATCGTGCGTCATCGCGAGGCAGACCTGGACCAGGTAATCGCAGCTCATCCTGACCTACTCGGCATTGGCATCGATGAGACCGGCGCGATTCTTGTCCACGGAAACAGCTTTGAAGTAATCGGCGACAGGCACGTGCTCATTCATGACAACAAGGATCATGAAGGTAAGCGCTATATCGTTCTATCGCCGGGACAGAAGTTCGATCTGAAGAATCGCGACGTGATGTGACAGTTCACTCGATCATCGCTGATATAGCTTTTTAGAAGTCGAACTGATCAATGTTGCTCTTATTAAAGACGAACGGTTTCCCAAGCATAATCTGATCGCCTTCCACTTGAACCGTCCCAAGCCTGCCTCCCTGAAACTCATGATCGCCACGTTTTAGCCGGCCGCGAGCGAGCGCGTCAGCAGCTTCAACGGTCAGATATCCCAAATCGTTTGTATTCCAAAGGACTATGCTCTCAATCGTGCCGTCCTTAATATGGGGCTTGCACATATTCGGTAGAGAGAGGCCGGTAACTTTCACGTCCTTACGGCCGGACTGCTTCACCGCTTCGGCTGCGCCGGGCACAGCAGGAGCGGCGATCGCCATGATGAGCTTCACGTTCGGGTACACCTTGAGCACGTTTTGCGTTTCCGCGAAGGCGCGATCGCGATCACCTTCGCTGGGCTGAATTGTAACGAGTTTCAATTTGGGATAGCGCTGCAGCCGCTCCTTGATGTACTTAATCCACTCATTCTGATTCGCTGCCGTGAGGCTCGCGGTGATGATGGCGAAGTCACCACTGCCGTTGAGGATGCGCGCGGCTTCATCGGTGAGCGTGTATCCGATCCCCTGCGGCGTCGCTTGATTCACGAAGAAATCGCGCGCGTCCGGCTCTGCGTCGGCGTCCCACGCAAGCACGCGGATTCCTCGCCCGCGCGCCTTGCGCAGCACAGTGGAGATCGCCTGCTTATTTTCGACGCTTACTGAAATTGCATCGACACCGCGAGTGATCCATGCCTCGACTATTTCGTTCTGCTTTGCTGGATCAAGATCCGTTGGGCCGTCCCAAATCAGGTCGTCTCCGAGTTCGTGCGCCGCTTCTTCGGCGCCCTTCTCGCAACTGATGAAGTAGGGATCTCCTTTTGCCTTCGGCATCATGGCAATCGTGAGCTTGCGGCCCACGGATGTTTGCGCAGACCCGTTAGCGCCATGCTGGAATTGCTGGCGAATCGAGCGCACCAAAACCCAGTTGCTGCCGGCGATGATCAAGGCGCACACCACCATCACGCCGCAAAGAACCGCCACTTGCCAATTTTTCAAATGGAACTCCTTGTCTTCAATCAATCCGGCACGAACTCTGCGCGGTGGGCGCCATCGGCGCACTCCGTGCAATGCAACAGTCGCCAACAGCAGTACGCCAGTTAGAACACCGGTGAATTCCGCCGGCATCGCTCCGAGTCGCAATCCGTTTTGCAGAACAACGAGAGCATACAGACCGAGAATGGTCCCGAGCACCGTTCCGCGGCCGCCGAAGATAGACGCGCCGCCGAGTACGACTGCAGTAATCGCCGTCAGTTCATAACCGGTGCCGGCGTCGGACTTCGCCTGGCCCACATGCGCCGCGTAGATGATCGCCGCGAGGCTCGAGGCAAATCCTGAGGCGACATAGATCAGCGTGAGTCGCCGACGCACCGGTATGCCCGCGAACCGCGATCCCTCTGGAGAAAAGCCAATTGCATAGAGAGTTCGACCAAACGCGCTGCGGTGGAGGATCCACGCAGTCGCGAGAGC
>CAYNPS010000169.1:0-4452 GCA_964399125.1 uncultured Terriglobales bacterium
ATTGGCGTCGAAATCCGTTTCCCATTTCTGAATAAGGGACAGAAGGATCACAGCGAGGCGGCTTACGCCGACGCTTTGCGCGCGCGCAAGGACGTCGACGCGGCCAAGGAGCAGGTCTCAACCGAGACCCTGAAGCTGCAGCGCACCGTGGCTCAGCTCAGTGCCGCGCGTGAGGTTACCAAGCTCGAATACCAGCTCGCGCAAAACAATACGGAAGCCATGCAAGCAAAGGTCGATGCCGGTCAGGCGACTCTGCGCGATCAGCAGCAGGCGCAGCTTGACGAGAACGACAAGTATTCGACTCTGCTCGATGCGACATACGAGTTAGAAAAGGCCCAGATGCAGTTGCTGAAGCAGACCGGGGATTTGGAGCAGTGGGCGTTGTCGACGAGGTAGGTTCAGGTTTGTCATTCCGAACGCCCGATTTTGGCGTGAGGAATCCTATCGTCTATCTTGAGCTTTGGCGAGAGCTTACAGGGCCGAAATAGGGATTCCTCTCTTCAGCTCACGCCAACTGCAGGCGTGAGCCTCCGCTCGGAATGACAATTCCCGAAAAGTCGCATATTTCCAAGTAGTTACTCGCGCCACATTTTCTTATCCGAACGGACTAAGAGTCCTGCTTCTGGATGTTATATTTGACGTTTATACGCATGCCATTGAAAACCCTGTTCCTGAACCCTCCCTCGTTCGAGAACTTTGACGGCGGCGCTAGTTCGCGCTGGCCGGCCACTCGAGAGATTGAATCGTACTGGTACCCGGTTTGGCTGGCTTATCCGGCAGGCATGCTGGAAGGTTCCCGCCTGCTTGATGCGCCTCCGCACCACGTTTCTGCCGATGAAACCATTGAGATCGGCAAGCAGTACGAATTTCTCGTGCTGTTCACCAGCACGCCGGGATGGCAAGGAGATCAGAAGCTCGCCTATGCAATGAAGGCGGCGAACCCGAAGCTGAAGATTGCCTTCGTTGGTCCACCGGTTACCACTGCGCCGGACAAAGCTCTCGCCGAGTGCGACGCCATCGATTTTGTCTGCCGTCGCGAATTCGACTACTCCGTCGTTGAGTACGCACAAGGCAAGCCGCTCGACGACATTCTCGGCATCTCGTATCGCAAGAACGGACGAGTCGTCCACAATCCTGACCGTCCGCAGATTCAGGACCTCGACGCACTTCCCGATGTCACCGATGTCTATAAGCGCGACCTGGACGTCACTCGCTACAACGTTCCATTTCTTCTTCACCCATTTGTTTCGCTCTACTCGACGCGCGGCTGCCCAGCGCAGTGCACCTTCTGCCTGTGGCCGCAGACGCTCAGCGGACACGCATGGCGCAAGCGCTCCAGCGATGCTGTTGCTCGCGAAATGGCCAAAGCCAAAGAGTATTGGCCGAACGTGAAGGAGTACTTCTTCGACGATGACACCTTCAACATTCAGAAGGCACGCACGGTCGAACTTTGCGAGAAGCTCAAGCCGCTGAAGCTTACGTGGTCGTGCACTTCGCGAGTAACCACCGACTACGAAACGTTGAAGGCCATGCGCGACGCTGGATGCCGCCTGCTGATCGTCGGCTACGAGTCAGGCGATGCGCAGATTCTGAAGAACATCAAGAAGGGCGCGACTGTCGAGCGCGCGCGCGATTTCACCCGCGATTGCCACAAGCTCGGGCTGGTGATCCACGGAGATTTCATTTTGGGACTACCGGGCGAGACCCGCGAGACCATTCGCAACACCATCAACTTCGCCAAATCGCTCGACTGCGAAACGATTCAGGTTTCGCTCGCACACGCGTATCCGGGCACCGAGTTTCACGACTTCGCCGAGAAGAACGGCTTCATCATCAACAGCCAATCGATGGTCGATTCCGGCGGGCACCAGATGGCCCACATCGAGTATCCCGGCCTGCCGCGCGACTACGTGATGGAGATGGTCCACCGCTTCTACGACGAGTACTACTTCCGTCCGAAGCAGGTCTATCGCATCGTTCGCAAAGCGATCTTCAACAACGACGAACGCAAGCGCCTGTACAAAGAAGCTAAGTCATTCCTCAAGCTGCGTGCTGCGCGTAATCGTTACGTAGAAGAGGCACGCAAGACTCCGCCTGCAACGCCAATTGCTCCGGAGTCGCGCATAGAAGAGCCGGTGGAAGTGGGGACGGAGTAGAGAAATAGGGAACAGGGAACAGGTTACAGGGAATAGGGAAGGCCTCGAGTTCAACAGCGCCTTATGATTTGAGTACTCCTTAACCTTAAAACGAATTTCGTCTTCCCTTGTAAGTGTCCCTGTAACATAGATTACGCCGCTTTGGGAGCTTGCTCTTTCTCATCCTTCTCTTCGGCTCGCAGCGGCACTATATAAACCTCACCACCGCGTACTTCGGTTTCATATACGTTGATCTTGCTTTTCGCCGGCCCCGCCACTACGCGGCCTGTGTGTACGTCAAATTGCGAGCCGTGCCACGGGCACTGGACAGTGCAGCCGACGAGGGCGCCGTCAGAAAGCGGCCCGCCTTTATGTGTGCAGTGGTCGCTGAACGCGATCATGCCTTGCGGGCAGCGTCCGACGACTACGCGCTCGTCGCCGACGTGAACCAGCATCATTTGTCCTTCACCGAGCTCGCTCTGATTGCAAGCCGGACGATCCCAACTCTCGATCGTCCGCTCGCGGAATTTGCCGGCATTCGCATACCGATGATCGACTCCGATCTGATTGCGATAGGAAAGCGTGCCGCCGAGCCATCCGCTTATCCCAAGCACGACGATGCAGGCTGTCATAAATCCGAGCTCAAAGCCGCCGGGCTCGGCAATCGCGCTGCCACGGTGAGCGGCGATGATGATGAACCCGATCAGCACGAGGACGTTCAGGCTGGCGTGAAGCAGCCCACGCCTTTTCCCGCTGGAGCGTGGAGGCACAACCGTGAACCAGTCAATGGCACCGGGAATCGCTGCGCAGAATCCCCCAACGATTCCCAGAATTCCGGAGTAGTAGCTTGCCGCCCAGAGCAGCTCGTTGTTCGTTGCCTTGCCGATCAGGTCAAAGATCCAACTGCCTACGAAGAGTCCCAGAGGCAGCACGATCAGCATGGGATGGATCGGATGAGATTTAATCTGCGCGCGTGATTGCATAGCCAACACCTCGGGCCCGGTATGGCCCACATAGAACTGTTGCAAGTGGCGGCTGTATGGATGGCTGAAAGTCGGCTGTCGGCCATCGGCTCTCGGGTTTCAGTCAGCCAGCCGTCCTGGTTTGCCCATTCAGAATGGGAATCACCAACGATGCCGTTTCGTTCTTGGCAGCGAAGAGGGTTGCTGGCGGAACGCCATCAGCCAAGAGCCGACAGCCATCCTTTCTGTACACTGCTGAGGACTCACTAGAACTCCTCAAATGACCGAATCCTGGCCGTTCTGGATTGGCTTCAACCTCTTTGTCCTCGCGATGTTGGCTGTGGATATCGGCCTGCATCGCAGGCATCCCAGGATGACCTTCCGTCAGGCGGTTGGGTGGACAATCTTTTGGGTGCTACTGGCTGCGGCCTTTGCTGGTCTGGTGTATCTGTGGCACGGACACGGAGCTATGCTCCAGTTCGTCACCGGATATGTCGTCGAGGAGTCGCTGAGCGTCGATAACCTCTTTGTTTTCCTGATTCTCTTCCGCTACTTCCGCGTCCCAGGCGACTCTCAGCACAAAGTGCTGATCTGGGGAGTGCTGGGGGCGTTAGTGATGCGTTTGATCTTCATCCTGATTGGCGTTTCGCTGCTCAAACGTTTTGAGTTCATCATCTATCTCTTCGGAGCCATCCTTGTCTACAGCGGCATCGGGTTGCTCCGTAGCAGCGAGCCCGATGTCGATCCGGAAAAGAATCTGGTGCTTAGGATTTTTCGGCGCTTCTTCCCAATTACTGAGGGATTCGAAGGGAAGAATTTCTTCTTTAAGCGCGAAGGAAATTGGCTGGCAACACCGCTGTTTCTTTCGCTGCTGGTGGTCGAAACAACTGATTTGATCTTCGCCGTGGACTCCATTCCTGCGATCGTGGCCATCAGCCGGGATGCCTTTATCGTTTACACCTCAAACGTCTTTGCCGTGCTCGGATTGCGTTCGCTGTATTTCGCCCTGGAGCACTTTTTCGGCATGTTCCGGTTCCTGCACTACGGGGTGTCGGTGATCCTGATCCTGATCGGAGTGAAGATGCTGATCTCGCACTTCTACGAGTTCCCATTAGCGATCACGCTCGGCGTGGTGATTGGAATCCTGGCTCTCTCTGTGGGTGCATCGCTCATTTGGCCAGAGCCCGAAGCCGAAGAAGAGTAACACCGCCGCAGACCCACGGATTCAGGGAATTGTCTTTATCTTGGCTGGCAGGCTTCTGGCTGGTAGCGCGCGTAAACTCGAGACGTTTCTCCGCTCCGAGCCCACCGTGGCTCCGTGGTGCGAGACTGTCTACGGTCCTGAATCTACGGCA
>CAYNPS010000169.1:4552-7834 GCA_964399125.1 uncultured Terriglobales bacterium
CGAGCCCACCGTGGCTCCGTGGTGCGAGACTGTCTACGGTCCTGAATCTACGGCAGCTGCCAGCGCGAGCGAAGGCGCTGGTGTTCCGCTTTGGGAAGCTGTACCAGAACGGCACGGGCGTCGCCGTCGACCCAGCGCACGATCTGCTCGATGTTCTCCGCTGACATCGCCGTGCAGCCCGCGGTGCCGCTTATAGGCCCACTCCACTGATGAAGGAAGACGCAGGATCCATCGCCGGGCACCGGATGATCCATGTTGTAGTTGACGACCACTCCCCAGCGGTATTGCGGGATTGAGCTCATCTTCTCCGAGCTCTTCCAATCCACTTGGTCCACTTGCGTGCGATCGACAATCTGCGCGTAATACCGCGAGTCCGGATCATCCACGCATTCGATGGCAGGCGTCAACCGGATGTACATGCGCGAGCCCGGCAGCGCAGGCGCAAACCCGAAGGTTCCGCGTTTAAGTTGGAAGATTCCCGCCGGCGAGCGTCCATCGCCTTCGTGCTTAACCGGCCCCTGATAACCTTCGGGATGCTCTCGAACCAACGCCGGATTCCAACCCAGTCCCGCGCGTCCAACCACAACGGGAATCGCGTCGCCCACCGCCTGCCATGTCGTACCGCTTCGCTCGTAGCGTCTGAGTGTCCCCTGTACTGCGTTCCAATCGGGCGTAGTAACAACGATCAGCTTCTTCGCGCCTTCCGAGGTACGCCCGAGGTTTCCATTCTGGGAGACAGCCGTTCCCAAAGCAGCAAGAACCACGAAAATTCCTAGGACGCTGCATCGCATCGTCTTAATGATAGTTGTAAAGAGCCTTTATTCGCTTAGTCCCTGTCCTCCCCAAACTAGTTTGAAAATATTAGCGACTCGGTGACTCTCAGCCGGTACACTCTAGTGCCAATCCCATGGAACGCTTCTGGCAACGCAAGAGTGTGCGGCGGCTGATTGCCGCAGTGGTGCTGGTTCTCGTTGTTGGGTACGCGACGTTGTTGTTTGCTGTGAATCGCGCCATGCACGAACCACCGGAGCAGTTTGGCCGGTTTATGTCGAAGATGCCCGTGGCTATCTTTCTCGTGGCGCCGTTCGAGACGATGTGGACGCGGGCTCGGGCGGGCAGTCTGCGCGTGGGCGATGCTGCTCCGGATTTCAATCTACCTACGCTGGACAAAACGGCGCATGTAAGCCTTTCATCGTTTCAATCTGGGAAGCCGGTGGTGCTGGTTTTCGGCAGCTACACTTGACCGCCGTTTCGGCGGGAGGTTCCCGCTCTGAACAAGCTTTATGACGAATACGGATCGCGCGTGCAGTTCTATGCCGTGTACATCCTGGAAGCGCATCCGAGCGATGTTTGGCAGATGCAGAGCAATGTCCGCGATAGAGTTGTTTTCGCCAGTCCAAAGAACATTGGCGAGCGCGAGAATGTCGCGGGAATGTGCGTCCGTAAGTTGGGAATCAAATTTCCTGCACTGGTTGATGATTTCAGCAATCGTACCGAGCGGGCGTACACGGGCTGGCCGGATCGGATTTATTTGATCGACAAGAATGGGCGTGTGGCTTACAAGAGCCGTCCGGGGCCATTTGGATTCCATCCTGACGAACTTCGGTCAGAGCTGGCGAAGTTGAAGTAAACGCTCCTCCATGATGCCTTGAGCGCCGCTTGTAATTGGGTAGAATGTCTGTCCATGGCTGAACCTACTGCAGAAGAACTTAAGGCGCGGATCGCAGAACTGGAACAAAAACTAGCATCGCGCAAGACCGGCAAGCTGGAATTTCGAGTCAGCGAAAAAGGCGGCGTGAGCGTATATGGATTCGGCCGCTTTCCTGTCACGCTCTACTACGAGCAGTGGATGCGTCTGCTCGGGCAAATAGACGAGCTGCGCGCCTTCATCGAAGAAAATAGATCCCGGCTCAAGACCAAGGATGCAGAATAGTGAGAGCGATCAGCTTGGCAGCGGCTTTTTCACGTCTATCTACGTTGGTCAGGCGGCAGCTAGCCGCTTTCTTTAACAAAACTTAACCTCAGTTCCTGCTGCGTTTGTTACTACTTTTCCTTCGGCATACTCGTCTAATCAGATAGTGAATGGCGAGAGTCGCTGCCGATGAGGAGCGACGAACGCCTGCACCTGCCGCGATTCTCTTCCAAGAGTTTCCGACCCTTCAGCCAGCAATGGTCATGCGCTGAGATGCTGTAAATTAGAGGGTTCGACTCGGGTGCCGGAGCCGAACATATGTATATGGCGCAAGATCTTACCGAACAAGACGTCCAGGGACCGGAGTTGGTGCCACCTCCACCGCACCCGAAGACCAGTCGGCGCGCGGTGGTGTGGGTGTTTGTCATCTTTGCGCTCATCGTTCTCGGCGCTCTCGGTTTGCGGACGCTCTCCAAGTCTCACGGCGAGCAAGCTCAGGGCCGCGGCGCTGGAGGTGGACGGCGTGGCGCAGGCACCGACGCGAATCGTCCTGTTCCCGTTTCGGCAGCGCCTGCCCAGCAGCGCGATATTCCTGTGTACTTCGAGGGCTTAGGGAACGTTCAGGCGTACTACACGGTCACGATTCACAGCCGCGTCGATGGGCAACTGATGGCGGTGAATTTTCGCGAAGGTCAGCAGGTTCAGAAAGGAGCAGAACTTGCGCTGATCGATCCGCGTCCGTACGAAGTGCAGCTCTCACAGGCAGAAGCCACAAAGTACAAGGACCAGGCGAACCTCGAAAACGCGCAGCGCGACCTGCAGCGTTATGCCGATCTTTACAAGCAAGGCGTAATCGCGCAGCAGCAATACAACACGCAGCAGTCAGTGGTCGCGCAGCAGGAAGGATTGGTGCGCGCCGACGACGCGCAAATCAATAATGCCAAGCTGAACCTGACCTACTGCCACATCAAATCGCCCATCGATGGGAGAGTGGGCTTGCGGCTGGTCGATCCCGGCAACATGGTGCATGCCTCCGATCAGAATGGATTGCTGGTGATCACGGAACTTCAGCCCATTGCTGTCCTGTTCACTCTGCCGGAAGACAATCTGCGGGATGTCCTTCAACACATGCGCTCCGGACGTCTCGAAGTGCAGGCGTGGAATCGCGACGACACGCAGCAGATCGCGGATGGTCGCCTGGAGACCATCGACAATCAAATTGATCCCAATACCGGAACGTTTCGCCTGAAGGCGGTATTCGACAATCGCGATAACGCTCTCTATCCCAACCAGTTCGTGAACGCGCGCCTGCAGGTGTATGTGCGCAAGAAGGCGATCACGATTCCGGCAGCCGCCGTGCAGCGTGGATC
>CAYNPS010000170.1:0-7767 GCA_964399125.1 uncultured Terriglobales bacterium
CTGGATACTACGCACCAACGGAATGAGTGGCTTAGGCTAACCGCCCTCTTCCTCTGTATTTTCTGTGCAAGTTTCGTAGTTGCCCAGCAGGCGCAGCCTGCCCCTCAGCAGAGCCAGCAACGGGCGGGAACTCAGGCTCAACCAGCTCAGCAGGCACAGGCGCCCGGGGCTCTGCCTAATGGAATCCATCGCGAGGGTACGGACAACATCCTTGTCGATGCTTCCGGAATTCCTCTTGAGGATCAGTCCGGAAAGACGCTGCCCCAGCAGACCAATCCAGAACCCGTTGCGTCCATTCCTGCGACAGCGCCACCCAATGTGAGCGGCAACACGGCCACCGTCCCAGCTCCAACTGAGGCACCGAAGAAGAGCGGCGACCGTTACGTCTTTCGCGCCGTGTCCCAGGAAGTCGTACTCCACGCCACAGTGGTCGATCAGCACTCCCGACTGGTTACAAACCTGAACAAGAACGACTTCACCGTCTATGAAGACGGACAGCCACAGGTCATAACACGTTTCAGCAAGGAAGACGTTCCAGTATCTATCGGCATTCTTATCGACAACTCCGGCTCGATGCGCGACAAGCGCCAAGCGGTCAATACGGCCGCTCTCGATTTGGTGAAGTCCAGTAATCCAGAGGATGAGGTCTTCATCGTGAACTTCAGCGATGAGGCCATCATCGATACCGATCTGACCAGCGACATCTCCAAAATGCAGGAAGGCCTGCAGCAGATTGATTCTCGAGGTGGAACTGCGCTCTATGATGCCGTGGTCGCTTCGGCCGACTATCTAGCCAAGAAGGGCCGGCGCGAGAAGAAGGTGCTGCTGGTCGTAACCGACGGCGAAGATAACGCCAGTACGGACACGCTCGAGCAGGCAGTTCGCCGTGTGCAGGACGACAACGGGCCCATGATCTACACCATTGGCATTCTCGGTGGAGAACACGAGAAGCGAGCCAAGCGGGCCCTTGAAGGTTTGGCCACGAACACCGGTGGTGTCGCATTCTTCCCCAGAGATCTGGGCGAAGTCGATCAAATCGCCCGGGCCGTAGCCCGCGATATCCGCAGCCAGTATTCGATCTACTACCGTCCAAGTCGTCCCCAGGAGCAAGGCGGCTTCCGGCAAGTCAAAGTCGACGCTCACGCCCCCGGATACGGACGGCTGCAAGTCCGAACTCGCTCCGGTTACTACGCGAATCCCCAGCAACGAGCATCTCGCTAGCACGGCAGACACGGAGATGACGAGGACAAAGTAGGAGGTCACAGAGAATTCTTTGTGACCTCTTTGTTTTGCCTTCGTGACCTTCGTGTTCGCCTCTCTGGCGTGCGTTAAGATGGAAGTCGGATGAGCACTACTGAGGCCCTCCACCTACGCATCGCCGAGGACATAACAGAGCTCGTTGGCGAAACTCCCATGCTGCATCTTCGGCGCATCGCTCCCTCCGGCAGCGCCGATATCTATGCCAAGCTCGAATACCTGAACCCCGGTGGCAGCGTAAAAGATCGCGCAGCCATCGGAATGATCGGCCGCGCTGAGCGCGAAGGCAAACTGCGCAAGGGCAGTACTATTATCGAAGCCACCGCAGGAAATACCGGTATCGGCCTTTCTCTAATCGGGGTGAATAAAGGCTATCGCGTCATTGTTGTAGTCCCGGAACGGTTCTCAGAGGAAAAAGTCAAGGTTATGGGGGCCTTGGGGGCGGAGGTCATCCGCACTCCGGATGCTGAAGGCATGCAGGGGGCCATCGCCAAGGCGCGCGAGATTGCAGCTAAGACTCCGAATTCCTTTGTTGCCCTTCAGTTCGAGAATCCCGCGAATCCTGAGTTCCATTATGAAACCACGGCGCAGGAAATCTATGAGCAGATGAACGGCCGCATTGATGCCATTGCGATAGGCATCGGTACTGGAGGAACGTTCTCTGGTGTAGCTCGCTTTCTCAAGCAGAAGAATCCGAAGATCCTCACGGTCGCGGTTGAGACCGAGGGCTCCGTGCTGCAGGGCGGCCCTCCTGGTCAGCACAAGGTTGAAGGAATCGGCGTCAGCTTCATACCCAAAACGTTCAGCCGCGAATACTGCGATGAGATCATCATGGTTTCTGACGAAGATGCGTTCGGCACCGTGCGCGAGCTTGCACGAAAAGAAGGCGTGCTCGGAGGATCGAGCGCTGGAGCAAATGTGTTTGCTGCTATTCAGGTCGCAAGTCGGCTGGGTCCAGGAAAACGCGTTGTGACTGTCATTCCTGACGCAGCCGAGCGTTATCTCTCCAAGAACATCTTCGAAGGCGGAAGCTAAGCACTATTGAACACGGAGGCACGGAGGTCACAGAGGGGCTCTGCGCATCTCCGGCGTATGCCTGCTCTTCTCGCGTTCAACTCTGACTAAGTTTTCAAAACCGAATTCCTCTGTGTCCTCCGTGGCCTCCGTGTTCAAATGCCTTGGGTCTGAGTAGCAACAACGCTGTTATGCTCGAATGCAATGATGAAAGATCCAAAAGCAAATCCCGGCTTTGCCACTCGCGCTATCCACGTTGGACAAGAGCCCGATCCTTCAACCGGCGCTGTCACCGTCCCGATCTTTGCCACCTCAACCTATGTTCAGGAAGAAATCGGCAAGAACAAGGGATACGAGTACGCACGCGTCTCCAATCCCACGCGCACACGTCTTGAAGAAAACCTGGCAGCACTTGAAGGCGGGGCGTCTGCACACGTATTCGCCAGCGGCATGGCAGCGATCACGGCCATGCTGACGATGATGAAGTCTGGCGACCACATCGTTTGCGGCTCGAACGTCTATGGCGGCGTACCGCGGTTATTTAATCAAGTACTGGTCAACTACGGCCTCGAGTTTACGTATGTCGATACCTCACAAACCAAGGCCGTCGAGCAGGCAATCCGTCCAAATACGAAACTCGTCCACATCGAGACGCCGACGAATCCGTTGATGACCGTTACAGATATCGCTGCGGTCGCCAGAATCGCGCACGCGCATGGAGCCGAGCTCTCGGTGGACAACACTTTCATGTCGCCATATTTCCAGAAGCCGATCGCTCTCGGCGCCGACATCGTGATGCATTCGACGACGAAATTCCTGAACGGACACAGCGACGGCCTCGGCGGCGTGCTCGTCTGCACGAAACCCAAACACAAAGAGACCTTCGCCTTCGTGCAGAAGTGTACGGGAGGGATCCTCTCGCCATTCGAGTGCTGGCTGGTTTTGCGGGGAGTCAAGACGCTGGCAGTACGTATGGAGCAGCATGACCGCAATGGCAGGCAAGTCGCTGAATTCCTGAATCGGCACAAAAAAGTGAAGAAGGTCTTTTATCCCGGCTTGGCGGATCATCCGCAGCATGAGCTCGCGAAAAAGCAGATGTCCGGCTTCGGCTCGATGATCACATTTGAGACAGGATCATTTCAGAACGCGCAAAAGATGCTGCGTAAGGTGCGGGTCTGCTCGCTAGGCGAGTCGCTCGGCGGAGTGGAGACGCTCATTTCTCATCCGGCAACCATGACCCACGCAGCGTTGGGCGAGCAAGGCCGCGCCGCGATCGGACTCACCGATGGTATGGTGCGCATCTCTGTGGGCATCGAGGATGTCGAGGACATCATCGCAGACTTGGACCAGGCTCTGGCAGCGATCTAAGCACTCGTGGAAGATCTGAGATTTGCGCCTGGCTCAATTTGATTTAGCGCCAATTTGAATTTAGCGCTCTCCCGGAAGCTCTCTTGCGCAGAATGCAATTCCGACTTACCGCGTGATCCGCGTCCCATCCGCGAAATCCGCGTCGGGTTTGCTCATTTGCCGACTTCGCGTTGTCCTAAATCGGGAAATCACGAAATCACACAATCGCGAAATAACAAAAGCCTCCGCTCATGCGGAGGCTTTTGTGCGTCGGCGTGATTATCCGCGTTTACGTTTGTTGGCTTGTCCTTGTAGATCTGCTTGGAAAGCTGGTTCTGCTGCTGGTTGATGGTCTTGCGATCTTGCTTGGTAAGCTTTCCGTGATCCATCTTGCGCATGTCGCGCTCTTCCTGATTCAACGCGTGTTCCTTTTTCTCCAGGTTGCGCGTCTCGTGACGAGTAAGTTGACCGCTCTTCACGCCCTGATGAATCCGATCCTGCTGGTTCTCTTTGCGCTGACGGATGGTTGGCTTCTTGTCATCACTGTCGGTTCTGGCGAAGCATGTCGCTGTCAGCATCGCCGCGATGGCTAATGAAACAATCTTCTTATTCATAAATTTGCTTGTATCGTCCTCTCCTCTCGGTCGTGCCCGAGTGTCTCTGTTCACCGGGTACTGACACGCTACTTATGCCAGAGTTGTCGGCAAGTGGTGACGAGAGGAACCGGAAATGACATTACGAAGGTGCATGCGGCGAATGCAGCTTCTGAGCTTCTAGGCTGCTAAGCTTCTCAGCCGCTGCGATTTGAGCGTCACTTCTTCTGCACAGAAGCTTAGGAGCTTGCCGGCTAAGAAGCTTGCTCGTGTTACCTTGTCTCGACCATGCTGATTGCGCAGCGAAGCTTTCGTCGCAGATTCTATGCATTCGCGGCCGCCATTCTGAGCGCAGTTGCAGTCATTCTCGCACTCGTGTCCCATGCCCATGCGCTTCCAACCGCACTGCTGTTCGCCAGCCGCTGGGCCGTGGTAATTGCTCTGTTCCTCTATGCATTCCTGCGGCGCTCTTTGATGACATGGATCTTCGCTTCGATGGTGATTGGCGGAGTTCTAGGCTACGACTTCCCTCATCAGGCAGTTGCGCTTCAGGTAATCACGCAGATTTTCTTGCGCCTGATCAAAGCCATCGTCGCTCCGCTCATCTTCAGCACCCTGGTAGTAGGAATCGCTGGACACTCCGATCTGAAGCAAGTGGGACGGATGGGCATCAAGTGCCTCATCTATTTCGAAGTAATCACCACACTCGCTCTTGTGATCGGTCTTACCGCGATCAACATCAGCAAAGCCGGTGTGGGAGTCCATGCACCTGCAGATCAGTTGGCTGCTCCGTTAATTCCTCAGAAGCAGACAGCAAGCGATCTGATCTTGCACGTCTTCCCCGAGAACATCGCGAAGTCCGTCGCTGAAGGACAGGTGCTTCAGGTTGTCGTGTTCGCGTTGATCTTCGCCCTCGCTCTTGGCATGCTGCCTGAACCAAGACGGCGTCCGCTTTTGACGTTTTTTGAAAGCCTCTCGGAAACGATGTTTAAGTTCACGAACATCGTCATGTATCTGGCTGCGCCGGCAGTGGGAGCGGCGATCGCGTACACCATCGGCCAGCTTGGAGTGAACGTCCTTTCGAACCTGGCAATGCTGCTCGGCACTCTGTACGTTGCGCTGATTGTTTTTCTGCTCGGCGTACTCTTACCTGTCGCTCTGCTGGCCGGCGTTCCTGTGCGACGCTTCGTGCATGCCGTAGCTGAGCCTGCTGCAATCGCATTTGCAACTAGCACATCCGAAGCGGCGCTGCCCCGCGCTATGGAGTCAATGGAGGCTCTGGGAGTTCCGAGGCAGATCGTCGCCTTCGTCATTCCCACGGGCTACAGCTTCAACCTTGATGGCAGCACGCTCTACCTCACGCTCGCTGCAGTATTCGTTGCGCAAGCGGCGGGCAGGCCGCTCGGAATCGGCGAGCAGATTCTGCTGGTGGTCACTCTCATGCTCACAAGCAAGGGCGTCGCCGGAGTACCGCGAGCGAGCCTGGTAATTCTGATGGCCACCCTCGGCAGCTTCAACCTGCCCGTCTGGCCGGTGTTTGTCATTTTGGGAATCGACGCTCTCATGGATATGGCCCGTACCTCAGTCAACGTGATCGGCAACTGTCTCGCCAGTGTCGTGATTGCAAAATGGGAAGGGGAGTTCGAGAAGGAAGCACCTTCGGAAGCGGTGGTAGAAGCGCTGTAACTTTCTTGGGTTGTCATTCCGAGCGAAGCGAGGAATCCCTAGGGATGTCTATGCTTTAGTCTTCGCCATTATTGCTGCCCATGGAGTCTCGCCGAATAAGGGGATTCCTGTCTCCGCGCCTAAACTGCCGGCGCTCCGCTCGGAGTGACAGCAGAGAGAATCATCGGTACCCCATCCGCACCAGCGTTCTCTGAGCAAATGGTGAGTAGATGGCGGCGACGAACAACGCAAAACCCAAACCTAATCCTATATTGGGAACAAGAAACAGAGCCATCCCCGACCAGAACTCGTCGATGATTAACAAAAACGGAAAGAGCCGACGAAACTTCTCACCGAGCAGGTGATAGTCAAAAGCCAATGCGAACAGCAAGTACAAACGGATGGGCAAACCCATCGCGCACCACAGAATCATGCAGGAGGTGATCGTCAGCGACTGCACCGGACCAAAACTGAACCGCGCAAGCATTCGCACCCAGAGGAGGTAATGGAGTGCGGCAATGTAAGAAACAAAATACGCGAGTTCGATGATGAGCAGCAGAGCACGAGCGGCTGAACGTGGAGCCTTGGGCAGCTCGCCGGAGTCCACCTCGACGGGCGGAGCAGCCGATGCAGCGGTGGAAGCCGTTGACGAGACTTCGGCACCAGAATCGCGCGAGATCGTGCCGACAAATCTATAACCCCGGCGCGGGAGCGTTTCGATGAACCTCGGATTGCTGGCCGAATCCCGCAGCGCCTCCCGAACCTTGTTCACGGCAGTATTTAGCCCGTGCTCGAAATCCACGAACGTGTCCGCCGGCCAAAGACTCTGGCGCAGCTCCTCCCGCGTGACGAGTTTCCCTGGCCGCAGTAGAAGCGCAGCCAGGACCTGGAACGGCTTACCCTGAAGCTTCAGCACACGTCCATCGCGTCGCAATTCTCCGGTGCGCAGGTCTGCCTCGAATTCGGCAAAGCGCAAGGTCTCAGACGTTGGGCGCGACTGCTCTGGCAGCATCAATTCAGATTCGCTATATCGGAATAGAACCGCAAGTTATTTCTGTTCGATAGTAGTCCACGAATCCGGTTTTGACACAATCGCTCCCCAGACTTTCATCCTGACGAAGTCTGTCTCGAGACTCCTGATTCTGAGAACCACAATCCTGCACGAAGCCGAAATGATCTCGAACGGCCACGAGCTCCTGAATTTGCAGCTTGTCCCAATGCCATTTGCTGACGTTTTCCTTTTGTGTTCAGCTAAGGAGCTTAAGGCAGTTTAAATATTAGGTAGGCGCATTCTGGTGGAAGCCCTCGACTTTAGTCGGGGGCGCGAGGCTTTCTAAGCCTCGCGTCAATAGAGCTCCTGCGATAGCGCGCTTTAGCGCCGGCGCTAAAGCGCGTTTTATTCAACGTTCATCGAGACGACGCTAAAGCGTCGCCCCCGACTGAAGTCGGAGGCTTCACAAGCCAGACCACAGTAATTCCTGAATCGCTCTAGAAGCTTAGGAGCTAAGCAGCTTGTTCTACAGCAAATACGTTCTGCCGCACTTGATAAACCTCGCAATGAAAAACAGCGAGGCTTCTCGCCTTCGTGCCGAGTGTGTTCCCAAGGCGCACGGCGATGTCCTGGAGATCGGCATTGGCTCTGGTCTGAATTTGCCGTTTTACTCCTCGCACGTTCGATGCGTTTACGGAATAGATCCTTCCATCGAATTGCAGAGAATGGCGGCCAAGAAAGCTTCGGCTGTTCCTTTTGAAGTGAAGTTCTTCCAACAGTCAGCAGAAGAGCATCTGCCACTCGCGGACTCGAGCGTCGACACCATCGTGATGACCTGGTCGTTGTGCTCAATTCCCGATCCTGCACTCGCTCTGAAGCAGATGAAGCGCGTCCTGAAGC
>CAYNPS010000171.1:0-7580 GCA_964399125.1 uncultured Terriglobales bacterium
GGGAATTCCCCAAATGGGAGCGCTGGTTGAGATCTTCGCCGTTGGCGCGCTGCAGCCTTCGGTTGTGTTTACCAGCGAGTCTGGAAGCTATCAGGCTGCGAATCTCGCGCCCGGCAATTATCGGGTAAAGGTCACGGCAGCTTCGTTCCTTCCATCGCTCGTGGAAAACGTGATCGTGCGTTCCGGCGGACGAGCGGTGATCAATGTCACGCTCAGCACGCTGGCACAAGCGATTCGGCTCATTCCACCGCGGCAGACGTCGGCTCAAGATCAGGATGACTGGAAGTGGATTCTGCGCTCCGCAGCTCAACGTCCGATCTTGCGCTTCGACGACCAACAGGGCTTTGTGCTCGCCACTTCAGCAACCGAAGCCCATGATCCGCGGGCGATCACGGGGCGCGTAGCTTTCGTTGCCGGCGCGCAGGCCGATGGCTTCGGCAGCGCTCCTGATTACGGCACCAGCTTTAACGTGCAGCAGCCGCTGTTTGCATCAGACAGTATCTCGTTTACAGGCCGTGTAGGCGACGGCAACGGCCAGCCAGCAGGCGTAGTCCGCGCCAGCTACAAGCATGAGTTCGGGAACGGCGATACGCCGACGATCGCTGTCACACTGCGTCGCACCGCCCCATCCGGCACCTCGATTACGAACGCCTTGAACTCGGTTGCGTTCACTTTCTCAAATACGACCCGTGTTGCCGACCTGATCGACCTCAGCTACGGAAGCGAAGTGCAAGACGTTCAGTTCATCCGCCACATCAGCGGTGTGCGCCCGTTTGCAACCGCCGGCTTGCATTTGGGTAAAGACACGCTTGTTGAATATCGCTATGCGACAGCGGAACCTGCGAGTCCGTTCGATCGCGCTCTTGATAACGGCGATGCATCCGCAGTACCTGTTCCCAGAATTTCGGTCGTAGCTTTTGCCCCAGCTTTGGAACGTGATCGCCATCAGGAAGTCGCCGTTTCACGGAAAGAGGGCGATACGAGGTTCCAGGCGGCCGTCTATTTTGATCGTGTCTCCAATGTCGCACTCACGGGATCGGGCGACGTTTCCTCGATCGCTTCGGATGTAATTCCGGATGTCTCCTCCGATACATTCACCTTCAACGGCGGCAATCTTGAAACGCGCGGCGTGCGAGTAGTTGCCGAACACACCTTCTCTCCCGAGCTCACGGCGTTGCTCGACTACGCTTATGGCGGCACGATTACTGCTCCGGAAACAGCAGCCAATGGCTCCTGGGACGACGTTCGGCACGAACTACGCGTCGAGGATGCTCATGCAATTACGGCTAAGCTGAACGGAGTTGTTCCTGAAATGGGAACACGCTGGTCGGCTTCCTACAGATGGACGAGTACAAACGCAGTCACACCTGTCGATCTCTTCAATGCCTCGCCTGGCCAGGCAGATCCATTCTTCAGCATCGTCATTCGTCAGCCGCTTCCCGGCGGCGCCTTCTTCCCCGGGCACATCGAAGCGCTGCTCGATGTCCGCAATCTGCTGGCCCAGGGCTATCGTCCATTCCTCAGCCCCGATGGCCGCACGTTGTACCTGGTGCAATCCGCCAGAGCCTTGCGGGGCGGGCTGGCATTCACCTTCTAACAAGATCTTTGATTTTGGGTAGAAGAGGTTTGGGTGGAAGCCCTTCGACTTGAGTCGAGGGCGCACGGCGTGAGCCGTGCAGTCTAGTGAACGCTAAGACGAAACCGCGCTTTAGCGCTGGCCTGCGCGCGCAGCGCGCTCGCGGTACGTCGCCCACGAAAGAAGAATTCATCTTCATGACGCCTATTTCGGGTGCAAGCAAGTTGCTTGTTAACCTCACTGCGAACTCCTCAAAATCTTCGGGAGAACCGGCGTGAGAACCGATTCGTTCTTCCCGAAAGTCCGGCTCTAGCCTGATCGCAGAGGAGATTCACCACGGGTATTGGACCGTTGAATCTTGATGCGCGCTGTACGCGTGGACCAGCGCTAAAGCGCAGTTCGTGTTGTTTCCCACTACACTGCACCGCTCCGCCCCGCCGTGCGCCCCCGACTGAAAGTCGGGGGCTTCCACCAAGGCCGGTATTTAAGATAAGCACCATTCACCTGCGATGGCCCGAGTTGGCACAGACAAAACTCGGCACCACCATCCAACCCGAAGCTGAGTTGCTGAATCCCAAGCTGCTGAATCCAGAGCTGCACGTTGCCCATTGGGTTCACAGGTCCAGGTTTTGGGAAATCGGCTCATGGTTCGGCCCCTTCTTGTTCTCCTTTGGTTAGCTACCCTCGTCGTCGCGCCGCTTTCGGTTTTTTCTCAAACAGCTTCGTCAGACTTCTCATTCGTTCTCTTGCCTGACACGCAAAACGAAGCTCAATACTTTCCCAACGTCTTATCCAGCCAGACGCAGTGGATCGTCAACAATCGTGCGCAACTGAACATCCAGGCGGTGCTTGGGCTCGGCGACATTGTGAATGACGGTGCAGATAACGCTCAGCAAACCAATGCCGATGCCGCTATCAAGCAGCTGGATACGGCCGGCATTCCATATTTCCTGGCGATTGGGAACCACGACTACGATGGCGGTGATGACGGAGTTCTAGCCCGTGCGGTTACCGGGTTCAATCAGTGGTTCGGCCCGTCGCGTTACGCAGGCAAGGGCTACTACAAGGGGAACTTCCCGTCGGGCAGCAATGAAAACTTCTACGGCGTGCTGACGATCAACGGGAAACAGTACCTGATCCTGGTAATCGAATACATCCCGCGCACCAGCTCGTTAGACTGGGCGGCTTCGATCGTGCAGGCCAATCCCGATAAGGAAGTCATCGTAGTCACCCACAGCTTCCTCTTTGTTGACGGCACCACAGCCGACCGCTGCGACACGCAAGATAGACCCCGCAAAGACAACGACGGCGAGCAGATGTGGGACAGCTTCGTCAGCAAGTATCCGAACATCATCATGGTGGTGAATGGTCACCTTACCGCCGGCGAGGCGGCTCGCCGTGCCGATCTGGGAATCAATGGCAACCTGATCAATTCGATGTTCTCGAACTATCAGACCGACGCAAATGGTGGAGATGGATGGCTGCGCGTTGTCACATTCCACCCCAGTTCAAACACCATCAGCGTGCAGACATATTCGCCCTTCCTGAACGCTTACAAAACCGATTCCGCGAATCAGTTCACGGTGAATTATCACAATCCCGGCTTTAATACTGGCTTCGGCAAGATTACGGGCAGGGTAACGGGATCAGGATGCCAGATCATCAGCGGGGCCACAGTGAGCGCCGGCGGAGCTTCTACGAGCACCGACGACCAGGGCCGCTTCTCGTTGAAGGTACCACCGGGGACCTATCAGGTAAGCGTGTCGGCTCCGAACTGGCAGAACGGCACTCGGAGCGCGAAGGTAAATGACAACTACTCCACAGACATCAATTTCTACCTGACCAGTCCTCCCCCATGTTCGCTGCAGGCAACCGGCAGGTCCATTACGTGGTGTACGCCGACGAGCAGCGCAACCGTTGATTCTCCGGTGCATCTTGTAGCGGCTACGAGCGAACCGGTCATGCGCATTGAACTGTGGGAGGCTGGCAACAAACTGCTCGAAGTTCCCGGCAATGTGGTTGATACCAATCTGGCACTAGCATCTGGCCATCATGATGTGACCGCGGTTGGAGTGGAAGTAGACACGAGCACGTTCAGCAACGACGTAAGTTTCGACGTAAGCTCTCTTTCACCACCGCCGCCCTCAAGCGATTTTGCGCTGAGTGCCTCGCCTGCCAGTCAGACGGTGAAACGCGGCCAATCGGCGACCTACAGCATCAGCATTGCGGCGCAGAATGGGGCATTCGACAGTGCGGTCGCTCTCGCCTGTTCAGGAATAGCCGCCGGAATGAGCTGCAGTTTCTCGCCCGCGAATGTGATTCCCGGAACGGGAGTGGCTAGTGCGACACTGACTTTGTCGACTACGACGTCTGTCGCCAGCGCCACTGTACCGTCGTCGAGATTTCCTGCTTCCTTTGCAATTGTTTGTGCGTTCGTGTTCCCGGTCGCTGGAGTCTTCTTGCGAGGAAACAGACGTAAGAGTCTCCACAGACTCGGAGCTCTGTGTCTGCTGCTCATGCTTGGGTTAACGCTGCAAAGCTGCGGCGGGGGCGGAGCGGGGGCACCACAACCATCGTCTCAGTCCACGTCGTCTTCGTCTGGAAATGGAGGAGGCGGCACGTCTCCTTCGTCGACATCAACTGTCACGATTCTTGCCACATCCGGATCGACTACCCATTCAACCACCGTCACTCTCACAGTTCAGTAATGGGAGTAGCGAAATGATTGAGGAAGGAATCGATTCGAGATTCATCGGCTAGAACAAGAGCTGCCTCCGGAGCTGCTGGTTTTGAACGCTCCGGATCGCGCTCCTCGCGGGGTTTCATTATGACGCTTCGAACTGCTTCATCACTAGGTTTGGCATCGCTACTGATCATAGGTTGTGGAGGAGGCGGGCCAGGCACGAGCCAGTCTTCACCTGCTTTGAAAAGCACTCAACTTACTCCGACGATTACCCTGACAGCAGCGCCCACCAGCGTGAACCAGGGATCGAGCACGACGCTCTCATGGACTGCCACGAATGCCACCTCGGTAACGATCGACAACGGAATTGGATCAGTTGCGATCAGCGATTCGCGTCAAGTTACTCCGACAGGCAACACGACTTATACAGCTACGGCCACGGGTGGTGGAGGAACTGCCTCCGCTTCCGTCAGCGTAACCGTTGTTCCTAAACCGACGGTCAGCATTCAAATTAGTCCGGCAACAGTAAAGGCAGGCGACACGGCAACACTGAGCTGGAATTCCTCGAACGCAGCCTCCGTGGCGCTGGATAATGGCATCGGGCCTGTAGCAGCTAGCGGTTCAAAAACCATCACGCCATCGACCACGACAACCTATACCGCGACAGCTAGCAGTCAGGCAGGCACGGTTACAGCCAGCACGAGCGTGACCGTTGTATTTCCGCCTACTCTCACATTTACTGCGAATCCTCCAAGCATCATGGAGGGTGGCAGCACGACTCTGAGTTGGACCTCGACCAACGCAACCAGCGTCACCATCGACAACAGCATCGGCTCGGAGCCGGCCAACGGTTCTGTGACGGTCTCGCCAACGAGTCCGACAGTTTACACCGCCACCGCAACTGGCGCGGGTGGAAGTGTCAGTTCAACTTTCAAAGTCGATGTCAGCAATCCGCCGCCACCGACTGTCACAATAAGCGCCACTCCAGCGACGATCAGCGCCGGTCAAGTGGCAACTCTATCCTGGACATCCACGAATGGGACTTCTGCGGCAATCGACACTGGTGTCGGTGATGTTGCTCTGAACGGCTCGTTCCAGGTATCTCCGGGAAGTACGAAGACGTTCACTATCACTGTACAAGGCGGGGGCGGAACGGCAACTGCCAGCACCACAGTCACCGTTGGATCGCCAATCGCTACCGCATCTCCCATCAAGCATGTGATCGTCGTGCTGCTGCAGAACAACTCGTTCGATCACTTGTTTGGAAAGTATCCAGCAACAAATGGAAATACCGTCGAGGGACTCAATCCAAGTGTCCCCGGCTACACGCAGACTGACGCTGCCGGAAGCTCGGTGAGTCCGTACCTACTCACCGATGATGCTCCGGGGAACTTGCCTGAAGGCGCCCCTGCCTATCAGCTTGTGCTGACGCCTGGTATGGACAAGTTTGCTTACTACAATGGCGATCTTGCCATGGGCTACTTCGATAACACCACTCCCGGCATGGCAACGCTGTGGCAGTTCGCCCAGCAGTTTGCGTTGGCCGATCATTACTTTGGCTCGGTTGTGGGAGAGGCTCCGACCAATCAGTTGTACATGGTCGCGGCGGCGGATCTCGACCGAACTTTCGACGTTCAACCTGACTACGGGCCATGCCAAATCGCTGACACAGACGCAGTGCCCTATACCTTCCCGAATGTGGCGGATCAGCTCTCGACAGCAGGATTCGGTTGGGGCGTATTCGAGCAGAGTTTTGGCAATTGTTCTGTGTTCATGGGCATTCACGATCCATTCCAGTTCTTCACCTCAACGCACGATTCTCCCAACGTACAGGACTACTCAAACTTTGCTGCACAGGCCCAAAACGATATCCTGCCCGCGTTTTCGTTAGTCATTCCCGATTCGAAACACGACATGCACCCGGGCAGCGCTCCTATCACGAATGCGATCAGCTTCGTGCAAACGCTGGTGCAGCAGGTTCAGGCGTCGCCGGTCTGGAACAGCACGGCGATCATTATCACCTTCGACACCGGCGGAGGTTGGTACGATCACGTCTATCCACCGACTGTTGATTCGCAAGGCCTGGCTTTTCGCGTGCCTACGCTAGTGATCTCTCCGTATGCGAAGAAAGACTATGTTTCGCATGTGGTGATGGATCACGTTTCGATTCTCAGGCTTGTCCAATGGAATTGGACGCTGCCGAGCTTGAATGCTCGCAATGCTCAATCGGGCGATATGTTCGACATGTTCAACTTCACTGGGACGCAATAGGCAATTTCGTGAAGCACTGCGCTGGAAGCCCCCACTTCGATCGGGCGCACAGCGGGGAGTCGTGCAGCTTGGCGCGAGCAAACAAGAATTCCGCTTAGCGCTGGAGTGCCGAAGCCGCGCTTTTCCCGACTTGGGAATTGATTGAGCAATCTATTTCTGAATTACTAGACGCACGCCAACAGAAACCCTGTCCAAATCGCTCTTGACATTCCTACAATTTGCGGTAGCATCCACCCTATGCTGGCGAATATAACACGAAAGATGAAGAAGGCTAGCTGCCGTTCTCCACTTATGGCGCTCAGAGGTGTAGCTCGCATCACTCTTCTCGCGATTTTTGCAATCTCGATTCCGATATGCGTCTCAACGGGGTAACCCCGAATCTCATTGGGGTAATCCCGTGGAAAATTCGGCGTTACCGTGTGGAAATCTCGGCGTTACCCCGTGGAAATTTCGGCGTTACCCCAACGGAAGAAGTTTGGGACAATTCTCTCTATCTGTTTGAATTAGAAGTCGTTACTCTCAGAAGATTCAAATCTTGGCCCCAAGAGGTCCATCTTTCAGTCCTTTTCGCAGTTGTTAACTTCTTAAGCGCCGCTCAAATTGTCGATTCGGCAAGACTCACACGACGTACGAGTAAGAGCAGGAATAGAAGCTCCGCAGCATTCGGACTAAGGCGATGGCAAAGGCCAAAGGAGAAGATCAAATGTCGCAGACAGTCGCACAGGTGGCTGTAGCGAGTTCCAACAAGGGCGTTTGGGCCGGACGCGTCATCAGCGCCCTGCCTATTCTCTTTCTATTGGCCGACGCCATAGGAAAGCTCTGGCGCCCGCTTCCTGCCGCCGTGGTCGAGGGCACCACGAAGGTGGGTTGGCCGGTAAGCGTGATCCCGACGCTCGGTGCTGTGCTTCTGGTGAGCACTATCCTGTACGCGATTCCGAGGACCTCCGTTCTGGGAGCGATCCTGCTCACAGGCTATCTCGGAGGCGCAGTGGCGACAAATGTGCGCGTTGGAAATCCGCTCTTCAGCTACATCCTGACGCCTGTCTACGT
>CAYNPS010000172.1:0-4435 GCA_964399125.1 uncultured Terriglobales bacterium
AGAAAAAAATTGGCTCCTCAGGTAGGACTCGAACCTACAACCCTCCGGTTAACAGCCGGATGCTCTGCCATTGAGCTACTGAGGAGTGTCGTTTGCTTCTCGCCGGGAGGCGAGGTGCGGTTAAGTTGTCTTCATTTTATAGCATAGCGGCTCGACGGGAGGAAAGCTGGACGGGGATGGAATCAGATGCTGCGCGGTTTTTTCTCGCGCAACTGTTTCTTCCAGTCGAGGATTCGCGCCCGATTGGCGGCGGATTCAGCTTCGGCGATCAGTCCTTTTTTATGCAGGGCGATGGATAAGGCAGTGAAGGACAGCGGGTCGTCGGGTTCGAGCTGCACCAGTCGCTTGCAGGCGACTACCGATTCGTCGAAGCGGTCCAGCTCTTGCAAGGCGCGCGCGAGACCGTGCAGGGCTTGCGAGTGATTGGGATTCAGCGACAGACATTGCTGATATTCCGCAACGGCTTCTTCATTTTTGCCCTGCGCAAATAGATCGAGGGCTGTTTGGAAGTGAGCTTCAGCACGTTCGCGATCCGCAGTCACTCAGCGAGTCTATCAATGATGATTTGTAGGGCGGAGTGGCTAACCAAAGAACAGATTCGCCGTGCGCCAAATGCAGTTCTCGTGATCGAAAAAGGCGCGTGGCTGCGGCATGATCGATGACAGTAACGTAACGTTTCAGATCGTTGCGGCGTGCACAAGATCGGCGATGATCTCGGACATTGTTTCCATATCGTGCATTCCCAAAGTGGGATGGACGAGGAAGGCGAGACTCGTATCTGCAAGTTCGCGGGCAACGGCAAGCCGTTCCTGCGGACGCGAGGCGGCAAACGCTTTTTCGAGATACAGCTCACCGCTTCCTCCGCCGGAACATGGAACTCCTCGCGAGGAGACCGCCTGGAGAATGCGATCACGGTTCCAATCTGGTTTCAGCATTTCCGGTCGGACGAATGCGCAGAAGCGATAAAAGGCATGATGGATATGATTGGGCGGAACTGGAATGCGAAGCGCCGGCAATTGCGCGAGACTCGTGGCAAGTATTTCGGCATTCCGTCGTCTTTGCTCGAGCCAGGCAGGAACTTTGAGGAGTTGGCGACGTCCGATCGCTGCTTGCACCTCAGTCATTCGCCAGTTCGTGCCGACGGAATGATGAATGAAGTGAAAGCCACTTCCGTGGCCATTCGCACGCGCGGCGCTGTAGTTCTTGCCGTGGTCCTTAAATTCCCATGCACGCTCGAAGACAGCAGAGTCGTTGGTGACCAGCATTCCACCTTCGCCAGCAGTAGTCATGATTTTGTCCTGGCAGAAGGAGAACGCTGCCGCGTGGCCAAACGAACCGACTGGTCTGCCAAAGTAGGTAGCGCCTTGTGCCTGCGCGCAGTATTCGATCACCAGCAGATTCTTTCTGCACGCAAGTTCCAGAATGGAATTCATCTCGCACGGCCAGCCGGCGAGATGGACAGCCATGATCGCGCGAGCTGCCGGAGTCAGCGCTGCCTCGATGGTTTGCTGCCGTAATGTTCTGGCTGTCACGATCGATGTCGGCGAACACCGGACGTGCGCCACGGCGACGCAGCTTGCCGACGCGACGAATGTGCGACTCGGAACTATAACGTCTTCACCAGGTCCAATTCCCAGCGATCGCAACTCAAGTTCGAGGGCGACAGTTCCGTTTGCGACTGCGACCGCGTGTTTGCATCCGCACACCGCAGCAAACTCTTGCTCGAATCTGCGAGCGTGTTCTCCGGTCCAGTAGTTCACGCGTCCGGAACGCAGAACCTCGGATGCAGCAGCAATTTCATCTTCCGAGAAATGTGGCCAGGAGGGAAACGAGTGGGATTTGGATGGACGAGCCGTCTCGGCGGTGAGCCGGACAGGCGCGGGGGCCGGAGTCATTCGCGTTAATTTACACGACGAGAGCTGAATCCGAAAACGGGAAAACTCAATTCGGGCGGCTGCGAAGGCCCTATCTGACCACGAGCACTTCCCTGACGTTGTCGCGGGCGAGGAAGAACTTCAACGAGGCGTAGTCGTGGAAGAGATTTTCGATATGACGGTTATTGAAGATGCGCTGCAGCCGGAACTGCGGGCCATGCTGGAGTCGGAGCGTATCGGCGCCGTGGATGTGATAGCGATAATACGGCGCGTCGGGACCGGCGTCTTTCGTATGAAAGAAGGCCAGCAGATATCCCTTGGGGTTCAGCACCGACGCGATGCGCTCGATCATCGGCTTGACCAGAGGCTCGGCGAGATAGTCGGGAATGTCCCAACAGAGGACTGCGTCAAACTTCACATTGCGAAAGACGAGGTTTTCTTTGAAGAAACGATCGACGTCGATTCCGCCCGGCTCAGAGTTGCTGCGGTATTCGGGATTTTGTGAAAGGAGAAGAACGTCTTCGTTGTAGACGCGATGGCCGAGCTCGGTGAAATGCGTTATGTTCGCCGGCGAAGTTGGTCCGAGGTCCAGGACGGCAAGACCTTCGGCGCCTTTAAGCAGGCGCGTGAGCTCTCCCAGTCCACTGGAGCGCCTAGTGCCGGCATCGGTTGTTTGCGCTGATTGCTCTTGTTGGGCCGCTGCGCCGCGGCGAAAAAACCGAAAGAAGGAGTTAGCCACCTTTCGTTGATCTTATCCTAGCCTCTGGTTGAGGAAGCTGGCGCAGCAGGCAACGGGGACGAAGGCGGAGTCGTAACCTGCGTGAGCGGAGTCGATGGTTGGGTTTGCGCCGGCGAGGTTTCGCGCCGCGGAGTCTGGTCTTTGTCCTTGCGAATGTCAATGCCGCCTTTAAAGTACGCGCCGTCTTCAATGACTATACGCTGCGTGGCGATGTCTCCGACCTGCACTGCGGATTTGCGCAGCTCAACGCGGTCTGTGCCGGTGATATTGCCTTCGACTTTGCCCTGCACGATGATTTCTTTCGCGTTTATGTTCGCTCGAATATGTCCGTTGGGACCGATCGTGAGGCTGTGGTCGCGTAGCTCGATGCTGCCTTCTACTTCGCCGTCG
Source organism: uncultured Terriglobales bacterium (assembly GCA_964399125.1). Classification (GTDB taxonomy): domain Bacteria; phylum Acidobacteriota; class Terriglobia; order Terriglobales; family Acidobacteriaceae; genus Gp1-AA112. Next base: position 3,004 of record CAYNPS010000172.1, read on the forward strand.
AGATACAGATCCTCGTTGCCCGAGAGTTCACCTTTAATAATGACGGACTTCCCAATATGGGCAATGTCGGTGCGCGATTCACCCGGCCGGAAGCTATCCACGGAAACCTCCTCGATATCCGATCTGTCTGGTGCCAGAGACTGCGTTCAGCCGCGTCCAGATGACCGCAGCGGTTTGGGGCAAACTATACAGGCGCAACTCTCATCGCGCAATGCACGACGTGGCTTGAGCACACCTCATCAAGTCAGCATCAGCCACAAGCATTATAGGCTTAAGGAATCGGCTGCCCGAATGAGGGCAGCAATGTGGAATCGGAGTACCACCTTGAGGCATTCAGATGCTCAAGTTGGATATCCAGAGAACCAGCTGTCTGGTCCTCCGCCTACTTGCAGAATCCCTCTGAAACGCGCCATTCACAACCGGTTTTGCGCTGATTGGCGCATTGGCGATGCGCTTGCAAATGAGCCGTGTGTCGGCCCAGTCGGAACGGTCGCTGTGTACAACGGAACCGAAGAACCAGGGGAACAGCGGTTCTGTGGTTATCAGCGGCTAACAGCCAATGGGACTGCCTTTTTCCGAATGGGCCGACTTAATCTTGGGATCGCGCTAAATCGGAATAACGCGTTTCGATTTTCAGTGTATCCCGCTGAAAGCACACCATCTTCTTGCTCCGCCGGCGGCTTCCAGAGCCGCCGTCGCTGTTTTTTGGCCTCCATTTCCCCAACTGCCGGTGATAATGTGTGTTGCAACAAAGTAGCGGCTTTTCTTCGTCTAATAGACACGGCCCTAGGGTTTTTATGTTTATAACCACAGCGCGCAGCCTTCAAAGAAGGCTCGCCTTTTTGTCTGCTGCTCTGGTTCTGGCGTGCGCAGTCTTGCACGCGCAGAACAGTGTGAGCCAAGGTCCGAATTTTCCTAATGATCCCAAGGCGCGCGAACTTGTACGCCAAGTTGTCGCCAATGAACTTGCCCAGGAAGAACGGGACAAGTCGCACTACATGTTCAAGCTGAAGAGGATCACGCCAAAAGGCACCCGGATCCAGGAAATTGTCCAGACTGATCAGGGCAGCGTAGCTCGCACGCTCTCGATCGACGGTCAACCTCCCAGTGAAGATGTTAAGAAAACAGAAGAAGAGAAGATCACGAAATTGGCCAATGATCCTGACGTCCAGCGCCAGCGCATGAAGCGCGAGAAGGAAGACGAAAGCCGGGCCCAGATCATGATCAAAGCGCTTCCTAATGCCTTTTTCTATCAGGAGATTGGACGCGACGGGGACACTGTAAAACTGCGCTTCCGCCCAGATCCCAACTATCAGCCGGCATCTCACGAGGAATCGGTATATACAGGTATGGCTGGCGAGCTCTGGTTGAACGTTTCACAACAACGCCTGCGGAAGATCGATGCACACCTGTTCCACGATGTCGATTTCGG
>CAYNPS010000172.1:4535-7571 GCA_964399125.1 uncultured Terriglobales bacterium
GGTACTGTACGGAGAAGGAGACGCGGAATCTCTGAAACTGCACTCATCCGTCATGGAAAAAGCAGGATATTCAGTCAAAACCGCCATCGGACGCCGCGCCATCGAGGAAGCCATGCGCGCCGCCAAATACGACGTAGTCGTTCTCGGCCATACACTTACGCGCGACGACCGCCACCATCTCCCCTATATGGCGAAGAAGGCGAACTCGCTGTGCCGAGTGCTAGTGATCCACGCCAGCGGCCGCCATCACGAAGTAGACGCGGCGATTGACTCACGCGATGGTGATCACGTCCTGCTCGAAGCGCTGGCTGGCCTGCTCGAACCGGCATACGCCTAGGGTCTGAAGGAATCTCCGTCCACAAGAAACGACGCGCGCACTCGCGGGATCGGGTTTTTTGGGGAACGCCCGGAGATACTGGACAATTCCACTCTACCGCCGACTGAGGACAGCCATCGGTCCTGACTTTTCTCCGTGTTACTGCTTAGTGCCTTGCGCCATCCCGCAAGGCACAATACGATTCCAAGAACAGCAGTGCTGCCCGCCACCACTCCCTTGCGCAAACTGATTACTATTTGCGGTTTTGCTTTCTTTGCCCTGACGGCGGGGCTCGCCCAAACCACGCGCGAGACGCTGCAATACCTAGGCACGTCGCAACTCGACAGTATCCCGGCAACAAGCATCTCTGCCGACGACCTCCAGATCAGTCCCCATCCAGAAACCGACGGCGAGCTTGCCGGGATCCGCCGTGGGCCGGGTAATGCTTCGATACCCGTGATTGCGAACCCGCAAACAATCGTTGCCGCTTCGAGCGTCGCGCTGGCATTCAATGGACTCACCCACCGTGATCAACGCCTTGCCGGCACCGGAGCATATGCGAATACGCAATTCAGCACCGAGCCTCCCGACGAAGCGCTGGCCGTAGGCAATGGATTCGTTGTTCAGGCAGTGAATGCTGCGCTCGCGATTTACGATGCCAACACTGGCGCGCTGAAGCAAGGACCCACGGCACTCAACCAGTTCTTCCACCTCAAGCCAGAGATCAATCGCGCCAACGGAACGTATGGCGATTTCACCAGCGATCCGCGCGCGTATTATGACTCGCAGCTTCAACGATGGTTCCTGACCGTCGTCGCGATGTCGACGCGCAGCGACAGCGGAGCCTTCACCGCACCGACTCGCCTGCTGATCGCAGTTTCGACCACGAGCGATCCGACCCAAGACTGGAAGCTATACAGCATCGATACAACCAGCGATGGTGTCGAAGGATGTCCGTGTTACGGCGACCAGCCGCTTGTCGGCGCGGATGCTCACGGTTTCTTCATCTCGACCAATGCCTTCAGCCTGCGCGAAGGCTTCGCCGGAGTTCAGCTCTACGCGATTTCGAAGAACTTGCTTGCTGGCGGAGCGATGCCCGCGGTCGTTCACTGGAATGGACCGAAACTGCCCGGCGGATTTGCCTTTAGCGTACAGCCGGCAAAGCAGAGCTCGTTTTCCTCTGATGATTCCGGCAATGGAGTCGAGTATTTCTCCAGCGTCGCCGATATTCGCAACATGCTCGACCGCCACATTGCTGTGTGGGCGATCACCAATACTGCGTCACTCGCGGACGCTGTTCCCAATTTGAGACTTCAGAATGCGATTGTCGACACTGAGCCGTTCGGCGTTCCGCCTGACGCCCCGCAGCGCGCGGGCAATACTGAATTAGGCAGCCTGGTAGCCGAGAAGGTGCAGTTCATCGCTACTAACGACCACCGCATGCAGCAAACCCTCTTCTCCGGCGGCAAACTCTGGTCGGCGCTGACCACAATTGTCGCTGTAGGCAATAATCCGATGCCGCATGCAGGCATCGCATACTTTGCGGTGACTCCATCGATTTCTTCCGAAGGAAGTCTAAAGGCGGATCTGACGCGCCAGGGATACATAGCTGCTCATGACGCGGATCTCTTCCATCCAGCGCTCGCCATTACCCAAAACGGGAACGCGGCAATCGCCTTCACCCTAAGCGGGGCCGATTATTATCCGAGCGCAGCCATGGCAAATCTTACGGCAAGCGGTGTAGGCGAAATCCAAATCGTCGCGCCCGGAGCAGCCCCGCATGACGGGTTTAGCGGCTACAAATATTTCGGCGCCGAAAGCGCTGCCCGTACCGGCGATTACTCCGCAGCCACGATCGATGATCACGGCGCACTGTGGATCGCCGCCGAATACATCCCACCAGCCCCAAGAACCCTCCTCGCCAACTGGGGAACATTCATCGCGCAAATCACTCCCGCGACGAAGTAACCACAGAGGCGCAGAACACACACGGATCCACCGATTTTACGGATCAAGCGATTCGTCTGATGTTGGACTCTAACCGGCTATAACCCGAATGATCCGTGGTAATCCGTGATATCTGTAAAATCCGTGTCGTGTTTTTTTGGTGCTCCCGAATTGCACTGAGGCACTTGAGGCTTAGTCCGAGTTAAGTATGTGTTCCATTCGGCCGTCAATCATTTTGCCCTTTGCTCCGCGATCCACTTGTTAGTCCGGGCTTCGAGGAGATCGAGTGGCAAGCTGCCGCCGTTGAGCATCTCATCGTGGAACTTGCGGATGTCGAATTTTGGGCCCAGCTCTTTGCGAGCACGTTCCCGGAGTTCGCGGAATTTGAGTTGGCCGATCTTGTAGCTGAGCGCTTGTGCGGGGACAGCGATGTAGCGATCGGTTTCGGATTGAATCGTTGGCTCATCGACTGCTCCGGATTTGCGCATGAAATCGACAACTTGATCGCGAGTCCATCCTTTCGAATGAATTCCGGTATCGACAACCAGGCGCACGGCGCGAAAGAGCTCTGAAGAGAGGCGCCCGTAATCGGAGACCGGATCCTGGTAGAAGCCAACTTCTTTGCCAAGTTCTTCGGCATAGAGTCCCCAGCCTTCGGTGTATGCGCCAAAGCCGAAGCCACGCAGCCGGAACTTGGGAAGTCCAGTCAGCTGTTGCGCTACAGAGATTTGCATGTGGTGTCCGGGAACACCTTCGTGATAGGCAATTGCCTC
>CAYNPS010000173.1:0-1225 GCA_964399125.1 uncultured Terriglobales bacterium
TGCTCGAAGGCGGCAAGCTGATTCGTTACGGCGCGAAGTCGTTGCCCTATGGAGGATGGTGGGCGATTCCTCCAGTTTCGGGCGACGGATGGATGGTGATCGGCGACTCGGCAGGGTTCCTGAATTCGCAGCGTTTGAAGGGAATTCATCTCGCCATTAAGAGCGGAATGCTTGCGGCCGAAACCGCATTTGAAGCGCTGCAAACGGCTTCGCCTACGACATCGCTCGGGTCGTTGGGGAAGCGAATCGAAACGAGCTGGATTGGCGAAGAACTCTGGCCAGTACGCAATTTTCACCAGGGTTTCGAGGGCGGTTTCTGGCGCGGAATGTTCCACGCAGGACTGCAGCAGTTTACGGGCGGCGCCGGATTACGCGACCGTTACGAATCGAAACCTGGCTACGCTCGCATGAAAAAATTGAGCGAAGTTCCGGCGGACGGCAACGGCCGCAAACAGTTGCTCGACAACGCCAAGGGTGATGGCAAACTGACCTTCGACAAACTCACCGATCTCTATCACTCGGGCACGAAGCACGAAGAGGATCAACCGGCGCATCTGGTCATTCACGATACCAACATCTGCAACACACGTTGCATTCAGGAGTACGGCAGTCCCTGCCAACACTTCTGCCCCGCCAATGTGTACGAAATGGTCGAAGCGGCCGATGCGCCGCAGGGGAAGGAGATCCATTTGAATCCTTCGAACTGCGTGCACTGCAAGACCTGCGACATCATGGACCCGTATCAAATCATCACGTGGGTTCCTCCTGAGGGCGGTGGCGGCCCGAATTACGACGGGATGTAAGCGCAGCCCGTGGATCCGAATCTCTCGTAAGGAGAGCTGTTTTCTCTGCGCATATGAAAAATCCTGCACATCCCTGTGTATGTGGAAATGCGTTTTGCCCTGAAGCCCCGGACATGTGATTGCACAGTAGAGTCCCGTTGCGGGCTGCTTCGTCGTATCTCCGCAATTGTGTGCCGCTTTCCGGAACTCTGAAAGGAGTTGAGGCAAAGCCGCATTCTTCGTTGGCTCTGAACGCTCGCGCGGGGAATCCACTCGTCCGCGCACAACTTCGTTCCCTGTTCAGGAGTTGAATATGGCGAAGTGCCCTGTTTGCTTGCCGATCTGCACGATCCTGATAGCGCTGGTGTGTTTGTCCATTCCAGCGCTGGCGGATAATGCTGATCTGGCTTACGCCCAGCCTGACTTTTCAATGACCGGGCTCC
>CAYNPS010000173.1:1325-7544 GCA_964399125.1 uncultured Terriglobales bacterium
GCGGATAATGCTGATCTGGCTTACGCCCAGCCTGACTTTTCAATGACCGGGCTCCGTGGAATCACCGAGTTGCCTCCTCTCAGCTTTTCTGACAAGACGCTGTTTACAACAGCGGGAGCCGATGGGAGATTCATTTCGGAACTCTGCTCTTTCACATGCGACTTCCAACTGAGACGCGATCGCCTCACCCCTACCGAAATCTCATGGCTCAATCACTACGAAGGTGGTGATTACCCGAATTTCGGCAAGTCCAGAGGGGAAGACGATTCATACTGGAGGAAGCACACGAGCAGTGTGCCTGAGCCCTCGTCTCTAACACTACTGGGTACAGCGGTTCTTGGCATCGCCTTCCGTTTCAGAAAGCGATTTCAACGATGACCAACTGGGTGGAAGCCGCTCCGAGGTAGGGAGCGGCTTCTCGCCCATTTCTTCCTGCTCCAAACACAGAATTCAGGAACCTATAGCTCGCTTCAGTCGTATCCTGAAGCAGAGCTACTGGTATGTTCACTTTCCTGCTGTGGTGCATTCTCTTCGTGCTGTGCTGGCCGTTGGCGCTGGTCATCCTGGTGCTGTACCCGTTCGTGTGGCTGTTTCTGCTGCCATTCCGGATTGTCGGCATTGCAGTGGACGGCGTCCTGCAATTTCTGTGGGCGTTGCTGACATTACCGGCGCGTTTGCTGCGCGCACCGGGGCGCATTTAACCGGGCGCATTTAAAGGTTCATCTACAACATTCCGAATGCATGGCCACATCCCAGAGACGGTGAGGCCCTGAATGAAACGCACACTCGCCCTATTCGCAACGACGCTGATTCTGCTTGGCATCGCATTGGCTCGTGACATACGGCTCACACCCGGCACCGTAGACCCGGGAGCTCAAGGCAAGCTCAGCGTCAACAAACAGAAAGACGGAACGGAGCAAGTGAAGGTAGATGTCCAGCATCTTGCACTGCCTTCCGCGCTGACGCCACCCAAGATGGGATACGTCGTCTGGATCCAGCCGCCCGACCATCCGCCAGAGAACCACGGCGTACTGAAGGTCGACAGTAAAGAGAAAGGGAGCTTTCAGACCACGACAGCGTACCCGCGATACGACGTCTTTGTAACGGCGGAGGACAATCTGCAGGTGACGCAGCCATCCGGACCGGTGGTCGCACGCGCCAGCGTGACGCCAGAATAAGGGGCGTACAAAATGCAACGGCCCACGATCGTGACCAATCGTGGGCCGTCCGGTAGCCTGTTTAAATTGGCCTGAGGCGGGTCACCCTAACGTTGACCCCCCGCCAAGTACTTCCGATTCCAGCAGCATCGCCATTGGAATGCTGCCTGACACTGTCGCGCCACTCACCGATCGGGTGGCCGTCACACCGGAAGCCAGGAGAGGATTTAGAGCGAAACGCCCTAGACCTCAAGCACCTCACTGTGGCTGTAACTATGACTGTCTGAATTTGTCGACACTGGACCACCTCCTTTCTCAGTGTAGGTGCAGATTAATACAGGTTGGGATTTGCGTCAAAACCAGCTCTGGATCGGGGACTGGTCTTCAGTTCTCGGTTTTTCGGTACGACAGTACGTCCGTTTGTCAGTAAGACCCAGCCACTCTTTCCAATCCCGGCCCAATAGAAGGCGACTCGGCGCAGCCGGCATTGATGTGCGAGCGACGCCGGTCCGTCATCTTGTACGTAATGCTTTGAATGCGACTTAGGATCAATTACCAATCCTGACGTCGACTTTGAATTCGTGATAATTGCGGAAATCAATGATGTTGTGGCTGCACTCTGGGCTACCCCGGCGACAGCCCAAGCTCTCGGCGTGGACCGGAAGCAGAAACGAGGCCCCAGCAATCCTCACGTCGGAATAATCCACGGCCGATTCAACCCTATCCAGTGGAAAGTCCGGCGGTATGTCGATGGCCTGCGTCTCAATGCGCAAGACGCGCGCGGTTGCCGGATCCACCCATACGGAGCCTCGGTAAGCCGGATGCATAGTCTGAGAATCGGCCTGCACGATCCAGTGTGAATTTTCACTCTGCACTTGAAAGTCGTAGACCTGGGCGATGGAACCCGAGATGGGAGACGTACCGCCGGACCGGAACTGCGCGTCCGTATTGGGAGAAAAGAGGTCCAGCAGTGTGGACGCAAATTCTCCAACGGACCAGGAACCACCGATTTCCTGCATGTCTTTGTTCGTGGGGTGGTCATCGATCTTCACTTTGCGATAACTTTCGTGTCCGTTGCTGTAAATGACTTCAGCCGAAACGATATCCAAGGGCATTTTGTCGTGGCCGCGCTGTTGATACCGCGCCATGTACTCCTCGCAAATAAAGTTGGGAAGCTTCTGTGAAAACTGAAGCGCCGCGTCTCTGGCCCTTTCGATCAAGGGTGCGTTGGGATTCGGCAGACGCGGGTGTACGGAGTCCGCGGAGGCAGAAGGAGAAGCGTCCGGCGGCGGGTCGGGACAGGGAGGTAGATCCGGCTGCGCGCCTCGTTTCAGGGTGGGAGGAGCGTTGGAGCAAGGAGGCGCACCCTGCCCTTGCGGTTGCGATTGTGTCGCCGCTGGCTGCGCGGACGATCCACTTTGCGCAGTCAGAGAAATCGGAGCAATCAGAGACAGGGCGAAGAGCGAGCCGAGACAAGCGAATCTCCGACCCGAGTAAAAACTTCGCCGATCATTCCCTGGATCGGGCGCAGGATTCAGCTTTCCCATTTTGCCTTCCCATCTCACAGACAGCATATACCCCAAGCGATGGATAAAGGTGCGAGCAACCGTCCACGCTGGAGTTGAGCTTCCAGTTCCGCTATGCCGCAGCGGTGCGCTTGGAGCACTGGCCGATCTGTCAGGGATGGTCACGGTCTGTACCCTGTCCCGGGAGGTACCCCTCCCCCCTCGGTCTTGTAAGCTGCCGCGATTCAGGAACTTGGCGCGCAGGTTCTGCCAGTTCCGGCATAACAAAGGAGTTATGAGTCAAAATCTTCAAAACAAAGAAGTTGCCAGTTGTCAGTTAGAAAAGGCGCTTTCGGGCTTTCGGCGGTCAGCTGTCGGCCTACGTCAATGGCGTACAGCCCTATTCCTGCTGCTATTTCTATTGTGACAAATTGAAGGGGACCTACTGGACACTTTCGGGGAATTTATATGTCCAGCAGTTTCCTCGGGATACGAGGAAATTCGGGGGAAAGGGGGATTGACAACACAGGGAGAGAGATCTTCTTCCCAGGTTAGCCAAAAGAGGGCGAACCTGGGGCACCTGGCTAGGCTCTGAGGACGGCGCTGGCTATGCTCTTGACCACTCCTCGAACGGCACCTGCCGGCGCAAGCAGTAATACCATAGTCCAGTCGAACGGAGCATGTTTGTCTTTGCGATTGAAGAATCTATTCAAAGCCATCTCCATTCCCTTCACAACCAACGCTATTGCTAATAACTCCAGCCCCAGAATAACCAACCGTCTCATCAACATACTCATCGGTTCGTCTCCGCAATCCGTATAGCACACGCAGGCCGCACAAATCAGTGACGTGCTACCCTGCTTCGGTGCGTGTGCTCAGCATCGGTGTAGAATCCTGAGTAGCTCAATGGTCTACTGGAGTGTAAGAACTGGCTGACGAAGCTATGCCGTCACGATTTCGCCATTAAAGCGATGCAAGTCCGATTAACGAAGGTCGATGAGTTCCAACTGCTGACCTGCCTGAAGCGCGGTTTGTGGGGAAGCAGGTCGGCACGTTTCCGTCAGTGGCTTGTCGGAGACAAACTGATAGTCCTCTCGGGCAAAGCTGTTGCCGCATTGGCCGAGGTGACCGGAGAACCGTTCGTGGCGAAAGATCGGGTCTGGGACAATGGTCTTTTCCCTCACAGGATTCCGATAAAGTTCACACATGTACTTCTCCCTGAGAATCGCCCTCCGATATTGGGAGACATCCGCAATGCGTTGACTGCCGCTTGGGGTCCTCATTATGGCATCGGCATTCTGAACCAGAACCTGCTCCCGGAAAACGCCGCAGAGGTTCTTATTCGAGAGATCAAGAACCACGGTAATGACCTCGCTGAAATCATAAGGAATTTCGATGTTCTGATGGCTGCTGCAAAACAGGCGAGAGACAACTCGCATCGGAAAAAAGTCAATGTACCGGAACCTGCCAACCGGAAAAAGATAGAGGACGACGAACCGCTCACGAAAGCTGAAGAATCCATTCATTCAAAAGCACAGGACTTGCTGGTTCGACTTGGTCGCGTAACAGGATGCAACGTCTGGGTAGCGGCGAATGACAGAGGAAGAGTTCACAATGGCCATCGACTCGGAGAAGGCTGCCTAGAGGCATTGCCGAACTTGGGTCTCGACCCGCAGGCTGCGAAGCGGATGTCGCTCATAGATGTGATTTGGGTGCGCCAGAACTCGCCTGTTTGTGCCTTCGAAGTGGAAACCACTACTTCCGTCCATTCCGGCTTGTTGCGAATGTCGGACCTCTTGGCTTCAGTGCCAGTTCTAAAGATGAATCTCTTTATTGTCGCGCCCCGAGCGCGACAGCAGAAATACATGTCCGAGATAAGCCGTCCTACATTTCAGAAGATAGGTCTAAACGAGTTCTGCCGCTTCGTCGCAGTCGAGGATCTCGAGCAGCTATTCAACCGTGTAAAGGACTTGGATGGATGCCTCAATCCTGAGGTGCTGGACAAGATCGCTCTCGAGATAGAAGAAGTCGCTAACGTGATGTGATCTAAAGTCCGAGCCGATTGTGATCCCGTGAGGAAGTATTAACACGACCCTGCCCAGTACCCCGTATGCCCCGCGTACGCATCGTCCATTCGCAGAATTCCCGGATGCGTTCATCCTGCCGGTTGCGCCCGTTCCGCGACTTGAACTCGGATCTTTAATGACTTCCTGTCGGCTCGGTTGTCAGCCGATTCTTAGATCGCTTCCTTCTTCGATGCTCCCGCACACATATCTCGTATTCTTCTTTGCTGAGGTGTAGCAGCAGTTTCTTTGAATATCTCGTACAGCGTTGAAGAAACTCTAAACTGTTGTTCTGATTTGTCCGCAAGGCATTGTGAACGGCTGCCAAATGAGGGTATCCGAGCGCAATTGCTTGGTCTTCGAGTTCAGGTCTCGACAAAGGGAATACACCTTCCCTGAGCAGTAGTCCGCGTGCGATATGGCCAGTCGCAAATAGTAGCTCCTCGGATGCTGCGTCCAAGTCGCCGATCTCAATCATTTGATTAGCAAAAAATAACCGCCTGGCAGCATGCGCCACTTTCTTGCGCCAGTTCGGCCATGTCTTCGCTTCCGCAGAACCGAGAATCTGTTCCCACAAGCCGTTGTCGTATACAGGAATCCCCAATCTGACGCACCAGCACTCAAAATCTTCGCCGGAACCGAGTTCTTTGAGATAGTCCGCGTAAGCCGATGTGACGAGATGTACTCGGCGTGGGGTATTCAAGTGGGTCAAACGATCCTTTGAGATTACGAGCAGATCGATGTCGCTGCTTTCGTTCTGGGTGCATCTTGCCGCCGAGCCGACTAGAACTACCGCCGCATCAATCTCAGCGCCGCGAATTGTTTTCATGAACGCCTGCACTTCTGGCAGATCGTGAACGACATTACTCCTCGTCGGCTTCAACTGCTTCCTCTTCCAGCTGCGAAATTAATTCCTCGGCCTCATCGATCATGGATTCTAGGTCCGACACGAGTGTCTCCAAATCTTCATTGAGCAGAGCAGCGCCGGGCTGGCCGTAAGAGACATCCTTCCTAAGGTCGTTCAGGTGCAGCATCAGTTGTGAAATGTCCGTACTCAGCTTGCCGTCATTCGCCAGCTTCGCAGCAAGGTCGGCTTTGTCGAAGTGATTCTTCTTCCACTTGGCACCAACCGCTTCGGCAACTGCGACCACGATATTCTCGTACGCGTAAAACACGTTTGTGACGCACGATTCCGGCTCCTCTGGTTCCCAAGAGTCGGTAGCGGCCTTGTCCCTCTGCTTACTGGCAAGCTTTAGGTGCGTTCGAGCTTTGTCGAGATCCATGATTGTTCAAGGATATCAACACCATCGTCCTTTGTAAGGTTCTTCGACTTGGTCACAGACTTGGTCATAACGACGGCGGGTGGCCCACCCTTTCGCCCGCCTTTGGCAAATGGGGAGGGAATACTATTTCCATAATATCTAATAAGATTAGTCAACTTATATTGACATAGCTTTTAGAAACTTATACATTCTGGATACGCTGTGGCCGCCA
>CAYNPS010000174.1:0-7509 GCA_964399125.1 uncultured Terriglobales bacterium
GATCGGTTGTGAGCAGGTCACCCACCATCAGATGTCAACTCTGATCGCAGTGCCCCCGTACGGCAGCTGCGAAGCCGCCGACCAACGGATGAGGACAGTCGCGTCTTGAGCGCGTTTGGGGAAGAAACAGAGTTGCAACAAAGAATGGATGCGAAGCCAGTTCCACAATGCGGGCCTCTCTGTCCGGGCCAGCTCCGCTGATAATGAGCCCTGCTTCTTCAAGCTGGGATTGATACTTCGCATCGACTCCGTAGTTACAGTAAAAGTCTTCTGTGGACTCGGAGCAACCATAAAGTTTGCTCGCCTGAGTGCCGCGGCGAATCTGGACTACTTGCTGCTGTCCGACTAGAGAACAACTCAAGGGTACGATTATCAGAGAAGCTGAAGTTGGATTGGTTTCGGCGTGATCGGCGTCTCGGAACCCGAGAACGTTGCGCGCAAACTCGATGATCGCGTGCTGAAATCCGCCTCATGTTCCAACTAGTGGCACACATCTTTCACGCGCGTACTGCACTGCGTTCAATGCTCCTCGCATGCTCCGATAAGGGCTCGCCGGAGCGATCCAAACACCATCAAACCTTGCGAGAGAGCTCTGCGCCGCTTCTTCCAAGCCTGTTGTAGCGATCCATTCAAATCTTAGTCCTACATCTTGTAAACACTGGTTTGTGGCGAGATGGCTGCTGTTTGCCGCATTGAAATCACCCACAATCGCAATCACATTCATTGGCTGCCCCTTTCAGCAGTTGTCTCTCGTTCTTGTTGATAGCGATACCGTAAGGAGACAACTCATGTTGCATTCACAACGGTGTAGTGAGTCACATAGTCATCAAAATCGCTCAGCACGGCTTTCGCATCTGGTTCAACGACAGCTTGATCTGGGTTCTGAGCGGCAAATTTCTGAATCGCCTCCATCGAGTCCCACAGACTCAGTACAAGAAATTCGATTTTGCGGTTGATCCGACGCTCCATGAGGAATGCTCCGCGGTTTCCGGGAACCTTACGCAGTTTAGGAAAAACTGTTTCTGTGGCGTGACGCGTATACTTAGGCGCTTTTTCTGCGAGGGAGTGCCCACGCCAGATGCGCACGATCGCTCCCTTTGCAAAGGATGAGTTCGCTTGCGATTCGCTCGAAGCCGCCTGCAGCTTTGTCGGGTACTCATCCGGATTGGGATGAATTGGCGCGGCTGCATCTTCACCGGCAACAGTGGTCCATTCCCGAACATACCAACGCTTCACTGCACCGCCCGTTACGTACGGATCGGCTTTAGCGAATCTTTCCGCGATTTCAGGCGAGTCACCCTTGAAGAGCAATACGGCGCCGTCCAGTGGGTTTGCAAGTGCACCACCAAGCATGAGCTCTCCTCGCTCGCTTGACTGCCATGCTTTCTTTAAGTGTTCATTGCGAAATTCGGCTCGCTTGGAAACGTAATCATCATCGACTTCATAAAACAAAAGGTAATGCACCTCGTAATCTCCTTTTCCTGACCAGCAACTTCACAACGGAATGTCTAGGACCTGCTTATGTTTGTTTCAGATCTGCGACTTGTTTCATCCGCGGCTTCCCAACATGAGAACCTGAGCCAGTCACTTAGACTCCAATTATCTGCAGTACATGATCGATGTCCTCCTCTGAATTAAACAGATAAGGTGATACACGAATCTTTCCTTGTCTGAGGGCAACGAAGACTTTTTCGTCGATGAGTTTTTTGTAGAGTGCGGCGGTTTCTTCGTGGGTTTGAGCGGCAAAACAACCGAAGGGCCCGCGTTGAATTGAGTCAAGTGGGCTGGCCGCAGGGAAACGTTCGGGGAGGCGCTCGAACAGACGGTCAATCAGTTTGGCGTTATGCCGGAGTACCAGCTCCGGTCCGATTCGAAGTACAAGATCGATTGATGCATCCATTGCGGTTAGATTGATGTTGAAATAACTCGCCATTTCGGCTGAGTCCCACCGCCTTGCGCTGTGCGACGGCTGCGGATCGACAAAATTCAGCGCGAAGAAATCATCTTCAATCGGCTGAGCTGTCCAGTAGAAAGGCCCGCGATGGGCGTTGCTGAGGTGTTGGCTTTTTATCCAAAAGAAACCCGTACCATAGGGACTGAGAAGCCATTTGTATCCAGCACACACCAGGAAATCGGCACCGAGCTCATTTACGTTGATGGGGACAGCCCCACAAGACTGGCTCACGTCGAGCAGAAGAAGCGTACCTTGCGCGTGACACGCGCGAGCCAGTTGTGCAGCATCAAGGAGCGAGCCGTCATCAAAGCGCACGTGACTCACAGAGACAAGGCGCGTACTCGGAGTCAATGCAGCGATGAAATCATCTGCCGTGAGGAATCTGTCGCGAGGCTTCACCAGCCGGAAATGCACGCCCTCACGTTCTTCCATCGGCTTCCAAGTGGCATATTGCAGTGGGAATTCATCGATGCCGCTGATCACCTCATCGCCGGAGTTCCACTTGAGCAAGTGCGTTACAGCCGCAACGCCCGTGCTTGCCCCGGTGGTAAGCGCTATTTCTTGTGGCTTGGCTCCGAGCATGGTCGCGAGCGAAGTCCGGATTCTTTTCGGGACCTCGAAGAAGGCGGAATCGTCGGTCTGATGAGGAGCCTTGAGCGCCTCGATGGACGCTTGCACAGCGCGTACCGTCACCCGGGGCATCGCTGCATGCGCCGCAGTATTCAGATAGATAGCGTCCTCAATTTCAAACCACTCATCTTTCCAGTTCTGCACAATCTGAGTTGTCGCCAAAGGTGACTCCTTTTTGGCCTGACTTGCTTATGGGATGCTGACCAGCACGGTCGCCTAGTTACCTCTAACTTCTGTTTGTTAGTCTCCGGTTAAATCGCGCTTCGCGCCATTGATCCTGAAAAGTCCATTAGGCAAGTGCAGATAAATTCTGTCATGGTTTAAGTGACCTTGGATCGTCGTCTCGTAACGACTGAGGAATTGCTGCTAATTCCTTTGTGCGAATCTAGCCCATGAATCCGCATTATTCTCAGAAACTCATGCCCGTAAGCTCGCGCATTTATGAATGAAAGGTAAGGATCGTTCAATCTCTAGCTAACAAATATAACGCGATTGCTGCAGTCTCGAAGCGTGCTTTGATTCACGTCAGCATGCTGTGACTTGAAGGCGTTGCTCCGTCTCGTGACAGGACAAAGGGGCTCATCGATTTCATCTCACCTTCAGCAGCTATACCGTCACCCCAATCCCTGCAGGTCCTGATGCTCATTCGAGCTTCCCAACGCGCATGGGAATACGCCAACTCGGCGACGATCCTGCGGTAGCCACGCGCAAGCAGGTACTTTGCCCCATATTCAAACGCCTGCGGGCCGGGCACGGAGAATCCGAAGGCATCGGCCAGCCGATTAATCGTGTTAAAGGCAAAGCAGACCGCAAGTGCTTCTTCGATCTGCTCGCGAGAGGCACCGGCAGCCAGAACCGTTCGCATATCTACTGCAGTCACCACGCGCTCGCGAGTAAGCTTGCGCAACATGCGCAGCGTCGCCCGCAAGGGTTCATCGATTCCTGGAGCCTGGAGGTCGGCAAGGAGCGCAGCGACCTTCTCGTCGTTTTGATAGGCTCTCGCCGCGACCGCCGCGTGTGCTTTTGTACAAAACTCGGAGTCGTTCGATTTCGACACAATGGCGGCCATTAATTCGCGATCACCGACTGACCAGGATGAGAGCCCACGCATTGCCTGATGCGTAAGCTTCTGCATTGGCTTGCCATAGAAATCAGAACGATACTTTCCCAATTTGATGACGTCCAGCACCGGATGGCCGGAGACAAGGCGAATCAGAGTAAAGAGTGCCTTCGTGCCTAGGCTGTGATTGTTATCAAGAATCGCAAGACGCATCCTAGTCCCTTTTTGTAGCGGCTTTCAGAGACATGAGCGCTCTGTCGTACTGGCGGCTCGCTTCGCCGATTGCTGCGCATACTACCATCTCGAAGATTTGATCCTCATTGAGGCCGCCTTCTTTCGCAGCAACGATGTCCTCATCACTAACTAGATAGGGGAGAGTCGCAACCTTGTCGATTAGCGTGTCCACTGGAACGCCCAGCGGCGTGTTATCGAACTCAGCGCGACGTTGAGCGCGCGACGCTTCGCCCTCTCCCTCAAGGATTCGCTTGATCAAGGCGGTGCGTGTTTGCGCAATACTCGGCATTATTCAAAAGCTGAATCGGACAAAAACGTAAGGACGCACAACACATTCGCCCTGCCATTAGGGCGTCCACAACTTCGTGCGCGGTATTTTGACATGCCAGGATGCCTAAGAGCATGTCGTTCTGATGAGCGTACGAATGGAATGGGTCAAGTGCCGATTAACTGTTTCGGAATCCGAAAGCAAGAGCTGCGCTGGCGAATTGGATCGGACAAGGGAATGCTATTCATCGCGATACGAACAAATTAGGCGAGCTTGATAGCACACCTCCCGGCTCAGGAGCTTGCATTCTCATCAGCTAGCTTCAGGAACCAGCCTAGGAGATTATGCAGACGATGGGAGAGTAAAGCTGTCATTAAGACTATCGAGCACTCTTGCCGCGGGAGTACTCAAAACCCTTCCCAGGAGGCGCACAGGATTAAGGAAGATAGGGCATGGTCCCGACATGGAACGGGCGTGGCAGCCGGGGGATTTCATTCCCAAACAACAGGAAGTGTATCCGGCGAATCGTGCTCGACCGCCATTGGAATCTGTTACTGGCCAATAAGGGTGCAGCGACACTGCTCTGTTTTCCGGTCAGAGAAAGTCCGACCGAGTGTAAATATCGTTCGTCAGATCTTCGGGGACGGGGACGAGATCCTGCGCCCTATTTCGCGAATTGGGAGCAGCGGCTGGAGAAATCGCTCATCGGCTGCACCAGGAGGTGGCATGGGGTGCCGACCGATGAGACTCTGCGTGAGCTGCTCTCCCAAGTATTATCCGACCCACCTGTGCCTGTGCAGATGTGCAGACGCGAAATCTGGATCTCCCAACCTTACGGTTACTCACATTTGTCGTGCGCAAAGACACTTCGGAGTTGCGCTTCTTCTCCACGCGGCGACCTTCAGCACTCCATATGACGCCACATTGGATGAATTACGGATCGAGTCATCGGTTCCGGCGGACGAGACCACTGCGACGGCATGGGCAAGCCTCCATTGCTCTCAATGATTCAGATCAATGGTCTGAGCTGGCGACATCAAATTTGAAGTGGTCATAAGTTACTCGTACAAAGTGGTCATTGTGCAAGGGCCACTCGTGCAAATTAAACTTACTGTTTCTGCGTAGCGGGCGTACTCGTCGGGCACCGGTTCCCAAGTTCGCTGCGAAGGAACAAGCCTTTTCGAGCAAATGAGGACACAATGAGCCAACATCGGCACATTTTGTTTGTAGTCATAGGTTTTCTCGCGGCCTTAATCGCGGATTCTCCGCATGCGGTTAGCCAAACGTCAGCGAAAGCGGAGGGCGCCCAAAGGGATGGCCAACACGATTTTGACCTCAACATCGGCACCTGGAAAACTCACCAATCGCGGCTCGTGCGTTCCACCCATACTTGGGTCGAATACCACGGCACCGACGTGATTCGCAAAATTTGGGCAGGGCGCGCCAATATGGGGGAGATCGAGGCCGATGGTCCAGCGGGCCACCTCGAAATTTTGTCGCTGCGCCTCTACAACCCCCACACTCACCAGTGGAGCTTCAATGTAGCCGTCGGTCCTGTCGGTGTTCTGAATCCTATGTACGGTGAGTTCAAGAATGGGAGCGCCGCGTTTCTCGACCAGGAACCATACTATGAGGACAAAATCACTCCCCTTCGAATCAGCGCCTCAAATTTCACTCCCAATTCGAATCATTTTGAGCAGTCATTCTCGCAGGATGGAGGCAGTACATGGGAAACGAACTTCATCGTTGACGAAGCACGGACAGGTGAACCTGAGCCTTGGGGATGGATCTCGCCATTTACCCCACAAGCGGATTCAGGTAAGCCACAAGCCAAAGGCGAAAAGCCCGGCACAGAGCGAGATGGGCAGCACGATTTCGACTTTGATTTTGGCACCTGGAAGGTTCACATCAAGCGCCTCCAACATCCGCTGACTGGTTCTCAGACTTGGCTTGAATACGACGGTACTGACGAAGTCCATAAAATTTGGAATGGCCGCGCCAATCTGGCGGAAGTTGAGGCGGATGGCCCGGCGGGCCACCTTGAATTTCTGTCGCTGCGCCTCTACAATCCTCAATCCCATCAGTGGAGCCTCAATGTGGCTAACAGCACCGAAGGTGTCATGAATGCACCGACGATCGGCGAGTTCAAGAATGGTCGCGGAGAGTTCTACGATCAGGAAACAGTAAACGACAGAGCGGTCTTGGCACGGACTGTATGGTCAGACATCACTCCTAATTCTTACCATTTTGAGGAGTCACTCTCCCAAGATGGTGGCAAGACTTGGCAAGCGGTCTTCATTGCGACTTTAAGCAGAGAAAAGCCGTGAACTGCCTCGTCGCTAAGTTCGCCTTAAAAAAGATACGGGCGGGCTTTCTGATTTGTGCGTTGGTCCTCTTCTTACAGTCACTCAAATTTCTTCTATGACTCTTTCGCGCGGTACCGACCGGATCGAATCGCAGCGACTCGCATTGCGGAGGATTGACGAGGACGATTTCGAATTCTTCGTTCACCTGCATGCTGATCCAGAGGTAGCGCGATATCTGCCGCCCGGGAGGCCCCGGTCGTCCGAGGAATCGATCGCCTGGCTTCAATGCGTGCTCCGGAGTTACGAGGACTTCGGTTTGGGGCAGCTAGCCGTGTTACGCAAGTCTGATCGCATGTTAATCGGACGCTGCGGATTGAGCGACGTAGCGGTGGAAGCCAGAGCAAACGTAGCTGCAATTCCGCGTGGGTGGTTTCAGCGTGCTGAAGCTCCGGCTGGTGTCGAGATCGTGTTTGAGCGGGAGCTCGGATACACGTTTCATCGGAGTACTTGGGGACAGGGGTATGCGAGTGAGGCCGCGCGTTGCGTTTTTGACTATGCCCGCGAAGTATTGAGGCTTCCCCGGGTGATTTCTCTCATTCACCCGGAAAACGTCCGTTCTTTGCGGGTAGCTCAACGATTTGGAGTGCAACGTGAGGATGTTGTAGAAGTGCAGTCACGCCTCTTTGATCGCTTCGTGTGGCCTATGTCAGTTCGCCAAACGAGCGGCACAGATCGTGTGGTGCTAGACGTGGGCAAATCTACACAGGATGAGCGTGGCATTTTGTAACGCAAAGTTCTGAGAAAGCTGCTCATTGAATCGGCAAAGCACAATGTCCTAACTGCATACTCCGTAGCAGAAGGAAATGATGGCGCACCGAAAATGCAGCGATAGGAGCACGATGTAGGCAAAAATCACCAAGCGAGACGTTGGCCGGCCTATTGCGGAGAGTGGCACTTAATGGAGATGGCATATCGAGAACGGTGGGAGGCGGAGATCGCTGAGATGCGGCGAGTGCTAGCCGACCTTGGCATGAAGGAGGAGTGTAAGTGGGGAAAG
>CAYNPS010000175.1:0-7461 GCA_964399125.1 uncultured Terriglobales bacterium
GAGATGCAGCGCCACGCCATGCTCATGTACACGAGCTGCGGCTGGTTCTTCGACGAGATCTCCGGCATCGAGACCGTTCAGGTCATCATGTATGCCGGACGCGTAATTCAGCTCGCGCAGAAACTCTCGCAGCGTGAGGATGGCGAGGCCATTGAAGCCGGCTTCCTGGAACGCCTGCAGCAGGCGGTCAGCAACCTGCCCGAGCACAAAAACGGAGCGGAGCTGTATCGCAGGTGGGTAAAACCGGCAATCGTTGGTCTGGAGCAAGTCGCGGCACACTACTCCATCAGTTCCCTGTTTGAAACCGGGGCTTCGAAGTACTGCTACACCATCGAACCGGCTGATTACCAGACGTTCATCTCTGGCAAAATGCAGCTTGCCATCGGCCGCGCGGAGGTCTGTTCGCGAATCACGACCGAGTGTGGCCAATACACCTTTGCGGTTCTCCACATGGGAGATCACTCGTTGAGCGCAGGAGTACGTACGTTCGCGGGAGACGATGCTTATAAAGCGACGGTGCAGGATTTGCGCCAGGCATTTTCGCGTGCCGATATCCCAGCAGTAATTCGGGCACTCGACCAGCACTTCGGCGGGCCAACCTACTCGCTCAAGTCTCTGTTCCGCGATGAGCAACGCCGCATTATGGAGCACATCCTGGAGTCCACGTTGCGCGAGGCCGAAGCCAGCCTGCGCGGCATCTATGAGCACCATGCTCAGCTCATGCGCTTTTTGACAGACGTGAGTTATCCCAAGCCGAAAGCTCTAGCCGTGGCCGCGGAATTCGTAATCAACGCTTCATTGCAGCGTGAGTTCCGTGCGGAATTTCTCGATCTGAACGAGGTAAGGAATCTTCTGAACCAGGCGCGCGATGAAGGAGTGCAGCTCGATTCGGCGGGGCTTGCCTATCTCATGCAGCGCAAGCTCAAGGGACTCATGCAGCAGCTCGAGCATCACCCCAAGAATCTCGGATTGCTCAAAAAGATTTCGTCACTTATCGACGTTTTGCGCGAATTGCCGTTTGCAGTCAACCTCTGGAAGGTCGAAAATCTCTACTACCAGATGTCTCGGACGGCATATCCCAAGCTGCGCGAACAGGGCAGCGTTCCGGACGAGTGGTTCGAAATTTTCCTTGAACTCGGACGCAAACTTCGCATTCGAGTAGAAGCAGTACCCACGATGCAGTTGGCCATCGCCACCTGAGTCACAACCTCCGGAGGTACTCCATGGACCTGCTCGATCGCCTCGATGTTCACCTCTCTTCCCAAACCAAGAAGATCCTGATCGGAGCCGCTGCAGTTACCGCAGGCGGTCTCATTTTGGGAGCAGCGGCCACCGCATTCGCCGCTTCTACCCTGGCTCGCAGGCGCAACAGCTTCTCTCTGCGCGGCAAGACCGTGTTCATTACTGGAGGCTCGCGCGGGCTGGGGCTTGCGATGGCCGAGGAGTTCGCCCGACGCGGTGCTCAGATCGCTATCTGCGCACGCGACGAAGAAGAACTCGAGCGCGCGCGACAGACCATAGAACGCGAAGCCGGGGGTACCGTGACGACCTTCGTTTGCGATGTCTCCGATCGCGAGCAGGTCGAAAGCACGGTTCAGAGAGTTCAGAACCAGTTCGGCGCGATTGACGTGCTGGTCAACAACGCGGGCATCATTGCTGTCGGTCCGATGGAGAACCAGAATCTCGAGGACTTCGAAGAGGCGATGAAGATCAACTTCTGGAGCCAGGTATACGCCACTCTTGCCGCTCTACCCGACATGCGCCGACGCGGCGAAGCGCGCATCGTGAACATCACCTCGATTGGCGGCAAAGTAAGCGTGCCGCATCTGCTCCCTTATAGCTGCTCGAAGTTCGCGGCGGTCGCGTTCTCAGAAGGGTTGCGATCGGAATTGGGAAAGACCGATGTGAAAGTTGTCACCGTCGTTCCCGGGCTAATGCGCACCGGATCCCACATCAATGCCGACTTTAAAGGCAAGCACAGCCAGGAGTTCACCTGGTTCAGCTTGAGCGGCACCAATCCGATGACATCGATCAATGTGAAGCGCGCCGCGAAGCAGATCGTCGATGCCACTCAAAGTGGACGCGCTGAGCTGATCATCTCCTGGCAGGCCGAGCTGCTGGCGCGCTTCCACGGCCTCGCTCCCGGCCTCACGACAGAGATTCTGGGTTTGGTGAACCGCACGTTGCCGAGCGCAGGCGAGTCCGACGAAAAACGCAAAGGCAAAGACAGCCACAACGCCGTAACGAAGTCACCGCTGACTGCGCTCGGCGAAATGGCCGCACGACGCTACAACCAGAAGCCAGCGTAAGAGTTCCAAGTGCAGGTATAGCAGGACCGACGCGCGCCCCCGCGCGGGTTTTGTCGTTGTTCGCGAGTTGAGTTGATCCGATTCAAATCGCGAGATGGAATCCCGAACTGCCAAAACCCGGCCGAGGGCGGCCGCCGGTCCTGAGACCTGATTCCATCACGGGAGCGGCTCATGGCCATCAGATCGCGCAAGACTCAGTCCAGAGGCAAATCAGAACCAAAATCAGAAAAGAACAGCAAGGGAACGGTGATGCAGTTCCCGGCCACCAAGGGACGCCAGCAGGAACCCAAGTCCCCCTTGCCCTCGCAGCATCAACCGCGTCCGGGCATCGAAGCCAAAATGGAACCGAAGCCTCGCTATGAGGCTCCGCTGTACAAGGGTTCAGAAAAGCTCAAAGATAAGGTCGCGCTGATCACCGGAGGCGATTCCGGCATAGGACGCGCCGTAGCCGTGCTCTATGCCCGTGAAGGCGCAAACATTGCCATCGTGTACCTCGCGGAAGAGCAGCAGGATGCCGAAGAGACGAAAGAAGCAGTAGAAAACGAAGGACGCGAGTGCCTGCTGATTCCCGGCGACGTGAAAGATGCCGCGTTCTGCCGCCGCGCGGTCGCGCAAACGGTTCGCAAATTCGGCAAACTCGACGTTCTGGTGAACAACGCGGCTTATCAGCATCGCCAGGAAGGGCTGGAGCAGCTCAGCGAAGAGCAGTGGGAGAAGACCTTCCGCACCAACATCTTCGGCTACTTCTACATGGCCAAAGCCGCTTTGCCGCATTTGAAGCCGGGCAGCGCAATTGTGAATACTGGTTCCGAAACGGGATTAGAAGGCAATGAAAAGCTGTTGGACTACGCCGCCACGAAAGGCGCAATCAACGCCTTCTCGAAGTCGTTAGCGCAGAACCTCGTCAAAAAAGGTATTCGCGTGAACTGCGTCGCTCCGGGTCCAGTCTGGACTCCGCTTAACGTCGCCGACAAACCCGCGGAGGAAGTCGGCAAGCACGGCGAAGACGTGCCCATGGGGCGTCCGGCTCAACCGGAGGAAGTCGCGCCCGCGTATGTGTTCTTTGCTGCGGAAGCGTGTTCGAGTTACATCACCGGAGAAGTGCTTTCCATTATGGGAGGCGAAACCACAGCGGCGTGAGATGGCGCGAGAGCCTTCAGACGGCGCGAATCATGGCCTGCACCTCACTCGAAAAGGGAGAAAGGAGAACAAATATTCATGCCATCAGCAACAAGTCGAACGACTATCGATCATGATGAGATCCGCCAATGGGCGGAGGAGCGCGGAGGACGTCCGTCGTGCGTGAGGAACACCGGAGGCGATGGAGATATCGGCATTCTGCGCATCGACTTTCCTGGTTACAGCGGCGAGGGCTCTCTGGAAGAGATCTCTTGGGATGACTGGTTCGACAAATTCGACGCGCGCGGTCTGGCTCTGCTGTATCAGGAAACGACGGCAGGTGGACAGCGCAGCAACTTCAACAAGCTCGTAAGCCGCGAGACGGCAAAGCAATCGCAGAGCGCGCATCGTGGCACGGCGCGTCGTGCTCAAGCAAGCTCCAGATCGCGCGGCGCGTCTACTTCCGGTGTCAGTACGCGCAGAACTGGAACGACTCGTGCGCGAAACCAGAATCGCAGCGAAGGCCGCTCCTCGCGTCGAAAGACGACGGCTCGCGCAAGCGAGAGTCGCGGACGGAGTTCTTCTCGATCTGCCTCCACTCGCAGCAGCGGTGCGCGCGCAAAGCGCAGCGCATCTCGCTCGGGACGCGCGAGTGAAACCGGCACGCGTACTTCGCGCGCCAGCAGCAAACGATCCGGCAGCAGCGGAATGCGCAGTTCAAAATCGCGTGCACCGCAAGCCAAATCGCGATCGAGTGTCAAAGCCAAGGGCTCGCGTTCCCATCTTCGCCGCGCAGCCTAGACGAGCACGCATCCAGTGCGATTTCGTGGTTTGTGGATCACCAAGGTCGAGAGTGCTTCCCAGATCATGAAATCGCATTTTTTATTGTTGAGGGCTAGACAATTTCGTCCCTGCGCATGGATGTTGTGGTGGCGTGATCGCGACTACCGGCGCCGTGAAAATAAGCCCTCTTTTACTACTCTTTTGTTCGATCTACCCATCTCCGTTTGGGACCAAGCCCATCTCTCCCAGTGATCTCATCCCATTTTGGATCACAGCCTGCTAATCAGAGTTAAAAGAAGACCAGACCTGTATTTCCAGTCAAACGAAGTAGAACGGAGTGTCATCACGATGAAGCAAGATCTCTCTCCTGTTGTCCAACCGTCTTCTGAAGATTCCCACTTTGAATCTGAATTGCAAAAGAAGTGGCACCGGGTGGTCCGCCGACGGTCGTTTTTGAAGACCTTGGGGATCGCCGGAGCCGTCGCATTACCTGGTGCCGCGCTCCTCTCCGGCGGCATGGACTCAAACGCATTTGCTACCGATACGAGAACGAACTCTCGCCATCTGCCGCCTGGGGATGCCGCAATTCTGCGCCTGCTCGCCGCTGCCGAGCTGATCGAATCTGATTTGTGGTCACAGTATGCGGAGTTGGGAGGAGCGCAGGGCAAGAATCCCGCATACATTGCGGCACTCGAGAATCTCGACGGCGACATGCCGCAATACGTCACCGATAACACCGACGACGAGCTCAGTCACGCAGCCTTTATCAATGAATATCTAATTTCGCGAGGCGCGCAGCCCGTTGATTTAAGACCTTTTCGTCGCTCGCTGGCCAGCAAAGCGACGGGCGCGAGCCAGGTGCCGCGATTGACGAACTTGCAAAACTTGAATGTGGATACGAGCTGGTACACGCGTTATCGCAGCGAGGAGAATCCCGATCTGGGAGCTTCATTCAAATCGCCAATAGTCATCAACCATCAGCCTGCGATTCCGATTAGCGACGCCGATACCGATCCGAACATGACGATTCCGCAGCCCGGCTCAGTCTTTAACGGCGCGCAATCGCGGATGCAGGCCATCGCCAACACCGCCGGATTCCATTTCGCGTTCATCGAACAGGGCGGCTCGAGCCTTTATCCCACAATGGCGCTCAAAGTGACCGATCTTGAAGTATTGAAGATTGTGCTCAGTATAGGAGGAGTTGAAATCGATCATTTCTCCCTCTGGCACGACAAAGCAGGGAATGCCATTGCCCAGCCATTGGCGGGTATCACCGATCCCGAAACTGGACTCACGTTCCGTGACTTCAATGCGCCCGCTACCGAACTCACGCAGACAAACAAAATTCTTCCTGAGCCGTGCGACTTCCTGCGGACGGGAGAGCAACTACCTGCGTGCTCCGTAATTCGCCCCATCTCCACACAATTGTCCGGAGCAGTGGCGGCGATTCAATCGTTTGTTGATGACAACCTGTTCTTCGGTCAGACCGACGGCTTCATCGATTTCGTCATGGAACTCGCCAGCCTGGCCGACGCAGCCGAGCGCGACCTGTGAAATTAACCTACGGAGCTGCGAAACTACGCGGCTCCGTAGCTCTTCCGTTACTCTGCCTTGGCCGCCATACCTGCCTGTGCATGCTACACTCCGCCTTAGCTCATGCTGAAAGCGCTCTGCCGTTGGATGTTGGTTGCACTTCTATTCTTACCGGCGAACTTGCTTTCGCAGGACATCCCCTCGGCCGCTGCTCAGCTCGCTTCACGCATCAGTGAGCGTTCGACGCCAGGCGCCGTTTCGGTCGTAATCACTAATCGTTCGTCGCTGGCGGAAGATGCTGTTGCCACGCTTCGCTCCGAACTGCTGCGGCAATTGCAGGCGCGCGGTTGGAGAGCAAACACCTCCGCTGCAGGTGGAACCACAGTCAACATCACCCTGGCGGAGAGCTTTCGGGAGTACGCCTGGACTGCCGAGATATTCGAAGGCGAGACGCGGAAGGTAGCCATCCTGGAGATGCCTCGCCCAAAGCTGGCGACCGAGAGCGCCAGCGATCCAGTTGTGCTGGCTCGAACTCTGCTGATCTCAAGTGACGAACCCCTGCTCGATGTTGCCCTGCTCGAAGGAAAGCTTTCCGAGGGCGCGCATCTCGTGGCGCTCACTCCTGCCTCGGTTCAGCTCTATCAAATGCAATCGTCGCAGTGGCGCCTCACGCAGACGCAGACACTCGGCCTTGCTGCTGGACCGAGCCGCGACCTCCGCGGACGTCTGTTTATTCAGCAAGGCAGCATCGTTGATGTCTTTCTGCCTGTTTTGCACTGCACCGGGGTAATTACGCAGACGCTTTCGATTACCTGCCGCCAGAGCGATGACCCATGGCCGATCGGCGAAGATCGTCGCCTGCTGGCTTTCTACGCCCCGGCGCGCAATTACTTCAACGGCATTCTTTCAGGATCATCAGCCCAGAATGGGAGTGTCGACCCGTTTTACTCCGCCGCCGTACTCACTGATCGGATCGTTTATTCAGGGATCGATGGAAGGGTGCGTGCCCAGGCGAATGGTCAGACGATGGCTCTGACGGCAGCTAAATGGGGAAGCAATATCACTGGTGTTCAGAGCACCTGCCTGCGCGATATCGTCGTCGCGAGCTCTCCGGGAGACTTTACGCAGTCGGATACTGCAACGGCGTACGCGATTTCCAATTCGGAACTGACTGCGATCGCGCAGCCTGCGCCCTTTCCGGGGCCGGTTGTCAATCTAAATCCTTCGCCCGACCGCCAGCAGGCAGTCGCTGTAGTTTCATCTTTGTCCGGACGCTATGAAGCGTATCTGCTTACACCTCGCTGCAACTATTAGCCTGGTTGCTCTCTCCTTTGCGGCCACGCGTCCTCACTACGGCGGCGTGCTGCGACTTGAGATGCGAGGAAGCTTTTCATCTTTTGATATCGGTCCAGATACGAATGCGAATCGCGCCCGGGTGCGCGACATTGTCCTGCGCAACGTCTGCGATCGTCTGACCACACTGGACGCGAGCGGTACTCCTCAGCCGTCGCTGGCAACTTCCTGGCGTTTTGACCGCGAAGGGCGTACGTGGATTTTTACTCTGCGCGACGCCGTGGCAATGCAGAATGGGGCCGCACTCACGGCCCAAGGCGTGATCACTGCATTGTCGGCCCAGAACCCCGGTTGGCGCTTTCAGATGAGTGGAGCGGAAATCCGCATCGACTCTGACCTTCCCATTATCGGAATGCCTTTCCAG
>CAYNPS010000176.1:0-7445 GCA_964399125.1 uncultured Terriglobales bacterium
AACCTTGAGCTTATCGTCCCTTTTACCATTTTCCATTGACATTCTCCATAAAAGAGGGCAACTGAACCATTCGTCGGTATGATTATCGAGGCGCATGTAGTCTTCCGTAATAAGGCGCTCGATCAGCCCTTTGCAACCAGTTGGCTCTTGAGCCCGCCTCTCCGGCAATACGCTTGCTTCACCCTGGTCTGAGTACGATGAATAGCTTGCAAACGCATGTACGTTTCCGAGAATCTTTGCAGCCGCGTCCCCGACGAGGTAGTAACAATCCTGATATCCTTCCTCCTGGGAGCAGGACTGATTGCAATTTGTGCCCAATGATTTACCTGAAATGCAAGAGTCTACTGCTGATGCGAAGTATCCACGTAATAAGGGACGGCAACCAGGAATTGTGAGAAAGTCGGAGAACCGACAGACGTTCGCGATGATTTCCCGCCATCTGGAATATTTGCGCAGAGCCGGAATCGTGGCAGCAAGACGAGAAGGCAAGTGGATGCATTAGAGGCTGACAATTCCTCGCGAGTCTCACGCCGCAGCCAATTCACACCAAGGAATCCAGGATCGAAATGCTTGGTCTGGACCAGCGCGGAAACTTTATCCAGCAGTTTCTTGCGATCTGATAATTGCAGTGGCATCTTCAGAATGCGATAGGCGAAGCGCCTTCGCCTTCTAAAGCAAAACCCGCCCAGTAGAACGGGGGGGCGTGTCATTGCCGTATCTGTGGAGCAAGGCCAGCTCGGCTTCTCTCAAAGCAGCGCTCTTATCCCGCCCTTCCACCAGATATTTATAAAACGTTTCCATAAGGGTGCTGGTTACAGTGTCATCGGCGGACCATAAGCTGGCTACCACCGCCCGTGCCCCGGCAATCAAGCATGCCTCTTCCAGGTTGTTGATTCCCGCCTCGCCTTCGAGTTTTCCGATGGCCGAATCGCATGCGGACAAGGTTACGAGATCGGCGTTGAGATGGAGTCGGCGATTTCGCGGCTCTGGAGCAGCCAGGAACTGCGATCAAGCGTGTCTTATCAGCCATGATTGGGAGTGGCGAAATGAGAATGGAATTCCTACTTTTGTGAGCGTTGCAAATGGTCCGGCACCCTCGGCCCGTTCTCCAGAAGCCTGTACTGCGTGGGCGTGCCTTGATTGATCTTCTTGAAAACTCTGCAAAAATAAGCAATGTCGCTGTATCCGCAATTTGCCGCCACTTCCTTTAATGTCATTCGGTAATTGCGCAGCATGAATTTCGCCGGTTCATTCGGACGATATTCAGATAATCGTGGAATCGCATCTGTCCCTCTAGTCTGAAGAGCCGCGAAACGTGGTTTGGAGCCAGTTCAAAGTGTTCGGCGACGGTCTGACGCGTGAGCGAAGTCTGAAAATTCTCCTGAACGAAAAGACAAATCGATTCGTAACTGAGAACAGCCTTGCGTGAAGGATCCTTCGTGGGTGTCTTCAACAATCGTAAGCAGGAGTGCAGCAAGGATTCAACCAGCAATCGGGAGAGCGGTCCTTGGGACGGGTGAGAGGCAAAAAGCATTAGCGCGCCAAGAATATCGTGAGTCAATCCGTCATAGCGGCCATGAACATTGGTGTTAATCACATTTACGGAGTTTTCGGATGCTTCTTTGTACTGAACCAAGCTGATTCCAATTTGCCGGGCCCCAAACAGGAATGTCAGCACCTTAACAGCACTCGGCCACTCCGGCTTGTCCCATGCCTTATCGGGGACAAAAACAGCATCGCCACGCAAGGCCCGAATCACGCGTAAACCGCCGTTCTGCGCCAGTTCCATTGAATGACACCCTGATAACGGAAGATACAAGCGGGGAAAATGAGTAACGTATGCCAGCATAGGAGGGGCCATGCTGTCTTCAGCAAAGTACACGCGGCGTACGCGTTTGCGACGAAGAAATTTTTCCAGCCTGCCGGCAATAGTCTGCGTCGCGGTATTGCGGAGCGAAATGGATTCTGGATGGCGCTGCTACACGGATTGTTACATTAATGCAATAAATGTCTTTTGTCTACTCTTTTGCAAAACCCGGAGTTTTCCTAGATACTCTCGCGTGGAGGAAAAAATGAGAAATCTCTCTATTCGCGTTCGCAGCATCTCCGCATGCCTTATCGCATTCCCATTTCAGAAATCGGCGCGTCGTTGCATTCTTTGCCTAGGGATTCTTCTCTTGGCCCATACATTCCTTCAAGCGCAGGACTACCGAGCCACTTTATTCGGACAGGTCACCGACCCAAGCGGAGCCGTGATTTCTCGGGGCACGGTGCGGGCGACCAATATCGATACAAAGGAAGTAAAAAGCGCTCAGACGACTATGGATGGAAGCTACACCATACCGTATCTAGATCCGGGTGTTTATGACGTAGAGGTAACCGCCAAAGGCTTTCGTCCATTAAGACGGGAAAAGATTGTGATCCAGGTGGCGGATAAACTCAATTTGCCATTTAAGCTTCAAGTAGGCGCGATGACGGAAAACGTCATCGTAACCGCAGGACAAGAGGTGCTCGAGACTGGTTCCGCTGACCGTGGTCTTGTTTTTGATCCTATTAAGACCCAAGAATTCCCGTTGAATGGTCGGCAGACCTATATGTTGATGTCGCTAACCCCAGGGGTTTTATTCACACAAGAAACTTTTGGTCCATCTGGCTTTTCCGGAACGCGAGGTTGGGACGTAAATAACAGCTACAAAATTAATGGAGCACGGGCAGGCCAGAACACCTTCCTTTTGAATGGCGCTCCCATCAGCGATAATAACGGGACTTGGCAGCTAGCCCCCAACGTCGAGGCAGTGCAGGAATTCAAGGTGATGACTAACACCTATGACGCGCAGTACGGCCGGTTCGGAGGCGGAGTCGTCAACACTACGCTGAAATCGGGCACTAGTAAATGGCACGGAGACGTCTTCGAATACTTCCGCAATCGTATCTTCGACGCGAATTACTGGCAGAACAATTATGTCGGTAAACCGCTGCAGGCCCATAACCAGCATCAGTTTGGCGGAGTGGTGGGCGGTCCCATCCGCAAAGACAGGGATTTCATATTTGCCAGCTTTGAGGGTTGGCGAGAAATCATCGGCTTTCCTGCATTGTCGAGCGTGCCTCCCATGGCATTGCGGACGATTGACCCCAATGCGCTCGGGCCGGGCCAAGGCGGTATTAACTTCGGAGTGCTGGGATACAAAATCTATGATCCCATGACGACGCATCCCTGCGGTGGCCCGGGCGAGCCCTGCGCCACCGCTCCGTTTTGGCGCACGCAATTTCCTGGAAATATTCTTCCCGCAGATCGCATCAATGCAAACGGCATGAAGATTCTTTCTTATTTCCCGGTGCCCAACGCTCCGGGATTAATGAACAACTTCGTGGCTGCCGGCAATGTGGGCCGCTATCAGTACAATCAGCCCATGACCCGGTGGGACCATATCTTCAGTGATAGGGACAAATTGTATGCCTTGGCTACCTTCCAGCACGGCCAGGAATATCGCAATTCGACGGGATTTCCTGCTCCGGCGGGAAGCGGCGACGTAGGCTCACAACGGACTGACCAGAACTATATCGCCGCCTGGACCCATGTGCTTTCTCCCACCGCCGTCGTCGATGTGCGCGGCTCGTATGGCCGATTCACGCAAGATTTTCCCCGTTACACCGACTTCGGCCTTACCGCCGACAAAATCGGGATTGCGCAGGCGTTTCATGCGCCCACATTTAAGAAGAACACCGTGCCCCACATTGCTGTCGGCGGGTACTCCGAGCTGTTTGCCTGCTGCGGTACAGTCGAGGCTTGGAGCACTTTCAATCAGTGGGACTTCGCGCCCAGCCTGACTGTCACCAGCGGCAAGCACACCCGCCACTTCGGATTCGAATATAACTATCTAGCCAGTGGCGACGACAACTATGGGTACTCCAATGGGAGCTTTGACTTTGGCCAATTCTGGACACAACAAAACAGCAGCCAGAATCGTGGCCAGTTTGACGGCTCGGGCTTGGCCACTTTGCTTTTAGGCGCTCCGACGGGGGGCTATGTGAACTGGAATGAGAGCGCCTACCGCACCCGCCCTTACTTCGGAGTTTATGCGCAGGATGACTGGAGAGTATCGCAGCGGCTGACTTTGAATCTCGGCCTGCGCTATGAGGTGCAGGTGCCTTGGCTGGAGCGTTTCAACCGCGCCAACCGGGGTTTCGACCTGAGCAGCAAGAACCCCTACAGCGATGCAGTTCTGGCGAATTGGGCGGCCATGCGCGCCGACTGGACTGCCTGTGCAGGCGGGGCGCTGCCACGGTGCCCCGCAGGGACATCACCGGCTACGGCCTCGAAATATCCTTATCCCGCTCCGCCGGCCATGCTGGTTGGCGGATATATCTTCCCCGGTGTCGGCGGCCAGCCCAGACGTCTTTACGATACCGATTGGACGACCATTGCCCCGCGCCTTGGCATCGCTTGGCTGGTTTTCCCAAAAACCGTGCTTCGCGCAGGCGCAGGAATTTATTATCAATCTCCGACCCAAAACGGCACGCGCGAGGGCTTTACGCAAAGCACCGGCTATATTACTTCCCTGAATGGGCAAACTCCTTCTGCCTGCGGGGCCGATCCCGTCACCTGTACAACCGGAGCCTACTCACTTGCAACCCCGTTTCCGCAGGGGATCGAGCCGCCCCCGGGATCAGGCTTGGGATTAACGACCGACGTTGGCAATGGCATCGGCTATGATCCTTCACACTTTCGCATACCGCGTACCTACCAATATTCCTTCGGCTTTGAACGCGAGTTGCCGCACATGATTCTGGCCGAGGTTTCCTATGCCGGGAACTATCAAGTCCACGTGAACACCAGCTTTAACTCCGGACACTGGAGCTTGGCCGACAATGCGCAAGGTGTGAATGACAACACTTATCTGAACCTCCGTATGCCCAATCCTTTTTACGGGATCATTCCCGTCCGGGGCATTGGGAATACCGCCACATTCTCGCGCAGCAATCTGCTCCGGCCTGATCCGATTTTCCCGGATATTACGGATTTTTTGGTCCAGGACGGTCATTACCGGTCCGATGCCCTCCAGGTGAAGCTGGAACAGCGGGTCCCGGGCGGGAAAACATCGGGCGTCCTCACCTGGGGCGTCTCTTATACTTTTTCCAAGGCGTTTGAAGCCAATCATCGGCTCAACAACTGGAACGCAAGCGAACCGCTGATCCATGAACTTGACAATACCGATAAACCGCACGTGCTCGCCTTTAATGGCGTATGGGACTTACCTGGGGCCGGTCTAAAAAACCCCGTCAGCAATGGCCTGTTAGACAATTGGCGATTTGACTGGATTTTTTCTTATGCCTCTGGAAATCCCGTCCCCTGGCCGAACCTTATCAATACCTGCGGCACCTGGGTGGCAGCGAGGCAAGACGAGAACCACTGGTTCAACAATGACAGAAATTGCTATCCCGCCAATCCCTTTTTCCCACAGTTCACCCCGCGGAGGATTCCCGACCGCTTTGCCAACATCCGCAATCCTTCCAAGCCGCAATTGAACGTAGCCATGGAGAAGACCTTTCCCATCGGGGAACGCTACAGGTTTCAGCTCCGCGCCGAGGCATTTAACGTGTCCAACACCCCGATCCGCCCGGGTCCAGATACCGGCTGGTGCGATGCCAGCCAAAGCACCTGCAATTTTGGGAAATTGCCCAAGAGGCAGCAGAACTTTCCCCGAGTTATGCAGATCGCGGGGAAGATCTATTTCTGAAGCCGTCCAATTTCGCCGCAGAGCAGGAGAGGGGGGCGACAGTGATTTCACAGGTGGTAAAGCCAATAAGATTCCACAGCACATTTCCCGATGCGGCATGGTAAAGATGTTCCTCTGGTGCGCCAATGAAAAGCTACTGGCCGGGTGTGCCGGAATTGTGGGCCGTTTAAATCATATCCACGCACTGTCGCCCGGTACATTTCGTGCCGGGCCCAGTGCCGGAAACGCGTAATCAACCTGCGGTACCGCTTCAAGCAGGATTGTAGCTGATGCTGGAACCCTGGCAATAGCTGCGTTGGGCGGGTCTGGATTCTTTATGGACCGATATCCAGCAGAGCGCGCCTGGGGAGAGCGGACCACAATTAGCGTTATATGCAGAACGTAAGAGAAAGCTAATTTCAATAAGTCGGCCTACTTCGAATTTCTCAAGAACCTGCGAAAACATTTGCTAAGTGGAATCTCTTTTACCATCCCGTTCATCGCCTGTGGCGGCATCTTAATCGCCGCGGCAATCGCCTTTGCTCCCATGGGCTCCACGGGTCATGACTTTCCCATGCTCCCAGATTGAAATTCATTCTCGATATTGGAACCACTTCATTCCTGCTGATGCTGCCGGTCCTAGCCGGGTACATCTCTTATTCGGTAGCTGGCAAACCTGGACTGGTGCCAGGATTTGTGGGTGGTTATCTTTCGGGGCAAGTGAATGCAGGATTTTTGGGAGAGCGATAGTAGCTGGATTGCTGGCGGGGTATGTGGTGGAGGCGCTCAAGAGAATTCCCAGGTATATTCGCCTCATAATGCCGATTCTTGTGATCCTGTCTTCAGGATTCATTGGAATCGTGATGCTGAAGGTATTGGGCATCCCCATTGCTCACATGATGAATTTCGCTATCGCTGCGCTCAAGAGCATGAGCACCGGCAACACTGTGATTCTCGCATTGCTCTTGGGGGCCATGATCGCTTTCGATATGTCGCGCAGCGTGCAGCTACCGCGCATGCTGCTGAGACTCATCGCTCTAAAGACTCGGCCCATTCGACAGCAAAGCAGCTTGAGCGCCGCAGAACCGGGCAGGTAGGATTCGTCCTTGAGCTTCACTTGGAATTCCCCTATCCAGCCCCCGAACTCGTGCTCTCAGGTTTCGTCTGCTAGGCCCTCGGGTGCAGCACGCACGCGATCAGCAGTAAAAGGCATTTCACGCAATCGGATGCCCGCCGCATCAAAGATCGCGTTGCCTATCGCCGCGGCGACGACGGTGATTGCGGTTTCGCCGGCCCCGGTTGCCGGCACATCGGGGTGGTCATCAGGGTGATCTCGATGGCAAGTAATTCGAGATCAAGGTAAAGACTGTTGTAGCTCTCCCAATCGGTTGAGGTGACCCGTTTATCATTCCATGTGACTTCGGCGCGGCTTATCGCCTGTAGAATGCCTCCCTCGGTCTGGTTCCGCAACCCGTCAGGGTTTGAGAACGGGCCTCAATCCAATGCTACCGTAAAAGTTTTCGGTGTTACGCGGCCAGTTTCGAGGTCCACAGTGACTTCAGCCACAGCCCCGACATAGCCGTTGTCACCCTCGTAGTCCACACATGCAATTCCCCGCCCGGTTATTCGACCGCAAAAGGCGTTGCCCTCAGCAAATACCTCGGGTCTTGAGGATTTCTATTACCTTTTCGAGTTGGGTATCCCGCCCCCGCAATAATGCTTCAGGAT
>CAYNPS010000177.1:0-1645 GCA_964399125.1 uncultured Terriglobales bacterium
CAAGGTCATCGTAACTCTAACGTGGAGCCGGCCGCCCCCGGCCGGGTGTTTGGTTGCATAGCGAGAATATCTGGCAAGCACTCGACCCCTCTGCTGAACACGAATCGTCGATCTTAGTGATCTCAACCGAAAACCCGGCCGGGGGCGGCCGGCTCCACGTTGCTTTCTCTCGACCTTAAGTTTTATTCAGTAACCCACAGCAACGGCTGCCTTATTGGATTGTTCCGGATTATCTCTTCTACACCGGGTTCGTCTGGCAGCTTCTTCCATGTCGCTATGTATTCCCGATTCGAGAATGCGATTCCCGCGAACAGCAAATCCGGCTGGCGGATTGGCCAATATTGAAAGTACTCCACATCCGCTTTATACGGCCATTTCGCTTTGTCCTGGATGTAGGGGAACATCCATTCCATTGCTTTCCGAAATCCTCTTCCATCGGGCAGTGCGAAGTCGAACAGGTTGTCGCTCTCGAGCGTCTGGCAGATCGTTGCCAGTCCTGACAAGTTAAACAAACAATAGTTGTATGGCTTCGTACGCCGAAGCTCTTCGGGCATGCTGCCGTCGTGTGCGATCTGGTGCGGAATGAGAACGGTTTTGAAACGCTCGGCACAATATGTGGCCACTTCGTTGTTGCCGGTGAGAGTTGCGAATTCGGCGGCTTGAGTGACCCACCAGGTGCCGTGATTATTCTTCGCGTCTCGCTCATCCTGTCCATTCTTGGACGTAGTCATCCAATGCAGGTAATCGGTAAACCACTTCTTTACGCCATCGAACTCGGACGAAGATAAAGCTTTGGCCTGGGCGAGTACCGGAACGGAACGGGCTACTTCGACGAGGTGAATGGTGTCGATGATCCCGGTGCCGCGTCCGGTGGTGCGGCCATGAATCGCCTGCGCGTATTGCAGGTTGGGATTCATCATCGTATCGGAGTTCAGAAACCAGGCGCGCAGGTGCTGGGCGGCGTGATCGGCGTAGCGCTTATCTTGCGTGAGCGTCCAGGCAGCCGTAAGCGTCGGAACCTGCACACCGAGCTGAATCAACGCATGCCGGTGCGCAGTGAAGTTGTCTGGATTCGACATGCCATCACGCTGGATGTATGGTCCATTCGGATCTTTCGGGTCAGGCCACCAGTAGTCGCCTTCGGAAAAGTAATCGTGCTTGCCTCCGGCGCTGCGCGGACTGGAGAACGCCGTGATTGTGACCGGCTTTTGACTCAGATACTTCTTTGCCGCGCTGAGTACGCGAGGACGCTCGAAGGCGGCGAGATCGAAATCGAGCTTGTCTTCTGAGATCAGGAATTTCGGAGCAGCGATGCTCGCGATCGTCGCCAGCGTACCTGCGCAGAAGCCGCGGCGCGAAATCGAACCAGAGCTGCTCCCATTTTGAGATTCCATCAGTTCCTCGCCTGATCCGCGACAACTGGATTGCGCAGCGTGCCGATTTTCTCGATCTCGATCACGACCTCTTCGCCCGCGCGGAGCCATCGCTGAGGATTGCGGCCAAGGCCGACGCCTGCAGGCGTGCCGGTGCTGATGATGTCACCGGGCTCGAGTGTCATTCCGCGTGAGAGGTATTCGATCAGTTCCGGAATGCGGAAGATCAGTTCGCGCGTATTGGAGTGCTGAAGCGTTTCGCCGCCGATGCT
>CAYNPS010000177.1:1745-5378 GCA_964399125.1 uncultured Terriglobales bacterium
TGCGGAAGATCAGTTCGCGCGTATTGGAGTGCTGAAGCGTTTCGCCGCCGATGCTAAGGCGGATGTCGAGCGCGTGCGGATCGGGGACTTCGTCGGCGCTAACAATGTGAGGACCTATCGGCGCGAATGTGTCGAAGCTCTTGCCGACGGTCCACTGAGATGTGGCGAGTTGCACATCGCGGGCGCTCACGTCATTCACAATCGTGTAGCCGAAAACGTAATCCTTCCAATTCGATGTGGATACGTGCTTCGCGCGCCTGCCGATTACAACCGCGAACTCAGCTTCATAATCAGGCTTCTCGGTCGCAGCGGAGAGCACGATCGGATCGCCTGGTCCGATGACTGCATTGGAAAATTTCGCGAAGACCGTCGGCGTCGATGGAATCTCCATCTTCGACTCGATCGCATGGTCGCGATAGTTGAGTCCTATGCAGAGGATCTTCTGCGGATGCGGAATCGGAGCGGTTAGTCTCACGGAGTCGAGCGGCAGCAGATCGCGCTTGGAGGCGCTCGTCGCGAGATGTTGTACGCGCTGATGAACATCGTCTCCGGCTGCGATAAAAGAAATCGCGTCGTCGTAGCCGATGCCGCGTAGTGGAAAAACTCCGCTGCCGTTGAGAATGCCGGCGCCTGTGTGTCCGTTCTGTTTGAAGGTTATGAGTCGCATGAGTTGTGTATTTGGACCGGCGGCCGCCCTCGGCCGGGTTTTGGCTGTCGCGACCGGGCGGCACCAAACAAAAACCCGCGCGAGGGCGCGCGTCGGTCCTGACGACATGCCAGTAAAACAAAAACCTCTTACACGATGGAAGTTTGACCCGCTAAATGCCGTATTTTCGATGGGGTCATTTCATATTGCGAAATGGGTAAATGATTTTTGTTGTAGTACTTGGCGACGGGCAAGTCTCTGTTGACAATCGTCAGCGCATTCTTTGAGAATGCTCTCCTCGCTTCGTACAATGGAATAAAGTTTTGTGAGCCAAAACCTCCTATGAAGTTACCCAAAGAATCCGACGACAAATATGTAGTGGAAGCCGTGGTCAAAGCTCTCGACGTACTCGAAGTCTTTCAGGACGGCGAGGAGCTCCAGCTGAGTGAAATCTCCAAACGCGTCTCGCTCAATAAGAGCCGCGCGTTTCGTTTGCTGTACACGCTCTGTGAGCGTGGATATGTGGAACGCGCCTCCGATGGGCATCGTTACAAGCTTGGACTCAAGTTGTTCGAGCATGCTTCCAATCTGCGCCGCGACCTGAAGCAGATCGCGCAGAATCACATGCGCAAGCTGCAGCAGCGCTTCAACGAGACCGTGAATCTCGCGGTGTTGCACAACGGCGAGGTCCTGTACATCGATCTGCTGGAGAGCTCGCGTCCATTCCGCATGTCGGCGATGGTGGGCAGCCGCATGCCGATCGCGAATACCTCTTTGGGAAAAGCTCTTCTCGCGTACGCCGCTGAACACGATCTGGATGAGGTCTTCGATACGCTCACGCCATCGGAGCTGCGGAAGATGCGTGCCGAAATGGAAATCGTAAAACGGCGCGGATACGCGACCGATCAGGAAGAGAACGAGCCTGGAGTCGCATGCATCGGAGCTCCGATCCTGAATGAGGCGGGAGTCTCGATTGGCGCAATGAGTATTTCCGGTCCTTCGGTGCGCATTCAGAAGCAGGAGCGAGAGATCGGGATCGCGCTGGCGGCGACGTGCCGCGAGATATCGCGACAATTAGGATTCGCCGAGCCTGCACCCGCGCCGAAGCAGACCAAGAGCGTGCCACCGCCGCAGAGCCGCCCTGTGCTGGCTCGCCGCGCCAATCCGTAGTCGAACGCAAAGAACGAATGTCGTCACTCACAATCAAAGCAAAATCGGAGTGTAGGTGGGATCTGGTGAGCCTGGGCGAGGTGATGCTGCGGCTCGATCCGTGGGACTCGCGCATTGCCACGACGCGCAGTTTCCGCGTTTGGGAAGGCGGCGGCGAATACAACGTGGCGCGCGGATTGCGCCGCTGCTTCGGTATGGATACGGCCATCGTAACTGCGTTCGCCGATAATCCCGTTGGCCGTCTGGTGCAGGATTTGATTTACCAGGGCGGCGTCGATCAGTCGTATGTGAAGTGGGTTCCTTATGACGGCGTGGGCCGCACGGTACGCAATGGTCTGAACTTCACTGAGCGCGGCTTTGGCGTACGCGGCGCGGTTGGCTGCTCGGATCGCGGACACACGGCGACCTCACAGCTCAAAGCCGGCGACGTGGATTGGAACAAAATCTTCAAGACGGAAGGCTCCCGCTGGTTTCACACCGGCGGAATCTTCGCTGCACTTTCCGAGAGCACGCCTGCTGTGGCGAAAGAAGCGATGACGGCCGCGCGGGCGAACGGCACCGTTGTCTCCTACGACTTGAATTATCGTGAATCGTTATGGAAGGCGATTGGTGGCAAGAAGCGCTCCACCGAAGTGAATCGCGAGCTAGTCAAGCTTGTTGATGTCCTCATCGGAAATGAAGAAGACTTCACGGCGGCGCTGGGATTCGAGGTCGAAGGCGTCGATGAAAACCTTTCGAAGCTCGATGTCGAGAACTTCCGCCGCATGATCGAGCGAGTGATCTCGCAATTTCCCAATTTGAAAGCTGTGGCTACAACGCTGCGCAATGCGAAGACCGCGAGCATCAACGATTGGGGCGCCGTTTGCTACTACGATGGCCAGCTTTATCGCTCGACCACGCGAGAGAATCTCGAGATCTACGATCGTATTGGCGGCGGCGATTCTTTTGCCTCGGGATTGATTTACGGTTTCCTCATGAATCGCGGCCCACAGTGGGCGGTGGAGTGCGGCGCCGCGCATGGCGCGCTCGCCATGACGACGCCCGGAGACACTACAATGGCTACGCTCTCTGAAGTCGAAAAGTTGATGAAGGGCGGCAGCGCAAGAGTCGCGCGGTGACTAATGCTGGTTTTGGCTGTCATTCCGAACGGAGTGAGGAATCCCTATTCGACTCGGAATGCATGGGGCCAGTAGGGATTCCTTACTCCGTTCGGAATGACAAAGAAAATTAAATGAAGATTAAAGACGCCAAAGTCCTGATCTGCTCGCCGGGAAGAAACTTTGTCACGCTCAAGATCTACACGGACGAAGGCATCTATGGACTCGGCGACGCAACGCTGAACGGGCGCGAACTCGCGGTCGCCAGCTATCTTACGGATCACGTCATTCCTTGCCTCATCGGTCGCGATCCATCGCGAACGGAAGACATCTGGCAGTACTTGTATCGCGGCGCGTACTGGCGTCGTGGTCCGGTGACGATGAGTGCCATCGCCGCCGTCGATATGGCGCTGTGGGACATCAAGGGCAAAGCGCTTAACACGCCGGTGTACAACCTGCTCGGCGGCAAGAGCCGCATGGGTGTGATGGTGTACGGGCATGCGAACGGTCGCGACATCAGCGAGACCGTCGATGAGGTCGGGAAGTACATCGATCAGGGATACCTTGCGGTGCGGGCGCAGTCGGGCATTCCAGGATTGCAGAGCACGTACGGCGTCGGTCGCGGCAAGCTTTTCTACGAACCTGCGGAAAAAGGTCTGCCGCCCGAGAACTTCTGGTCGAGCGAGAAGTATCTGCTGCATGTCCCCAAGCTCTTCGAAG
>CAYNPS010000177.1:5478-7435 GCA_964399125.1 uncultured Terriglobales bacterium
GAGAACTTCTGGTCGAGCGAGAAGTATCTGCTGCATGTCCCCAAGCTCTTCGAAGCTATACGCGTGAAGTATGGAGATGACGTGCATCTGCTGCACGATGCGCATCACCGGCTTACTCCGATTCAGGCAGGTCGATTGGGGAAAGAACTCGAGCCCTATCATCTTTTCTGGCTCGAAGATGCTGTGCCGGCCGAGCTGCAAGCAGGGTTCCGTATCGTGCGCCAGCACACGACGACCCCGATCGCGCTAGGCGAAATCTTCGACAGCGTTTGGGATGCGAACATTCTCATTTCGGAACAGTTGATCGATTACCTCCGCATGACGGTCGTTCACGGCGGCGGCATTACGAACTTGAAGAAAGTTGCGGCCTTCGCAGATATGTATCACGTCCAGACGGGCTGCCATGGCGCCACCGATCTTTCTCCTGTGACCATGGCTGCAGCGCTGCACTTCGATATCTCGATTCCCAATTTCGGAATCCAGGAATACATGCGGCATACGAAGGAGACCGATGAGGTCTTCCCACACGAGTACTATTTCGAAAAGGGTTATCTCCATCCCGGCGAGACGCCGGGATTGGGAGTGGATTACAACGAGAAGTTAGCTGAGAAGTATCCATATGAGCGCGCGTATCTGCCGGTAAATCGCAAGCTCGATGGCACGATGTGGAATTGGTAACGAGTCAATTTCACCACGGAGCCACGGAGAACACGGAGGAAGAACAGGGCTTTGAGTCTTTGATTTCGGCAAAGTCACTCGCCCCGAGTGAAGCAGAGCACTTTGCCGACATCCAAACTGACCTTTGAAACATTCTGATTTGTCTGTGATCTCGGTGGCTCCGTGGTGAAAACTGCAGTAAAGAAAGGCAAGCGATGGCATTTCGTCCGCTGGATTTGAGCGGCAGAGTGGCGGTGGTGATTGGCGGCACATCCGGTATTGGGCGCGCGATTGCGCATGGACTAGCCGAGGCTGGCGCTGATGTGGTGCCGACCTCCCGGCGCGCAGAGCAGGTTGAATCTACAGCAAAAGAGATCGAGCAGCGTGGACGCAAGTCACTTCGTGTCGCTTCCGATGTGGCGGATCGCAAGTCGCTGGAGCAGCTCCTGCACAAATCTGTTTCCGCTTTCGGGAAAGTAGATATCCTGGTAAATTCTGCGGGCAAGACTAAGCGCACGCCGACGATCGATGTTCCGGAATCGGAATGGAACGACATTATGGAGACGAACCTTACGGGCGTACTCCGCGCCTGCCAGATCTTCGGCAAGCACATGATCGAGCGCAAGTATGGCCGCATCATCAACATTGCTTCGCTAAGCTCCTTCGTTGCTCTTTACGAAGTAGCCGCGTATGCGGCGAGTAAGGCCGCGGTCGCGTCGCTCACAAAATCCCTGGCCGTCGAGTGGGCTCCACATGGCGTTTGCGTGAATGCGATTGCTCCAGGAGTGTTCCGAACTCCGCTTAACGAGAAGCTGCTCGACGAAACGGCACGCGGCAAAGAGTTTCTGACACGCACGCCGATGCGGCGCTTCGGAAAGGTTGAAGAACTTGCCGGAGCGGCGGTGTTTCTTGCTTCCGACTCCGCGAGCTTTGTGACGGGAGAAGTCTTGTGCGTCGACGGCGGATTCCTGGCCAGTGGCGTTAATCAGTAGACTCAAGGCTGGCGTGCCGACGCACTCCGCCGTCATTCACGCCCCACAATGATCCTCGGTACTGGAATTGACATCTGCGAAGTTCCTCGTATCGCTGCGTCCATCGCTCGTTTTGGGGATCGATTTCTTGAGCGCGTGTTTACCACAGAAGAAATCCGGTACTGCAAAAGCAAGAAGAATTCCGTCGAGCGATTTGCTGCCCGATTTGCCGCCAAGGAGGCTGCGATGAAGGCCCTCGGTACCGGTGCAGCTCGCGGCGTTACGTGGACGAGCATCGAAGTTGCTCATGCACCGGGCGGACGTCCAGT
>CAYNPS010000178.1:0-4059 GCA_964399125.1 uncultured Terriglobales bacterium
GTCGTGGACCATGGCTATGGCTTGCAGACCATCTACGGTCACCTGAGCCGCATCGACGTGCACGAAGGCGACATGGTGAAGCGCGGCCAGGTGATGGGCCTCAGTGGCATGACAGGCATGGCCGGCGGCGACCATATCCACTTCAGCATGCAGTTGAACGGTGTGCAGATCGATCCGAAGGAATGGTGGGATCCGCACTGGATCAAAGATCATGTTGCGAAAACGCTGGC
The DNA here is from genome assembly GCA_964399125.1 of uncultured Terriglobales bacterium. GTDB lineage: Bacteria > Acidobacteriota > Terriglobia > Terriglobales > Acidobacteriaceae > Gp1-AA112. Next base: position 231 of record CAYNPS010000178.1, read on the forward strand.
GTTACAAGGGTCGGGGACACTGGGCCAGTGATGGCTCATGAACGCAGTTAGTTAGAATCCCTGCTTAATCGTTCGAAAGAGCTGTCGGTCTGGCCAGCACCCGGAGACTTGGACGAAGAGCCGGACGTATCGAAAAGAAACACAACCGGCACGAGCCAAGGTGCTAAACTTCTTTCACTATGTTCACCGGCTCTGGAGGTTGTGTTAGCTCGGGAGAATCATGCGTTCTTCGCTTTCCGTAGCTATCCCTCTCGCACAATGCCAGCCTGGTGGAAGGTGGTGGGCCTTCGATGACGTGTCCTAAGTGTGGGGCAAGCAACCCAGGGCTTGCGACGCGTTGTGCACAATGCGATAGCGCACTTCCCGGATCACACGCAGATTCGACTTGGGGTGGGGGAGGACAATCCGCACCTAGTCCGGTGCCCGTCTCCACACACGCCGATGCTGTTACTGGCGGAGGGGGCTTTGCGATAGGCGGAGGCAATTGGCCTACGGGCGTCGGCACCAGCCCTGCGCGTGCGCGATCAGAACCCGAGGTAGACTTCGGGTCGCGCTACCGCGTTGAAAAGCTTCTTGGGCAGGGCGGAATGGGTGCGGTGTACAGAGCATATGACCTTGACCTCCACCGTACCGTGGCGCTCAAACTAGTGCGCCCAGAACTGATGGTCCACCCCGAGGCCATGCAGCGTTTCAAGCAGGAATTGCTGCTGGCCAGCAAAATCTCCCACAGAAACATCCTTCGGATCCACGACTTAGGCGATGCCTCCGGAACGAAGTTCATATCCATGGCGTTTGTGGAGGGGTCGGACCTGCACAAAATCCTGCAGACCGAAGGCAAGCTGAGCGTGGAAAGGACGCTACACATAAGCAAGCAACTTTGTGCCGCGTTGGAAGCCGCCCACACTGAGAACGTTGTTCATCGGGACATGAAGCCGCAGAACATCATGCTCGATAAGGACGATCACGTCTATGTTTCCGACTTTGGTTTGGCTAAGTCGATCGAGGCGGAAGGCGGAGGCATGACGATGACCGGGGAACTGCTGGGCACGCCCCGGTATATGGCCCCGGAACAGATCGAATGCAAGGCGGTGGATGGACGCACGGACCTTTATGCACTCGGACTGATCATGTACGAGATGTTAACCGGCGATATCCCGTTCCAAGCCGAATCGACGTATCAGCTGATGTACAAGCGCGCGAACGAGCCGGCACCAGCGCCAAACCTCTCGAATCCTGAGATTCCCGGATGGCTTAATCGCGTCGTAATGAAGTGCCTTGAGCGCGACCCAGCAAGGCGGTATCAAAGCGCCACTGAGATGCTGGAAGACATAAAAGCCGAGCGGGCTCCGGACATAATTGCCCCGCCGATCAAGAAAAAAGGGCACTCCAAACAAATCGTGATGGCTGCCCTGGCCGTTGTTATTGTCGCCATCGCGCTGATAACCGGAATGTTGATACGTGGCCGCACAGGGGGGCAACAGTCAACCGCAACTTCTAACCCAGTGACCGTTCTCGTAGGCGACTTTAGCAATCAGACCGGTGATCCCGTCTTCGACGGCACGCTCGAACCGATGTTCAATGTGGCACTGGAAAACGCCAGCTTCATCAATGCTTACAACCGGGGCAGGGCGCGCAAACTCGCGCAACAACTTCCGAACCCGACAGACAAACTTGACGATGCAACCGCGAGGCTTATTGCCGTTGGTCAAGGGGTGAATGCGATCGTGACTGGACAACTCAGCCGCCGCGGGAGTGATTACGCATTGTCCGTGTCCGCTATTGACGCCGTGACTGGCAAGACACTGGCTAGCGCTGAAGCGAGTGCAGCTAATAAGGATGACGTAGTAGCTCAACTCCCCAAGCTAGCTGCTCCAATCCGCAAAGCGCTGGGTGATTCCACTCCGGAATCAGCGCAGTTACTTGCGGCGCAAGGTAGCTTCGAAGCCGGCAACATCGAGTCCGTACATGAGTACAGCGTCGCGATGGAGCAGCAATTCACCGGAAAGATGCAAGACGCCCTGCAGTCGTTCTCCAAGGCTTCCGAACTGGATCCCAACTTTGCTCGCGCCTATTCCGGCATGGCGGCCGCATACGGGAATATGGGTCAACCGGCAAATGCGCAGAAGTACGCAAAGCTGGCCATGCAGCACATTGACCGTTTGTCAGAGCGTGAACGGTACCGCACGCGCGGCACATATTACCTGAATACCGCTAATTGGCAGAAATGTGTCGAAGAGTATAGCGAACTCGTAAAGAGGTTTCCGGGCGACAACATAGCTCATACCAATCTCGCCAATTGCTACAGCCAACTACGCGACTGGCCAAATGCGGTTGGACAGGCGAAAGAAGACGTCAGCATCCACCAGAACGCAGCAGGGCTCGGGAACCTCGCGCTGTTCTCAATTTATGCAGGTGAGTTTCAGAGCGGCGAGCAGACAGCACTTAAACTGCGGCAACTCAACCCATCTTTTGAATACGGTTATCTTGCGCAAGCGTTCGCTCAAATGGGGGAGGGTAATCTGTCGCAAGCCTCTGATACCTATCGAAAGCTCGCGACTGTAAGCCAATTGGGTGCATCGATGTCGGCATCAGGTTTAGCCGATATTGCCCTCTATCAGGGCCGGTTCAGTGACGCTATCCGCATCCTTGAAGAAGGCGTGAGTGCCGACGCCAAGGCGAAAAGGAAGGACAGCGCTGCAGATAGATACACAGCTCTCGCTTATGTCCACCTTTTGCGGGGAGAGAAACAAGCATGCTTGGAAGCGCTGGCAAAAGCTTTGGCCACAAATCAGTCGGTTAAGACCAGGTTTCTGGTGGCGAGAACGTTCGCAGAACTGGGCGACACGGCCAAGGCACAAAGCTTGGCCGCCAAGCTGGCTTCTGAGATTCAACCCGAACCACAGGCTTATGCCAAGATCATCAACGGCAATGTCGCTCTAAAACGTGGCGATCATCAAGAAGCGATCAAGGACTTCACTGACGCCAATAGCACGCTCGACACATGGATCGGAAGATTTGATCTAGGACGCGCATATCTGCAAGCAGGAGCTTTCACGGAAGCCGATTCGGAATTTGATCGCTGCATCAAGCGGCGCGGCGAAACCATCGCGCTCTTTCTCGACGAAGTTCCTACCTATGGCTACTTTCCCATGACGTACTACTACCAAGGACGTGTTCGCCAAGGCTTGAAGAGTCCTGGTTTCGTGGAATCCTACCGCTCGTATCTGAACATTCGGGGCAGCAGCAGCGAGGATCCTTTGGTTCCAGAACTGCGCCAATTGGTTCGATAATCCAAGCTACAAAACCGGCAGAATCGCGCGTCTTCGTTCAACAGTCTGGCAGATCACAGCAGGAACAGGCGAGCGATTTTTACGATAGGGACTGGGTTGATGCCTGATTACTGAGAATGCCTCGGCTGCTATTGCAGGACTGCTGACTTTCCGCTCTTCTGCAGACAATCTTGGTCGGCAGCGCATGTAGACGATAATTGGACGGCAGAAAAAGACGGGCGGAAGACCGCCCGTCCTCACATTGCTGGTAGTTACTTTGCCCCAAAGCTGACCTGGATGACCAGCGGTTGCGAAGGACCGCTTTGGACGGCTTGGATGTTCTGGTCCGTCACAAAATACGTGTAGTACGTGTTGTTCTTGAATCCCGTACTGTCGGTGAACTTTTGCAGTGGCGGTCCACTAACACTTGAGGTCGTTCCGATCAGCGAGAAACTGCTGTACGCTCTGACTACTGCACCAATAGTTGGATACGAGCCCGTCGCCCGGTAAATGTAATAGGTGCGGATCTGGCTGAAACTAGCCACAGCTACGTCCAGAGT
>CAYNPS010000178.1:4159-7423 GCA_964399125.1 uncultured Terriglobales bacterium
CCATTCTGCAGGCCGCCGCCGTTCTGCAGACCGCCGCCATTCTGCAGACCACCGGCACCTGACAATCCGAAGACACTCGCCCGGGCGCTGATCTGTTGTAACGCTACTGGTGAATTCAATACTGTCGAGTCATTGGATCCTACGAATGGCGGGTCTGATGTGGACCCATTGAAGTTGATGTCGATCAGCCCAGCCGTGTCGATCAGAAAATCGTTGTTCCAATCTAGTGGCCAAGAGTATGGGGTGAGGCTTACCGCAGGAGTGCCTTCCACCCGAATTGCCCTCTCGCCCGGCAGTGTTTGCGTACCGTCGCAGTGCCGTGTGGCGTAACGTGAAGCTCCGAGCTTGTTATCGAGATTGTTGGGTGGTCCGTACCAACGTGTGATGTGAAGCGGAACCGGTAAACCAAGCCCATTGCTTTCGCTCAGGGTTCCCTCGTTCAGGTTCGCAAGAATCTGTGAGGAGTAGTCCAGCGTGCCTCCGTCGACAAAACCTCGGGCCTGGAACAAGTAGTTCATCACGCTCAGGTAGTTGGGCTTGCAATTGAGGTCGTAAGTTGGAAGGCTCGGATTTTGGGGATCGTTGTAATAGGTTCCGCCGTGCGTCAACGTCAGCGAGTGTCCAAGTTCATGCAGAAGTGTCCCAGTTTGAACTTGTACGCTCCCGATCTGATTGTTGCAGTACCCCGGTGACACTCCCAACGGCTGGGATGGGTCGGGCTGACAAGAAGGATCATCGTCAAACGTCCACAAGCCTAGTGTCATGGCTGTATCACCGCCGCCGCCGAAATCGGAGTGCCCGGACGTGCTTGTCGGCCCCAAGTAAGAAACCGCCAGCTGCGGCTCACCGTAGCAAGTCACATTTGTTGCGCACGTACTGCTGTACTGATAAGTGCCATCGGGCACGCCGGAGGTTGTTATGGTGAAGGTGGTCGTGTTACCGCTCGAAGATGCATTCGAGAGGTAATAGGTTCCGTTAAGAGCAGGCTGCGTAAGAGCGCCGCCGATTGTGACCCGATCCGCGTTCCCGTCCTTGCAACCGAGCAAGGAACTGTTCGAAACACAGTCACCGGGTCTAGTGGTGTTTGGCGGGGAGACGAGCGTTACCGTAGCCGTGTTTCCGACATCAACGATGGATATCAGTTGCGGAATGCCGGAATTCGTGCTCAATTGCGATCCGATAGTGCTCCAAGAAAATCGTGATGCTCCCAACGCATGTCCGGATAGCAGGTAGTGATAGCTCAGGTTGCGGCCAGGCTGGAAATTGCCGAGGCTGCTGTTGTTCTGGAAATACTCAAACCCACCCTTCCAGCCTATCGCTGGGACATTGGGGAACGGGCATAGGCCGGTCGTGCTGGTTCCGCAGTTCAGTGCCTGGCTCTCAGAAATTGAGTTGCCGCCTGATGTACCCGAATAGGGAACGATAAAGGGATCTGGTGACTGCAAACCAATGGCTGTCTGATAATTGTTCCCGACATCAAAGTGTACGTTGATTTGCTGGGCTTGGAGGACTGTACCCACTTGATCGAGCGCCGCCTGCTTGGGAAGGTGAGAATGCAGGTAGCCGCCGGCCAGCCCATCCATGTTGTTGAGCCAGTCGACTTCAATAAATAGGTCTCGGTGATTCGGGTTAGCTCCGGGTAGCGGGACAAAATTGTTGCTGACCACATCTGTGTATCCCTGCGCCTGTTCCCAAACATCCAAGAGACCGTCACCATCAGAGTCTTGCACAATCGAGCTCAGGATCATGGTTCCCCATGATACGCATGCGCTGTTCGTGGCAGAAGGAACGATCTGCGTTTTCTCGAATGCATCACCGTAATTCACATAATTCGGATAATTAGTAAGGACCCAAGTTGGATTATCCCAGGCTCCTCCATATTGGCCGTTCAGTTGACCATACAGTCCCGGAAAAGCTGGTTTTGATCCATAGATCGATGGCAAGGACTGACCCAAGGTGTTCAGGTAAACCTGTTCGCTCTTGTTAGGCTGCCCGTTCGCAACGATGTGCGTTAGCTTCGCAACAGGAGCGCTCGCTGCCTGGTAGATGCCAAACAGCTGCTGTGCCACGTTCTGCGATGAATTGCTCGGCGCAAAGGCTCCGTCGTAAATCGTGATTGCGTTCAGAGCAGTAGATGACGGGTTCAGAACCCGGTACACGATAACCAGGCTCGCTCCCAATGCGAGCGGGGCGGTGTTGCCATTGCTGCCGCTGTCGGCTAACAGAACACTGAAACTACTGTTCGCGTTAAGCGTTCCGTAGGTTGGCGAGCCCGGCTTCACGTCCATCGGCAGGTAGGGGCGGACATCCGCGCGGTAGGTTCGCATGGTCTTGGAACCGTTCGAGCTGCCAGAGCATCCGCCGGAACTCCAGGAGGTAGGGGCGTTCGGGTTTCCCAGCACTGTTGCGATGATCGGGTACCCGTTGAAGTAAGCAAGCTTGCCGGCCTCGATCGATTGATTGCCTTCTACCGTAGCCCAATAGAGATAAGCCGCGACGATATCGGCTCCCTTCGGCACCGTTGTCACAACCCCGGTTTGGACATAGGGTTGTTGGATGGGATCGGGGATATTGATCGTTCCCGTTGCAAACCCGGGATGCTGGGTACTGGGCGGCCCTTTCAGCCAGCCGCCGACAACATAGTCCCCGGTTACGACGTAATTGGTGAAGATACAAAGCGGTTGAGCGGCCGTTCCGCCTATGCAGCTGCCACTGGATTGCGATGTGGTTTGCGCTGATGCTAACTGACCCAACACAAGAAGGCACAGGATCGCGAATACAGAAAAGTTCGGGTTTCTGAATCCGAGAAAGCTTATGCTCCGCCTGATTTGCGACATAGTGCCTCCATTCGTGCACCGCGATTCACCACAAGAATTGGACGACTTGGATCTAACAGACTGGGGAGCAAACACCCAAGGAAGTTTCGAAAAGCATTGCCTAATTACAAAACTTAAGCCAACGCGCACCGGTGCATTTGACAGCGAGAATCCTGCACCACCGCACATGCTACGAGCGGATCCTAGTCGAAACCACCTGGGACAAACGTCTGCCAAGCAATGGGAGTTTTTAGCTTGTCGTTGACGCAGTGTAGAGCAATTAACAACCCAAAAGCCAGGCTTTCCGGATAAAGCATGAAGTTGTTCACAACATGAGAGTTCGGCATTGATTACCAACTAGTCCACAAACCGTTGGGCAAATTAGATCTGCAATAACTTGCGATTCCATATGCACGCAATTACCGCTGTGCGCCTCAGGACAGCCAGC
>CAYNPS010000179.1:0-1886 GCA_964399125.1 uncultured Terriglobales bacterium
AGGAGTGGTGCCGTCGTTGCCATCGTTCCCGTTCAGGGAAACGTAGAACTGCGGTCCGGAGCTCGTTTGGATGACGAGGCTGAGGTTCTCTGTGCTGCTCTGGCCCGCTGAATCGGTCACCTTTACCGTAAAACTATATGTGCCTCCCGCAGTCGGTGTTCCGGAAATGGTACCCGAAGCGCCTAAGGATAAGCCCGTCGCTAGACTTCCCGCAGAAAGGCTCCATGTGTAAGGCGGCGTTCCGCCGCTCGCGCCCAAGCTAGCACTATAACTTTGGCCCACGTTCCCGGACGGCAGCGATGTAGTTGTAATGATTGGCGGATCGACAACAGAAATGCTAAGGCTCTGAGTTGCAATCTGCGCCGGTGCCCCTGAGTCAGTTACCGCAAAGGTAACGTTGAAGTTACCCACCGCGGAAGGTGTGCCGGTGATCTGTCCGGTAGTGGCCGCCAGGATCAATCCCGGAGGCAGAGATCCTGAGCTGACGCTCCATGTATACACCGGAGTACCTCCAGTGGCAGTCAAAGCGCCCATATAACTCTGATTCAAAATTGCGGATGGCAATGATGCAGTGCTGATTGTTAGTGGCGGCGGCGCAAGCGCAACTATTAGCGACAATGTCTTGCTCGCGGTCTGCGCAGGAGCAGAAGAGTCGGTGACAGTGACCGTAAATGAGAAGCTCCCGCTTTGCGTTGCTGTGCCGGAAATTGTACCTGAGCTTGCCAGACCCAAGCCTTGCGGCATCGTTCCCGAACTCAGATTCCATGTGTAAGCTGGCACACCACCGCTGGCGGCTAAAGTAGCACTGTACGATACACCCACGGTTGCACTCGCTAAACTTGTCGTATTAATCGAAACCGGCGCTTGACATGTCGCCGACACCGACGTATTCATGTCGTTTTGAATGTCGGCCTGCGTCAGCGCGCGATTATACAGGCGCACCTGGTCGATAATGCCATTGAAGTACCGATTGACTGAGCCTCGCGCCTGGCCACCGAAACGCAAGCTATTAATTCCATTTCGAAACGGATTTGTGTCCATAGGACTCACTGAAAAATCCAGGTTCCCGTTAATGTAAAAGTTGAGTGTGGTACCAGTGCGTACCACAGCAACGTGCGTCAGAGTCTGCAGTGGAATCGTTCCCGTGCCACTGGTTTCGTTGTAAGAAGTCGAGGGCCATGCCAGACCTCCCGAGGTTTGCCAGGCAAAATAGAGGTTTCGCGTCGGGCTAATCCCGAAAACGTATTCGTCATCGGCGGTCTGACTCCACTTATTGAATATGGAGGCAGTCTCAGTGGGAGTGCTGTTCAACGATATCCATGCCTCAAAAGTAGCATTCGTACCCGGAGTCAGAAAGTCGCTGTCAGCAACATCGACATAATTACTAGAGCCGTTGAAAAGTAAGCCATGGCCGAATCGACCCAATGTAGTCCACGTCGCTCCATTAATCACACCTGAATCGCCGTTACCGGAAAAATCGGCTGTTATAGTACCACTGCCTTCACAGAACGCGTAAGCAGCGACAGGACTTGCCACAGTAGCGCTGACCACAACGAGGGCCAATGCTTGCGTGGTGCTCTGCGCAGGCGAACCCGAATCGGTTACCTTAAAGGTGACCGAGTACGTTCCCGCCACGGACGGCGTGCCGGACAGAGTCCCGCTTCCGACGGCGAGAGTCAACCCCGCCGGCAATGATCCCGACGCGATGCTCCAAACGTAAGCAGGCATTCCGCCATTAGCCGTCAAGCTCACGTTATAAAGCTGCCCTATCGTGGCGGACGGTAGCGAGGTGGTGTCGATTGTGAGTGGCGGCGGCGCAGTTGCAACCGTGAGCGTCAGCGCCTTACTCGCACTCTGAGCAGGCGAAGACGAATCTGTCACGGCTG
>CAYNPS010000179.1:1986-7418 GCA_964399125.1 uncultured Terriglobales bacterium
TCCACGAATAGGACGGAGTGCCACCACTTGCGTTCAAGGTGGCGCTGTAGGCCTGCCCGACTGTGCCCGAGCTGAGCGAGTTCGTACTGAGAGTTAAAACCGGCGGCGGCGGATTTGCCACCGTGAGCGTCAGCGGCTTACTTGTGGTCTGAGCAGTTGACGACGAATCTGTCACTGCAGCCGTGAAGGAAAAACTGCCGCTCTGACTCGGTGTGCCGACAATTACTCCTGCACTGGTGAGCGCTAAGCCGGTGGGCAGAGCTCCGGAAATCAAACTCCAGCTGTAAGGAGCAGTTCCCCCAGTTACCGACAAGGAGGCGTTGTAACTTAGTCCAACTGTGCCCGAAGGCAATGCATTTATGCTCACGTTTATTGCGGCCGTGGCTGGCCCAAGGGCGGATGTGCTTCCGCAGCCCGAGAGCAAACAGATCGTGATGCAGAATGCTGTGGCTTTTAAGGCTAAACAGAAGCATTCATAACTCTTCTGGATCGGCTTCCGCGAAAATTTCCGATTTCCCAAATCCCTAGCGCACTGGCCTTTAGTCACTTTTGCCTCAGAACCAAATTGGAATTCTTGGTCCTTACGCTATGGGTTGAGATACCCCCCTAACAACTGTCCAAAAGGGCAAATGGCAGACCGGCAGAACATGTCCATGTGGACACAAGTCCAGGACATTACGAGCCTTGAAAAAGCCGCGGGAACCGGGCGATGCCAGCGGTTGCTCTCGATGGATCTTCCAGATGGCAGTAAAAAAGAAGACTTCAGAAGAGGCTGTATCAACTCCGATCGGAGCACTTTTCCCCGGAATGACTTAGCATGACCTAGGGAAATGAAATTTTCCCCTCACCATTTGGCGGCAAAAAATGAGACGTAAGTCATATAAGGACCTGCCGCTCTCGGTATGCCTGTTGTCCTCACAGCCGGCTGTTCTGGCGCGATTTCAGAAGCTGCTTTCTGACAATCAGATACGGGTCGCTGTCTTCCAGCTTCCGCCCAACGTGACGCCGGGCTTTCAACCAGAACACCTGCCACTGGCCGATCTGTACGTAGCGGATGCCGGTTCCCCCGAAGGCGTGACTAGTGCATTGCTGCGGCACATTCTCAAGTCGAACTCCGCGGCGCGCATGCTTGTCATCGCTGAGACATTCACGACCGACGCTTCTCATGAATTTTTGCGCAGAGGCGCCAAAGGTCTCCTTACCTACGAAGAAGCTGTCCACCACTTGCCAAAGGCGCTCTCGCAGGTCTTACATGGCGCGTTCTGGGTGCCGCGCACTGTCCTATCGGGATTTGTTGATGACATCCTCAACAATCTCGCAACCGTGGAGCTAATGGGCAATGCAGCAATGCAAGTTACTTCGCGAGAACAACAAGTTCTTGAGGCTCTTTTGAAAAATCGTTCTAACAAAGAGATTGCAAGCGAGTTGCAGGTTTCAGAACGCACCGTCAAGTACCACGTTTCTCGCCTGCTTGAGAAATTTAATGTACATCGCCGCGCTGATCTGATTCTGCTCTGTTATCAGAAGCAAAAGTCATGGCCTGGAGAACAGTGATCATGAAAATCGTGGAGCTAAACATCGCTCCACGATTTTGAGACAGACTTTGGATTGCTTAGTTCGCAGGAGCACAGGTTATGTGCCCAGGCCACTGTCATCGCTGCCGCAGGCGCTAATCTCGTTTGCACTTGCGCCCGTGTTTGATGGATTTGGCTTATGCAGCTCGATGTCGCCGCCAGCCAAGAAGCGGGTCGTAACGGGAACCCCGGTCGCTCCAGTATAAGGTGGGCTGACCCCAGTAAGTTTGATGCCGAACTTATCTACTCCGCTTCCACCACTGCTCGGATCTGAATTGTCTTCGGTCCGTGCACGGAACTTAACGGTTCCAAAAAGGTTTGTGTTGGCTGTTCCACAGATATCGCGGATATTCGAACCCGGGTATGGCTCAAAATAACCGTCAATGCTCGTGCTGTCCACATGCAGGCCCGCCCAGATGCCGCTGGTGTCATGATCGACAAAGTTAACGTGCCCATAGAAGCCATTGTTCTTGCATCCTCCGACCAAGCCGAAGTTTGCGTGATTGCCGCTGTCTGTAATCACAAACCCGCCGCCGGTGGTGAAGTCACATGGATTCGGAACCACGTGGGCTTCGGCCGGAACAGTTTTGACGGTCAGCGATGCTGTAATAATGAAGGCAGCTGCGAGCGCGGGTAGCAGCAGGGCAGAGATTTTGGTTCTAGTCGCATTCATTGTTCTTTTCTCCCTCGCGTTAGTATCCGGCGCCTTACGAGATTCCCGCGGTTGCGGAGGCGATCACAACATCAGCGACGCCGTTTACAACCACGTGAACAGCATTCACAACTACCGCGCCAGTTTGTGAAACTGTTTGTTCATTCAGAACTACTTGAGCGCCAGGTACGCTGACGGCCTGGTTTGGCGCGCCGCTTACCGGTATTGCAACTCCGTTGATAGAAAGATTGTCGATAACGGAGCTGCTACTCCCAGTAGATCCGAGTACCTGGGATGCTTTTGCCAGCACTGAATCGGCGCTGATACTAATGCCACCGACTGTCAGGTTTACATTACCTGCAGAAGCTACAGAATCCACCTGGTCAGGCCAGCTAATCGTGCCGGCATTGAGAGTTTCCGCAGTAAGGATGGATGGCACGTTTCCGCTACCTGCTCCTGCATCGAGCGCACCATTGACGTCGGAGAGAGTTCCCGTGCCGGCGAGTGTAGTCGTTGTTTGAGAGAGCGTACCCAACAGAGTCGGTGCTCCGAATACAGTGGCGTTGACGGCGCTTGCAGCTCCATTGATGGTTTGTGCTGCAGCACTGGTGGACCAGACTGAAACAGCACCCAGCAACGCAGCGATCGCAACGAAACGCCACGACAACTTAGTTCTGTGCATAATGAGGTTCCTTTCTCCACCAGCAGGCGACTCGCCCAACCTCACAGCGCAAAACAGGCCGCGCGAATGACATACTGAGTAGTCTTTACCACTGATTGAGCAACCGAAGTGCCAAAACAATTGTCCAGACCCGACCTTTGGCTCAAGGCTAATGCATGCCGACATTTGCATGAACCCAGAGGAGATAGGCCTACTTGTACATAGAGAGCAGGAACTTCACTGGAAAAGATTGCCTGGAAGCGCGTGCGAAAAGTTTTTCGCGCGAAAACTCTTGCATTCACTTTGGGCTGGATGTGAGGTAATTAGTATGCGCTATGTAGCGTGCTCATAAATAACTATCTAAAGTTTGGCCGAACGCTAAGATTGAGCGCGAAATTTATCCGGAGCTACGCACTCCAATGCTTGCCTCAAGCACAGCAGGGCGGACCTACAGCGCCACCTTGAGCGCTAGCGGTGAGACTCTGGCGTGCACCTGGAGTCTCTTTGAGGGAACCCTTCCATCGGGTGCTCCTCGATGTTGTCAGATTCCGAGTGCTTTTGCTTAGTTTTGACCGTGGCTCACGTGTCACCCGGGGAAGGATGAGCATCGACCTGGGCGTGAGACCAGCAGGAGAGAGCAATCGCGGTTGAAATCAGAGCAAAAAATTGAGCTTTGTAGCGATGGAGGTGTGTGTCAAGGTTTAAGACCGGCAGAAAGATGGTTCGTTGCGGCTCGAAACTTATATGCTCAGGAACATCTGTTGTCAATATCGGTAAAGTTATCGATAATACCCGCTTCATTGGCATGACCAAGTTGCGAAATGCAGTGAACACCTTTCACGTTGACGCAATATGCATTGCCCGAGTAGGGCTGAACGCTGTATCCACGCTGCGCGAACAAAGAAGAGGCAGTCATGTCTGATTCTTCAAAGCGCTTTGTTCTTACCCGACGCGAGGCACTGCTGCTTTCGGCCACCGCAGGAGTAGGCATTTTTGCAAGTGAAGCTGCTCGAGCATCGGACAGCATCAAAACTTCGGCTCATCAGGAACCAGGAAATTGCTCGACTCCGGTTTCGGCGGTTGCGAAAACGCAATACGGAAAAGTGCGCGGGTTTGTCGATGGTGACGTATTCACGTTCAAGGGCGTGCCTTACGGGCAGACTACGGCAGGGGCGAACCGCTGGCTACCTGCGAAGCCTCCCACGCCTTGGACCGATGAATATCCCGCCCTGGTGTATGGAGCGAATTGTCCGCAAAATCTGCACACCTGGACGAGCGCAGAACAGACGTTTATCCAGGATTGGGACGACGGGTGGCAAAGTGAAGATCTGCTTAAGTTGAACATCTGGACATCGAGCCTGACAGGCAGGCGGCCTGTGATGTTTTACATCCACGGCGGAGGATACAGTTTCGGATCCTCATACGAATTGCCCTCACATGAGGGGGCGCAAATGGCCCGACACCACGACGTGGTACAGGTCTCGGTCAACCATCGTCTTAACATCCTCGGTTTTTTCGATGTCTCAGAAATCGGCGGCCCAGCGTATGAAGACTCCGCTAACGTTGGCATGTCCGACCTGGTGGCTGCGCTGCGCTGGGTTCACGAGAATATCGAGAACTTCGGTGGAGACCCAGATCGGGTGATGATCTACGGCCAGTCCGGCGGCGGATCAAAGGTGACGACGCTAATGGGCATGCCCTCAGCAGCCGGACTCTTTCATCGCGCGGCCGTACAGTCAGGAGGAGGCGGCAACATTCCCAGCAAGGAACAGCAAACCGAACTGGCCCGGCTTGTGATGAAGGATCTTGGGCTCGCTCCCAACGACATCGAGTCGTTGCAGAAGATGGAGTGGAGCAAACTGATGGCTGCCGGCACTGCAGCCGCCGCCAAAATCAATCCACCGGGGCCACCCACCTTCGGCCCGGGCGCACCGGGTAAACCGCGCGTCGGCTGGTCACCTTGCGTTGATGGAAAGCTGGTCAACATGCGGTCGTTCTTCGATGCTGCTCCGCAGGTTTCAAAAGACGTTCCCATGCTGATCGGCTCGGTGAGTGAAGAAGGCAATCGGATGTCCTCCCGGCCCACAGAAGAAGAGTGGCGTGCCAATTTGGCCAAGACTTATGGCGAGGAGAAAGCAACTGCCATAATTGCGGCTCTGAAGAGCGCCTATCCGAATAAAAAGATTAGAACCTTGTCCTACATGTGCGGCGGCAGCCCCGGATTGAATGGCCTTGCAATGCGCAACAACGTAGTGAAGATGGCGCGGCTGAAGCATCAACTGAATGCCGCGCCCGCCTACACGTACTACTTCACTTGGCAGACGCCGATTCTCGACGGCGTGCCCGGCGCATGGCACACTGCCGATCTCCAATTCTGCTTTGACAATACCAAGCGCTGTGAGCAAGGGACAGGCAATACGCCAGAGGCGCAGGCTTTGGCGAAGAAGATGGCTGCATCGTGGGCGGCCTTCGCCGCAAAAGGAAACCCGAGCATACCAGGCTTAAGCTGGGAACCCACCAACCCTGAAACGAACAGAACGATGAT
>CAYNPS010000180.1:0-1709 GCA_964399125.1 uncultured Terriglobales bacterium
GCAAGACGTTTTCTGGCGGCTTCGGCATTTGCTTTCATCCGCTCAATGGTTTCTTGGGAGTGTTTACTCGGATTCTTCATTAGACCTCACGCATGGCAGAGAAGCTCTTGGCTTCATCGGTTGGCGAAAAAGCACATCAAACGCATTAAAACAGTTGGCGGTGATGGAACGAGTGAGCTTCCCTCGCAAGAGTCAAGCAATGCGCCGCCAAGCGGAGTTGGAACGGGGATGCGTTCTCTGCGTGCGGGAATGCAACCACCAATCAAAGGCGTAGAGAATAAATGCAATCGTCAGTATCGTCCATGACACTGGCGCCGAAACCGCGAAGGCGGAATCAAGGAACAGCCACAAGATCATGAGAACAATCGAACAGACGATGATCATTCTTGCTCTCAGTACTCCGTAGCTAAGTACGATGGCCAGAGTAGCCGAATGAGTTGTAAGCGAACAACGTGCGAAGCTGCGAATGGACGAACGCGAAAGCAACTCCAAGGCTCGGATATCCGTGACTCTGCAGCTTCCCAAGTTACCTAAGTGTTTTGCTTCATTCAGAAAGCTATCTCATACTGCGGGCGTCATGGAGCACGAGGTCAGCACACGACCTACGCGGTGGGGGAAGTCTGCCGAGCGGCAATGGCCGCGCTTTAAGGTCGACTTCGGTATCAAGATCATCGCCGGAACCGGCACCAAGACGGTCGTGCAGGGAAGAGCCCACGACCTCTCCGAAGGTGGGCTTGGTTTCTACGCTGTCGTGGAACTCCAGGAAGGGCAGCTTGTCCAGTTAGAGTTCACGCCGCCATTCTGCCGACGCGCGATCGAGGTTGCTGCTGTCGTGCGTGATAAACACGATTATCGCTATGGCCTCGAGTTCCGCAAAATCACTCAGCAGGCAGCGGAGGACCTCTCGCGCTCCTGCCGCGCTCTGAATCTCGCCTCCGAATAGAAGCTGGCGTTGGACGTCAGTACCGTCCGGGCTAGCGGATGGGGTGTGTGTCCAGTCCCAGCTTGGCAATCCTGAGTTTGCGGTTGCATGATCCAGCGCCGCTGCCCGATAATGACCTGCACATGCCTGTGACGCTCACACCTGCGCCGTATCTCCACACATGGCGCGCGTGCGTCCCGTATTATCGGTATTGGCGATTTTGATTTCGCCTTTCATGGCTACTCAGCCGATCGGTTCGCAGTAAACCAGTTCCAGTCATCGCTTCATCGCAAATGAGCATTCTTCAGCAAATCGTTTCCGAAACGCGTGCCCTGCTAAAGGGAAAGGCTAATACCGCATATCGCACAGAGCTGGAGAAGCTGGCGGAGCGGCACACGCCTCGCGGGTTCCGCATGGGATTGCTCGGACGCTCTCGAAGCGGGCCCGCGGTTATTGCCGAGCTGAAGAAAGCTTCTCCCTCAAAAGGAGTGATTCGCGCAGATTTTCATGTCGTCGACTTGGCGCGCGCCATGGAGCAGTCGGGCGCTTCCGCTCTGTCAGTCCTTACGGAAGAGAAACACTTCCTGGGTTCGCTTGAGAATCTCCGCCTGGCGTCCGCGAATGTTGCGATCCCTTGCTTGCGCAAGGATTTTATCGTCGATGAACTGCAGATGCTGGAAGCTCGCGCATACGGCGCTGATGCTGCGCTGCTCATTGTCGCCGCCTTGACCGATTCCGAATTGAAACAACTTCGTGGCGCGGCGCAAGCATTGCAGCTCGATGTGCT
>CAYNPS010000180.1:1809-5483 GCA_964399125.1 uncultured Terriglobales bacterium
CCGGATATCAGGCATTCCTGATTGGGGAATCACTGATGAAACAGCGCGATCCGGGCGAAGCCCTGAGCAAGCTCTTGGCCGATGCGGCGCGCGAGGATCGTCGAGTGGAGGTCGCCAGCCGTTGACCTGGATCAAGATTTGCGGGACGACCAACGAGCGCGACGCCGATCTTGCCATTCGCGCCGGAGCCAACGCGCTTGGTTTCATCATGACTCCCAGCCCGCGGCAGGTGAGCGACAGCACGGCTTATTCCATTGGAACGATCGTGCCGAAAGGTGTTGAGACTATCGGGGTATTCGTGAACGAAGAATTCAAAACTCTGGTCGAGACTGTGCGTTTCTGCAAGTTCACTGGAGTGCAGTTGCACGGCGACGAAGATGCAGATTATGTGAGTCGCCTTCGCTCCGAGCTGCCGGGCGTGAAGATTCTGAAGGTAATTCCTGCAGCGTCGCTGAATGGATCAGAGCCGGTTATTCCTGATGCGTGGCTTATCGACAGTGCTCGCGGCGCACAGCGCGGCGGAACGGGTATGACATTTAATTGGCGCGAGTCGGTATCCCAAATCCGGAAATTGCGCCAGCCGGTGATCATCGCCGGCGGGCTTACTCCGCAGAACGTTCAGGAAGCACTGGGAATCCTTCATCCTTGGGGAGTCGACGTGGTAAGCGGGGTCGAAGCTTATCCGGGCCGTAAGCATCCCGGTCTAATCGCGCAATTTATTGATGCTGTCCGCCAGTTTGATTCGCAGCAGCGCGACGCAAAAGCGCCGGCGCAGAAGGGAATTGCTCCGTGAGGCAGATCGAATCTCAACCCGTAATCTCCGCGAAGGCAGGACGCTTTGGACCGTATGGCGGTCGGTATGTTCCCGAAACGCTCATGGCCGCGCTCGAAGAGCTTGAAGCCGCCTACACGCAGGCCAAAGAGGACACAGAATTTCAGCGCGAACTCGATACGTTGCTGCGGCAGTATGCGGGACGTCCGACCCCGCTATCCTACGCGGGCCGGCTCACACAGAAGCTTGGCGGCGCACGGATTTACCTCAAGCGCGAAGACCTGCTGCACACCGGCGCTCATAAGATCAACAACTGTCTGGGGCAGGGACTGCTTGCGCAGCGTATGGGCAAGCGGCGCATCATCGCCGAAACCGGCGCCGGTCAGCACGGAGTGGCGACTGCCACCGTCTGCGCGCTGCTCGGCTTTGAATGCGTTGTGTACATGGGCAGTGAAGACATGCGCCGTCAGGAGCTGAACGTCTTTCGTATGCGTCTGCTGGGCGCGGAAGTGCGTTCAGTGAACTCCGGTTCGTGCACGCTGAAGGACGCCATTAACCAAGCTATGCGCGATTGGGTGACGAATGTCCGCACCACGCACTACCTCCTCGGCTCAGTGCTCGGGGCGCATCCTTATCCCGAAATGGTACGCGACTTTCATCGTTGCATAGGCCGTGAAGCTCGCGAGCAAATTCTCACACAAACCGGAAAGCTGCCGAATGCCGTGATCGCCTGCGTGGGCGGCGGCTCGAACGCGATGGGCGCGTTCTATGAGTTCATTCGGGATAAGCAGGTTGCCCTCATCGGAGTCGAAGCAGGCGGACGCGGTTCCAAACTGGGCGAGCATGCGGCGCGCTTTCAAGGCGGATCTCCAGGAGTCCTGCAGGGGACATTTTCTTACGTCCTGCAGGATGAAGGAGGGCAGATCGCCACAACACATTCGGTGTCCGCTGGCCTCGATTATCCGTCGATCGGGCCGGAGCACGCTGCGCTGCACGACGCCGGACGCGCGGAGTATGTATCCGCGTCAGACTCCGAGGCGCTCGACGCGTGCGTCACGTTAGCACGAACCGAGGGCATAGTACCGGCACTTGAGTCCTCTCATGCTGTGGCCGAATGCATCCGCCGTGCTCCCAAGATGGAACGCGACGAAATCGTCATCGTGAATATCTCCGGGCGCGGCGACAAAGATATGGGAATCCTCACGAGAGAGCTGAAGCTGTGATCGGGTTTGAGCACAAGCCAGGATTAGTTGTTTATCTCACCTGCGGAGATCCTGATCTCGCGACGACGCGAGCTGTGGCGCTGGCTGCCATCGATGCTGGAGCGGACGTGATCGAACTGGGCGTCCCGTTCAGTGATCCTGTTGCCGACGGTCCGGTGATTCAGCGGGCGAGTGAACGCGCTCTCAAATCGGGAACGTCGCTGAAAGATGCGATTGCAGTCGGTGCTGAGCTGCGAAAAGCTCGTCCCAAGGCAGGGGTGATCATGTTTACGTACCTGAACCCTGTGCTGCGATTGGGAATTCCGGAATTTGCGAAAATGCTTGCTTCGAGAGGGATCGATGGCGCACTCATTACCGATCTGACCGTCGAGGAAGCGGATGACTATGTTGCAGCGATGCATGGACATAATCTCGCGACGGTTTTCTTGGCCGCTCCTACGAGTACGGATGCGCGCCTAAAGTCCATTTCCGAAACTTCCAGTGGCTTCATTTATGCGGTTTCGCGGACCGGTGTAACTGGCGAGCAAAAGCAGCTTGCCTCCGATGCTGCCGATCTGGTTCGGCGCATTCGACACTTCAGCACGTTGCCGGTGGCGGTAGGCTTTGGGATTTCCACTCCGGAGCAATTTCAGGCAGTCGGAGAGTTCGCCGACGCTGGTGTGATTGGGAGCGCGATTGTTTCGATTATCGAAAAGCATGGCACGGCGTCGGCTGAGCCGGTGGCAACATTTATTCGCGGGTTGCGCGCGGGAAGACTGGCGGCACAGGCGGAGAGTTTAGCGAAATGACGATTGAAGACTGGCGTAAGAAAATCGATGAACTGGACCTCAAGCTGGTAGAGCTAATCAATCAGCGCGCTGCGGCGGCGAGGGAGATCGGCAAGCTGAAGAACGATACGAATCTTCCCATTTACGAACCTGAGCGCGAGAAGTACATCCTGGAGCGCGTGAAGAAGGCGAATAAAGGCCCGCTACCAGATAATGAAGTCCAGCACGTGTTCGAACGCATTATTGACGTCATGCGCAAGCTGCAGCAGCAGGAGATTCATCGCGCAGCAGCCGCCAAGTCTTCCGGCGAAACTGAGTTCGATCTTGAAGTGAACGAGTAACGGCAGAGGCTTCCATAAATGATTATTGCCATGCAGCCGGGCGCGACCGAGAAGCAGATCGACAATGTGATCGAGCGCCTCGTCATGCGCGGATTTGAAGTGCACCGCTCGACCGGCGAACAGCAAACTGTCCTCGGCGCTGTAGGCGCCAAGATCGATTTCGACATTCGCGAGATCGAATTGCTCGAAGCGGTGCAGCAGGTACATCGCATCAGCGCGCCTTACAAGCTGGTGGGACGTACGTTTCGCCCGGACGGAACGGTAGTGAAATTTCCGAATGGGGTGAGCATCGGCGGTTCGCAAGTGATCGTGATGGCCGGCCCGTGCTCAGTCGAATCGCGCGAGCAGCTCTTCTCGGCTGCCGAGCAAGTCGCGAACGCCGGAGCAAAATTCCTTCGTGGAGGAGCCTTCAAACCGCGCAGCTCACCCTATTCATTTCAAGGAATGGGCGTTGAAGGACTGAAGCTGCTTCGGGAAGCAGGAGATCGCTATGGCCTGCTCATCGTGAGCGAGGTAATGGAGATCAGCCAGATCGAAGTCATGCTGCCTTACATCGATCTCTTCCAGCTCG
>CAYNPS010000180.1:5583-7273 GCA_964399125.1 uncultured Terriglobales bacterium
ATGGAGATCAGCCAGATCGAAGTCATGCTGCCTTACATCGATCTCTTCCAGCTCGGCGCGCGCAATATGCAGAATTTCAACCTGCTGCGCGAGTTGGGAAAAGTTCGCAAGCCCATTTTGGTCAAACGGGGAATCGCCGCGACTATTGAAGAACTGCTCCTTTCTGCGGAGTACATTCTGGCCGGTGGAAACTATGATGTGATTCTCTGCGAGCGCGGGATTCGGACGTTCGAGACTTACACGCGCAACACGATGGATATCTCGGCGATTCCCATTGTGAAAAAACTCTCGCATCTGCCGATGACTGCCGATCCGTCGCACGGCACCGGGCGTCGCGACAAAGTCGCACCGATGGCTCGTGCCGCGCTGGCAGCCGGATGCGACGCGCTACTGATCGAAGTCCATCCCGATCCCGAGAAGGCTCTGTCAGACGGCCCCCAATCCCTTTATCCGGATCAGTTCTCGCATCTGATGCAGGAGCTGCGGATGATTGCGCCTGCTGTGGGAAGAACGATCTAAAACCAAAGCTGAAGACGGAGGTCACGGAGGACACGAAGGGCTGACGTTTGTTTTCTGCACCGCTGCTGGGCGAGAAAACAATTGTGTTTGCTGCCGAGTTCTTCGCGCCTTAACAACTCCTCTGTGACCATGCCCTCCGTGTTCATTTTTTAGTCGTTGCATCGATGAAGTTCGCGAAGTCCTGCTTCAGCTTGGCATGTGATTGTGAGTCGAGATAGACCATGTGTCCCGACTCGTACTGTGCGAACGAAATGTTCTTGTGGTACTGCGGAGTGAGATCGAGATGATCCATCGTGTAATCTGCTGCGACATACGGCGTGGCCAGATCGTAGTAGCCCTCCATTACCAACACGCGCAGGAATGGATCTTTCACGATCGCCTGGCGCAACGCAGTAGCCGTATCGGGATAGCCACCGCCGAAACCTTCCACGCCGGTCCAGCTCCAGTGGAAGTTGCCTGACTGGTTTGCTGAGGTCCAGTACGGCATGTCTGTTTTGTAGTTCAGTTCGCGCCGCAGATAGTCATTGAAGACGGAAGTGAACGGCGGACCAGTCTGGGAACTGGTGGGATCATAGAACGGCGTGTCCATGAAGCCGTTTGGATCAGGACCGGTGTAGCGTCCATCGAGACGTCCAACGTGCAGCTTCTGATCGGACAGTAAATAGTGAGTGAAGGTGCGTACATCAATGCGCAGGTTTGCCCACTCGATAATCTCTTTGCTCAGGCCGGTATAGCGCGATAGCTTGTCCACAACATTCGCGCGCTCCTGCGGAGTGAGCGCATCGCCTTTGTTCAGCGCCGCCCAGTATTCTCCGAGTGCCCACTGGCGCGATTCCTCCGCGGCTTTCTTCACGTCCGCTTGCAGGTCGGGAGGAAGTTTTTTGTGATAGCCCGCGATCCATGTGTAGCTGGGAATAATCAGCGGGTAGGGAACGTCGTTCGTCTTTGCGAATTCGAGTGTCTCGAAGCTCAGCACGGTCGAAAGCAGGACAATCCCGTTAAAGGAAATACCATGATCAGCAAGATATCCAGCAATTCCTGCCGAGCGCGTGGTTCCATAGCTCTCGCCGAACAGGTACAACGGCGATGACCAGCGCTCGTTGCGCGTCAGATACATGCGGATGAACTCGCCGAAGGACTCGATATCGCCTCGCATGTTCCAAAAGCGGCG
>CAYNPS010000181.1:0-7271 GCA_964399125.1 uncultured Terriglobales bacterium
TGTTAAGAGTTGCCTTCTCACCGGGTTCCCAAGGTGCTTTGTCCCAAAGTCACCGAAAAGTAGCGTTGTTTTTGGGGTTTGTTGCCGTAAGATGAACCAGCCGCTTCTCTGCAAAAAAGTGGTAATCGGACCGTGGGACAACACGGCCAAGGAGAACTATGAATTACGAACAGGGCGCAGTGGAATCGAATCATCAATACGAAGCTGAGCCGGTTCCTGCTCGCGGCGTAAATGCTCCGCTCATCGCGATGGTATTGGCGGCGGTGTACGTCCTAGGCTCCGGCTATTTCATGTACAACCTGGGCTCGCGCATGGGCAAAGTCGAGACCGCGCAGCAGGCCGTAATTCAAAGCGCCGAACTGCGCAACAAAGCCATGATGGATCAGCTCGGCATGACCGAAGCTGGTCTGAAGCAGTCGACCCAGGATCTGCAAGTTCGCTTAGGCAGGACGCAGCGCGAGCTCGCGGCACGCGCAGCCGCATTGCGGAAGCAGCTCGCCGAAACCGAGAAGGAATTGCAGGACAGTCAGAAGCAGCTAGCAGCGGTATCCAACGATCTTGGCGGCGTGAAAACTGATCTGACCGGCGCGAAGGGCGACATCAGCGCGACGCGTACCGATCTCGAAGCCACGAAGAAGAGACTCGAGAGCACGATCGGCGACCTCGGTCAGCAGAGCGGCCTGATCGCACGCACGCGCGACGACCTCGAAATCCTAAAGCACAAAGGCGATCGCAACTACTACGAGTTCACGCTGACCAAGAGCAAGCATCCAACGCCGGTGGGAACCGTGAGCCTGCAGCTAAAGAAGGTCGATGCGAAAAAAGGTAAATTTACGATGAACGTGATCGCCGACGACCACACCATCGAGAAGAAGGACCGCAACGTCGCCGAGCCGCTGCAGTTCTACACCGGCCGCGACCGTATGTTGTATGAAGTTGTCGTCTTCAACGCCGACAAGAAATCAGTGAGCGGATACTTGAGCACGCCAAAGAATGCACCCCAGCCCGGCGTAATCAATAATAGCCAGCCAACGACATAGAGCGTCTTCGCCTTTGCATGGAAGCCTCGATGGAAGCCCCCGACTTTGACTCGGGGGCGCACGTCTTGGCCGTGCGCCCCAATCCGAACACATTAGGACTGTGCTTTTAGCGCCTGGTCCTTGGGGCACATCAACACACTACATGCGCGCTTCGCGTGGGCCGGCGCTAAAGCGCGGTTTTCATTGACTCGCGATAGACGCACGGGCTGAGCGTCGTGCGTCCTCGAGTCAAGTCGAGGGCTTCCACCCAAAAATCGGAGGTCTGCGCGAAATCGTGGCTTTGGCCCAAAAAAAAAATTGTGAGCGGCGACTCTCAATTCATCGAGCAAGCGCCTGGACCCCGAGGATCGCCGCAGGTTCCACACGGGCCTGGCGACGACGCAAAGCTCTTCTCCGAACTTCCTACTGCGAAGCTCGACAATTGCTGATCGAGATTCTTGCCTGAGCACGACGGACAAACCGGCGCCTCGGCACCGCGAACTACCGCTTCGAAGCGGCGCTCACAATCTTTGCAGATATACTCGAAAATAGGCATACGGAATTAGGTTACAGGGGACAGGTTACAGGGAAGAGGGAACGGTTGCCAGTCCTCGAGTCTCAAGTGTCGTAAGTCGCCTTATCCCGAGCGTCACATGGGCTTGATGCCTTTCCTGTTCCCTGTCCCCTGTAACCTGTACTCTCACGAATGGACGTTTCCTCCGATTACAACTTCACTCCCCGTCGCGGTTTACGCCACGCTCATCTGCAAACGATCGCCGGCAACTTCCTCCCGCGGACGAATCTTCTGCCCCCCGGTCAGCGACGCCGCTTCGTTGTGGATGAGCACCGCTCCGCCACGCGGGTGCAAGTCGAATGCGTGTGTCACTGGCAACCAAATCGGACACAAGCAATGGCGGTGATTATCGTCCATGGCCTCGAAGGTTCGGTTGAATCGCAGTACGTAATTGGGACAGGCAGCAAGGCCTGGACCGCCGGCATGAGCGTTATCCGCATGAACATGCGGAATTGCGGTAACACGGAAACGCTCACGCCAACGCTCTATCACTCAGGGCTTTCTGCGGACGTTGGGGCGGTAGCAAAAGCATTGATTGAAGAGGAAGGCTTAGATCGTATTTCCATAGTGGGATTCTCGATGGGAGGCAATCTTGCTTTAAAGCTCGCCGGCGAATGGAGCGACCATGCACCGCAGCAGGTGAAGGCCATCGCAACCGTGTCGCCGGCAATGGACCTGGCCGCCTCTGCCGATGCCCTACACTCCTGGACCAACTGGCTGTACGAGCAGCGTTTCCTGCGCGGCCTGCGCAAGCGCTACCAGCGCAAAGCCATGCTGTTTCCTGACGTTTACGACCTCACGCACCTGCGTCGATTTGCGAGCATTCGAGAATTTGATCACGAGATCACCGCGCATTATGAAGGCTTCGCAGGAGCCGAAGACTACTATCATCGAGCAGCGTCCGCGCGCGTTCTAGAGCAGATCCGCGTTCCGACTTTGGTTTTGCACTCAAAAGATGATCCTTTTATCCGCATCCTGCCCGAAACCAGATCCAAACTGGCTGCAAATCCGGCAATCCGTTTCATAGAAACTGCCCACGGCGGTCATTGCGCCTTCCTCGCACCGCCAAATGGATACGACGGGCGCTGGGCGGAGCGGATCATCGTAGGTTTCATTTCGGGAATTTGAGATCTTTCGTCCATCTATTCGTCCCTATTATTAAGCTACTCATCCCATTAGACTTCTGGGTTAAAACTTCTGGGACAGGACGTAACAACAACGAAACCAAAACCGCTAGTTTTGGGATTGAATCTCCCAAAAACCATATCGCATCTTTGTGGAATCCATTTTCCGGAAGATTGTCCGGTCGGGCTGAGGTGTCAACTTGTTGATTTTTAAGTGGCTCGACAAGCAACCCAAAATGGCACCTTGAATGCAATTTATCCCTGTTGCGTCCCCTGCGGACTGCAGCTAATCCCCTCCGTAGAGCCAAGGTTTTGATCGTCCTTCCCGAGGGGTACTCAATCTTAGGAGAAACGCAAGCTGTGAAACGCTTCGCTGTAGTTCTTCTCGCTGTAATCACGTTTGGAATCTGCGCTCTCGCGCAGACAACGACTTCCGGTGATCTGGTTGGAACAGTAACAGATCCGACTGGAGCCGTAGTTCCCAACGCCGCCGTCACAATCTCGAGCGACTCGACTGGGCAGACAGTAACCGTAAATACGAATGGTTCTGGTTTCTATCGTGCCGCTAACCTTCCTCCTGGCACTTACACGGTCGCGATTAACGTTCCGGGCTTTGGCCCTGCTAAGAAGCGCTCCGAAGTCGCGCTAGGAGCGGCCACCACTGTCAACATTGCCTTAACGACAGCCGCAACCTCAACCACCGTTGAAGTCACGGCTGAAGCCCCAGTGATTGAAACGGAAAACGGCAACATCCAGAACACGCATGACACCAGAGAGATCGAGCTGCTCCCCAACGGCGGCGGCGATCAGAGCTATGTCGCGCAGACTTCGCCAGGCGTGACCATGAACACGAGTACGAATACCGGATATGGGAACTTTTCCGCGTTTGGCTTGCCGGGTACCGCGAACCTGTTCACGGTGAATGGCAACGACAACATGGACCCCTACCTCAATCTGAATAACTCCGGTGCGACGAATCTCACTTTAGGCGCCAACGAGTTGGCCGAAGTAGCGGTTGTTTCGAATGGATACTCAGTGCAGTATGGTCGGCAGGCCGGAGCACAGGTTAATTCCGTTACGAAGAGTGGCGGTAACGCCTTCCATGGAAATGCTGTGTATTACTGGAATGGGCGCGTAATGAACGCGAATAACTGGTTCAACAAACACGTGGACGCGTCCCAAGGACAAACGCCAACGCCCCGTGGGTTTGTGAACGCTAACCAGTGGTCAGCTTCGCTCGGTGGTCCGGTGAAGAAGGACAAAACCTTTTTCTTCGTGGATACGGAAGGCCTCCGCGTAATCATTCCCGTTCCCGCACAGGTTTTTGTTCCCACTCAAACTTTCGAAAACTACGTTCTGAACACAGGACTGCCTAGCAACAGTCAGAGCGCGCAAATTCCCTTCTATCAGAAACTGTTTGGCATCTACAATTCAGCTCCAGGAAGCAGCAATTCTCGTCTAGCAAACTCAACCGATGATCCAGCCTTAGGGTGTGGTGATCTGACGAACACTCCGGTACCCGGTATCCCGAATGGTGTATTCGGGCCTACCGATGCAAATGGCAACGCAATTCCCGCAAGCCCAACGGTCAACCCAGTGGCGTGCGCTTCGACGTACCACAGCGATTTTGCGAACTTTGCGCACGAATGGACACTGGCAGCGAAAGTTGATCATCAACTCACCGCCAACGATAAGTTGTCTATCCGCTACCACCAGGACAAGGGTGTTCAACCTACCAACACTGATCCGCTAAGCCCCGTGTTCAACGTGGAATCGAACCAACCGTCCTATGATGGTCAGTTGAACGAGACACATACGTTTGGCACGCGCGCCGTCAACCAATTCATCTTGTCCGGTGCGTATTACCGCGCGATCTTCGTTAGCAACAATCAAGCTGCTGCGTTGGCCGCTTATCCCTCGACCCTGATTTGGAGTGACGGTCTCTTCTCCAATGCTGGCGGAAGCGACTTCGACTTTCCTCAGGGACGTAACGTAACCCAGTATCAGGTCGTCGATGATCTAAGCTATACCTTTGGGAATCACACTCTCAAACTCGGTACGAATTTCCGGCGGAATGACATTACCGACTACACGACAAGCGTTCTGAACGTTCCTGAGCAGATCGTGCTGTCGGTGACTGATTTCACTCAGGGTACCTCGGATTTCTTGCGTCAGAGATTCCCGCTGCGTCCGAAGAATTCAGTGGCTCTTTGGAGCGCAGGTTGGTATGGCGAAGATGATTGGCGCGCCTCCGATAAACTGAAACTCACGCTCGGTCTGCGTGTGGATCACGATTCCAATCCAGTTTGTCAGACAAATTGCTACAGTCGTTTTGTCCAGCCCTTCCAGTCGATCGCTAAGGGTACAACCGTTCCCTACAATCAGGTCATTAAGTCAGGGCTGACTCAAGGATACCCGGGTATCGATCAATTGCTGTGGCAGCCTCGAGTGGGCTTTGCTTTCCAGCCGTTCGGCAGCACCCGGAGCACCGTGATCCGCGGCGGCTTCGGTCTCTTTTATGACCTGCTACCGGCCACCCTCTCTGGCAACTTCATCAACAACGCTCCCGGCAACATTGACCTTCGAGACCAGTTAAACGGCAATGCCTTTGCTCCTGGCGTGCCTGGAAGCACCTATACGGTGCTCGCAAACAGCGCGGCGGCATTTCGTCAGCAGTTCTCCAACGGTGGCAGCTTCTCGTCTATTTCTGCGGCGCTGCCTGTTCCCTTCACCGGAATTTCCTATCAAGATGCCAATTCAACGGTGAAGACACCGCAGTACCAGGAGTGGAATCTCCAGGTCGAGCAGGGAATTGGCACGAAGACGTCAGTCTCCGCAAACTACGTCGGAAATCACGGCCTGCATATTCCCATCTACGATGGCTGGTTGAATGCACGGTGCAGGAGCACCACTGGATGCGCGAACATTCGTCCGTTCGTTCCTGCGGCCAGTCCCGATCCGGCGTTTACTTCTGTGCGCCAGATAGAGTCGATCGGCTACTCGCATTACAACGGCGTGACTCTAGCATTGCAGCGAAAGTTTACAGCCGGCTTGCAAGCGCAGGTCTCCTACACCTGGTCGCATGCGCTTGACACCGTCTCTAACGGAGGCGTGTTGCCGTGGAGTATCGACGATTCTGTTCTGACGCTAATGGCACCATTCGGTCAGCAGATCAACTACGGCAACTCCGATTACGATGTGCGTCATTCGTTGAACGCTAATTACGTTTACGAATTACCATTCAAATCTGGAAATTCTCTGTTTAACACCGTAATCGGCGGGTGGACAATATCGGGAACCTTCTTCTACCACACCGGATTTCCGTTTACTGTCACCGATAGCACCGATCTGACGGGTCTGGTGGGCAACGGCACAGGCCTGAGCTTGCCTGCAAATATTGCAGGTTCGATCAACTACATGGCCTGCACCAGCGGGCCATCCATCAATGTGAATGCTCCGGGATGTCTCTCGAAGAGCCAATTCACGAAGGTGAGCGCAACGTCTCCGATTCCTGCATACTTCACTAATCAGGTGAGGAACCAGTTCATCGGTCCTCATTACTTCAACGCGGATATGTCGTTGCGTAAGGCGTTCAAGTTAACTGAGCGCATGCGGTTCATGGTGGGCGCGAACGCTTATAACGTTCTCAATCACCCGAACTCGGGGAATCCGACAGTCTCACTCTCCGGTTCTACGGGCACGTTCTACACCACGGTTGGACCGCCGACGAGTGCGCTCGGTTCGTTCCTGGGTGGAGACGCTTCATCGCGGAGTGTCCAGCTCGAGGGTCGGTTGACGTTCTAGCTGTGGACTCTTGGTCCACCAAACTAGGCGGCTCTTCGGAGCCGCCCATTTTTTTGCGACAATATACTCTACCCAGTAGTTAGGAGGTTTATGAAAACCGCACCAATCTTATTTGCACTAATAGCTGCATCATTTTGTTCCTTTTCAGCAGAGCAGAAGTCGCAGCCTAAGCCGTCGGTCATATCGGCGAAGACCGTTTCTTTCGTTACGTTCGCGAATGGCGATGAAGCCGATAAACTCAAGCAGCAGGCGACTGATTTCTTTTCTAAATGGAAGCGTTACGAAATTACCGCTGATCCTACGAGATCGGACCTGTTAGTTCTGCTTGGCCCCATGCCGCGACGGGTTTCGGGCGACGCGTTCGATGCAGTGCTGGCAGGCAAAGCGTCTCCTGAGCCTGTCGACGTCTCCGGCGCGACAGCGCAATTCGCAGTTTTTGATGGCGCAGAAGTTCATGGTGACGCGCCTGTTTCGGGCACGTTGAAGCCCGTGTGGAGCACACCAATGAACGGAGATGATGTGAAGCCTGCAGCCAAGAAGTATAAGCAGCTCGTCGATAAGGTGCAGGAAGACTACGATCATCTGGGCATCACGTTCCAAAAGTGTCAGATGATTGGCCTGCGCTGCTCGCACGATTAGTGCGCACGACCCGATGTGGCAGATGCTCTCTGTATTTCGGTAGGTTACAATCGAAGCAGTCGGGGCGTAGCGCAGCCTGGTAGCGCATCTGCTTTGGGAGCAGAGGGTCGT
>CAYNPS010000182.1:0-7254 GCA_964399125.1 uncultured Terriglobales bacterium
GACCGGGATCCATAAAGGTGTCGAGGTTCTCGCGAACGTGGTGGTATTCGTATCCGCTGAAGCTGTGCTTCCACTGACTGCCGGTATTCAGGGTGAGATCACCACTGGAAAGAAAATTGTTCTGCCGGGCTCGCTCGTCCGTATCCGGCGGAATGAGGACTTGCCCATTGAAGTCGTATAGCGATTGCACCCCGCTGCGCTCGGTGAAATGCCGCGTGCGAAAACGGAACATCGCTCGAGACGTGAGCCTCACGCCAACGTTCGCGCCTTCTGACGAGTCTGAATAATCGTCGTTTATGCCTTGCCCGAGTGTGTTGAACTGCTCCGCGAAAAGGTTGTAGTCGAATGGTCCAAAGGCTCCCGCCAGCGATGCCGAACCATCAGCGGTTGAGAATGTCCCGCCATAAGAGGACAGCGTCAGCTCTGGCGTACGTGTCGTGCCGGTAGCGCTGAACATCTGCACCACACTGGTAAGCGCATCAGAACCGTAGAGAACGCTCTCGGGGCCGCGGACAAACTCAAATCGATCAGCGCCGATCGTCGGGACGACGCCGAAGTCGAAAGTTCCTCCGGGCTCGTTTACCGGCACACCATCAACAAGCACCTTGTTGTAGTCGGAATCGCCGCCGCGTACGAACAGCGATGCCAGGCCGCCGCGCCGCCCATCAGAGTTAATCACTGCTCCCGGAAGATAACGAATCGCGTCGGCAGCTTCGACCGGTTGGCAGTTAATGAGAGTGTCGCGATCGACAACTTCGACAGGAGCGCCGGTTTGATCTGCGGGCAGCGGAGTCTCTGTCGCGGTGACCACGACAATTTCATTTCGGGCTGCAATCTTGAGCTGTACATTCAACACCGACTCCGATTGCGCGACCACATCGCTGACGTTCTCAGCAAATCCTGGCGCGAGCACCTGGACACGAAAAGGTTGAGGGGTGGTGTCGTGAAATGTGACCGAACCATCTGGTCCCGAAGTTGAAACGGCGAGTTGGGCATTGTTCGATGCGCGATAGATAGTTATGCGCGCTCCGGAAACTGCGCTTCCGGATGGGTCGGTTACGTGAACGGTGAAATCGGCGGCCAACGCCAGAACCGGCGAGACCAAAAGCAGAAAGAAAAGGGACTTCCGCACGGCAATCCTCCTGTGCACGCGAGTGGGATTGGTGTTGTGCAGGTCGCGCCGGTCTCCTGGCTTACGAGTGATCCCCAGAAGGGGAATCCGGAGAGCCCACCTTCCCGTCCCGCAGAGCAGGACAGTGGCGTTCGGGTCTCCTTAACTCGTTAACAGTTGCGCGGCAGCGCGGGATTTTCACCCGCTTCCCTGATCCCGGCGAGCCGGGATCGCGCGATCCGCGTTTCAATTGTGGTGATGGTGAATGTATGGCCCGGATCGGGAGATTGTCAAATACCTGAGGAACGGCGAACACGAAGGTCCCGGAGGCAAAAGAGAGAGGTCACGAAGAAATCTCTCCGTGACCTCTCTGTGTGAACTTCGTGACCTTCCTGTTCGCTCTTGGTTTACTCGGTCCAACGCCGGAAGATGAGGGATCCATTCGTCCCGCCAAATCCAAATGAATTCGACAGCGCAATTTCAACCTTCGCGCTGCGCGACTTATTTGGCACGTAGTCAAGATCACATTCGGGATCGGGTTTGTCGAGGTTGATTGTCGGTGGGAGGCACTGATCGCGCAGTGCCAAAACGGTAATGCCGGCTTCCAGGCCGCCGGCGCCACCGAGCAAATGCCCAGTCATCGATTTTGTCGAACTTACGGCGAGACCATTTTTCGCGTGATCGCCAAACGCGCGTTTGATGGCTTTGGTTTCGAGAACATCGCCCAGCGGCGTGGAAGTGCCGTGGACGTTAATGTAGTCGATCTGTTCCGGCTTAACGCCCGCGTCTGCCATTGCAGCGACCATCACGCGATATCCGCCCTCGCCTTCTTCCGCCGGTTGTGTGATGTGATAGGCGTCGGCGCTCATGCCGTAGCCGATAATCTCTGCGAAGATGGGAGCGCCACGACGGCGGGCGAATTCCAGATCCTCGAGAATCAGGATGCCTGCGCCTTCTCCGATTACAAAGCCGTCGCGATCGACATCGAAGGGCCGACTGGCTTTCTCCGGAGCATCGTTTCGCGTAGAGAGCGCGCGCATGGCGGCAAATCCGCCGACGCCCATCGGTGTGATCGCCGCTTCTGTTCCGCCCGCGATCATTACATCGGCTGCGCCGCGAGCGATAATCTTGAAGGCGTCGCCAATGGAGTGCGCGCTGGTCGTGCAAGCCGTCGCCGTGGCTTCGTTCGGACCTTTGGCCCCGTAGCGAATGCTTACGTGTCCGGCGGCAAGGTTGATGATGGCCGCCGGAATAAAGAACGGTGAGATCTTGCGTGGGCCGCCTTGAATCAGATTCGAGTGCTCGCGCTCGATGATGTCGAATCCGCCGATGCCTGAGCCGATGTGAACGCCCACGCGGTCCGCGTTCTCCGGCGTAATGTTCAGCCCGGACATCTTCACCGCTTCATCGGTCGCAGCCATGCACACATGAATGAAGCGGCCCATCTTGCGGGCTTCTTTTTTGTCGATGAAATTGAGCGGATCGAAGTTCTTGACTTCGGCGGCGATGGTACACGCGAAGCCGGTCGTATCGAAGCCGGTAATCTGCGCAACGCCGCTCTTGCCGGCCAGCAGATTCCTCCAGACCTCCGGGCTGGTGTTGCCCACGCCACAGATGAGGCCGACTCCAGTAACGACGACTCTACGGCTCAAGTGCTACTTGCCGCCTTTCGCGTGCGCATTGATGTAGTCGATGGCGTTCTTTACCGTTTTGATCTTCTCGGCCTCTTCGTCGGGGATCTCGATGTCGAAGGCCTCTTCGAAGGCCATGACGAGTTCGACGGTGTCGAGGGAATCGGCGCCGAGGTCGTCCACGAACGACGCATTGGGAGTAACTTCGCCTTCATCCACGCCAAGTTGTTCCACGATGATCTGCTTTACCTTCTCATCTACTGCGGCCATTCGCGTTCCTCTCTCTGTTGGAGATGTGACTGCCACGACTACAAATAGCCTACTCCGCTAATCGCGTGTAGGTTGGGGATTGCTTTGGGATTCTACTGCTTCGCTATTTTGGAGTTTTTCTCGATGTAGCTGACCGCGTCCTGCACGGTCTTGATCTTTTCGGCTTCTTCGTCGGGGATTTCGAGATCGAAGGCCTCCTCGAAGGCCATGATGAGCTCGACCCGATCGAGAGAATCGGCGCCGAGATCGTCCACAAACGATGCACTGGGCGAGACCTCGCTCTCTTCTACACTGAGTTGGTCCACGATGATCTGCTTGACCTTATCTTCAATCCCGGGCATCGAGGGTCCTCCTGTTTGCGCCAATTGCGCGCAACAAACTTCTCAGTCTATATGGGGGTAGGAAAAGTAGGCAAGGAGGCTGGGGTTGAACACGGAGGGCACGAAGGAGACGAAGGAATTCCTAATTTCATCCTCCAGCTCAGCGGAGTTCCCGAACGGCTCTTCGTTCCCAAACAGCAACTCCTTCCTGCCCTCTGTGCCCTCCGTGTTCAATTTGATTACCGAGAGCTGCTCGAAGCTGGCGGTACTCCTCCGTATTCATCGCGAAGCCGCGTCTGCCGATTTTCCATTGGTATCTTCCGGCCTTCGATAAAGACCTGTTTCACTTCGGTCTTTACATCCAACGGATCACCGTTTGCAATCACCACGTTGGCTGTTTTGCCGACGTCCAATGAACCGAGTTTGTCGGCTACTCCCCAGATTTCGGCCGGATTGACTGTTACTGCTTTCAGCGCTTCTTCATACGGCAGCCCGAAGGCGACGGAATACCCCGCGGCGTAAGGCAAGTTGCGATTGTGCTCGACTTTGTACGAGGCGAACGCGATCTTCACGCCGCGTTTGTAGAGCTCCGCCGGCAGGGAGTACACCGCATCGTAACGCTCGTCTCCGCGCGGGAAGTCGTAGATGGGACCGACAATCACCGGCACCTTCCACGAAGCAATCTCGTCGAGAATCTCTTGCGAGTGCGTCACGTGGTTCAGAATGACTTTGAGATTGAACTCGTGCGCCAACCGCATCGCGTTTTCAACGTCGTAGCCGTCCTTAGCTCCGATCACAACCGGCTTCTGCCCATGCAGATATGGCAACAACGCCTCGAGCTTCAGATCGCGCTTCTGGCGATCGCTTCCACCTCTGCCAGAAGAACTGCTGGACGAATCGGAAGCGCGTGCTGATCCGTTCTTCTGCCTGGCTTCGTAGTCTTGCGCGTCGAGGAATGCCTGACGAAGCTGCGACGCTAAGCCCATGCGCGTTGATGGGAAGCGGCCGCTGATTCCGCCACCGCCGCCTTCGCCGCGTCCACCGCGGCGGCGCTGCTCGGCAGAGAAGTTCAGCGGCATCGCGATATCGCGCACGAGAATCATCTGGTCACGATCTTTGCCATCGAGCTGAATGAAGATGTCCTGGCCGGGGAGGCTGTCGTCTGTGCCCGGGGCGACGATGGCGTTCGTGATTCCGTTTACGCGTGTGACAGGAATGCGTTGCGTTTCAGCATGGAACGCATCGTACACGTGCATCTGCGGCATAATTTCGTCGCTCGGCTCGACCAGATCGTTGCTCATCTGGTCGGCTTCGACTTCGACTAAGCCAATGTTTGTTTCCGAATCGATCAGGCCGGGGTACACCGTCATTCCCGTTGCATCGACTACGGTCGCGTTACGTGGAATCGCGGTGCCCGGACCTCCGACTGCTGAGATTTTGCCGGCGTCCATCACGATCACGCCGTTTTCAATCACGCCATGTGTGATGGTGAGCAGCTTGCCGCCTCGAATGGCGATTGGGCCGCCCTCTTCAACTTTCGAGGTCGCCATCCGCGTTCTCTGCTTCGAGTTTTGCGCAGGCGAAAAGGCAACGAGAATGGAAAGAATGCTGATTACGAGTAGTCTGATTTTCATTAGTGCATCTCCCCGATTCCCATTTCGTCTTCGAGACTGCCATCGAAGTCGCTGCCTGACATGGGAGCGTTCTTCCAGTGCGTCAAGCCCAATCCGGGAAGAGAGCTGTCGAAATACACCTCACCATCGATGATTGTCTTTTCCACTTTGGCGTAGCTGGATAGCGGATCTGTATTCCAAATGGAGATGTCGGCGTCTTTGCCAACCTCAAGCGAGCCGACCCGATCATCGACGCCGATGATCCACGCTGGATTCAGCGTGATCATCTTCAAAGCCTCTTCCTGCGTGGCGCCGCCGTAGCGGATCACTTTGCCTGCGTCCTGATTTAAGCGGCGGACCACATCGTTCGAATCGCTCTTGAGCGCGACGCGAACACCGTGGCGCGATGACATAACTGCGTTCCACGGCTGCGCGTCCCAAGCTTCATCTTTGAATCCCCACCAATCGGGCCACGTAGCGATTGCGATTCCTTCGGCAGCTATTTTGTCGGCGACTTTGTACGCTTCGAGCGCGTGGTGGAAGGCGCGGATGTGATATCCGAATTCGCGAGCCATCGCCATCTCGGTGAGGAACTCATCGGCCCGGTAGCAGTGAATCTGGACGTAGAGCTTGCCGCGAAGAACATCGGCTAACGCGTCGAGCCTCAGATCGCGTTTGGGAGCACGTGCTTCTTTGTCTCCTTTTTGCACTTTGGCGTTGTAGTCGTCCCAATCGCGCATGTATTCGCGAGCCTGCTGCAGCGCCTCTCGTTGCACCTCGAAGTTGCCCATGCGCGTCGAGGGAAGCTGGTTGCGTGAGCCATAGACGCGCTTGGGATTTTCGCCGCTGGCAAATTTAATCGAGCGCGGCGCGTTGGGGAAGAGCATCTGATCGCGGCTCAGGCCAAACTTGTTCTTGATGACGACGGCTTGTCCGCCAATCATGTTCGCCGAACCATGGAGCAGCAGGAGCGAAGTCACGCCGCCGGCGAGCGCGTGATACAGACCTTTGTCTGTATTCACGAACGCATCAAGCATGTTCATCGACGGCGTGATCGGGCTGGTCGCTTCGTTCACATCGCTGTCGAGCGCCAGGTGCGAGTGGCAATCGATGATGCCGGGCATCACGAACTTCCCGCTCGCATCAATCACCGTTGCTCCGGCAGGCGCAGAGATATTGGTTCCGATCTGCGCGATTTTGCCGTTGTGAACCAGCACGCTCCCGTTCTGAATCACGCCGTGGGTGACGGTCAGGATCGTGCCATTGCGGATGAGCATGTCGGGAGCACTCGAAGAATTGTTCTGGGAACTATTAGTCTGAGCAGCAAGCGAAGCAGTCAGCGCGAACAAGAGCATGCCCGCGCCGGACAGCCAGCGAAAGATCGCCATTGGATTTCTCCTGGGTGTTGCGATGAAGACAGAGCAGAGTAAATGCAGGAAGGGCGATAGGCAATATGGAGAGCAGTCAGCACTCAGCAATTAGCATTCAGTAGACGTGGCCAACAACACAACAGCACCCTTGGACTGATGAGCAATAAACCACGCACCTAAGTCTTCACTGAGCGCTGACTACTGATTGCTGAGTGCCGAGTGCTTCTTATCCATTGCTTACAATCCGCCCCTCGTTCATTCTTCCACTCATGCGTGCAGTGATTCAGCGAGTTACACAGGCCAGCGTCAGTGTCGATGATCGAATCGTGGGACAGATTGGCGCTGGGCTGCTTGTTCTCCTAGGAGTCAGTAAAACAGACACACAGGATTCTGCCGATTACCTGATCGAGAAGGTGCTCGGGTTACGGATCTTTCCTGATGCAGAAGGCAAGATGAATTTGAGCGTGCGCGAAGGTCGTGGGGCACTGCTCGTAGTATCGCAATTCACGTTGTATGGCGATGTACGTCGAGGTAAACGGCCTTCGTTCGACGATGCTGCGCGCCCGGAGATGGCGAAGTACTTTTATGAGTATTTCGTGGCGAAGATTCGCGAGCAGGGCATCGAATGTGCCACTGGAGAGTTTCAGGCGATGATGAAGATCGCGCTTGTGAATGATGGGCCAGTCACGATTTTGATTGATTCAGAGAAGCTGTTCTGACCACAACAAGGCGAAATCGGCGGCGGTTTTTGTCAGTTACGCGCAAAGTTCGTTTCCACAAACGAAATGGCTTCTTCGCGCGTGTGCAGCGTGCCTTCCAATTGCGCGTCCTCGACAGCCTGCAACATAGTGCGGAACTGCGGTCCGGGCTTCCAGCCGTGCTGAATGAGATCCTCTCCAGTGATGAGCGGAGCCGGTCTCATTTCTTCTTCAGGCGTGC
>CAYNPS010000183.1:0-7100 GCA_964399125.1 uncultured Terriglobales bacterium
CCGCACTCCCTGGTTGACGCACGATTTCGAGCAGCGCTTCCAGGAAGCGCTGGGTCGAGAGATGAGTCGAGAGGAGCGACGATTTTTCGGCCTTAGCGAAACTACCTCAGAAGCCGAGCCGAACAACTCACCAGCTCGCGCGAATCCTTCAGATTTAACCAGTCATTAACCGAGCATTAATATTCGGCGAATAGCGTGGTAAGCGCAGATCTTTCCCCACATTTCTCTCTAATTCGCTCTTTATCTACACAGCCTTAAAGGGAGACGTTCATGAGAACTCGGTTTTCCATCGTTCTGCTTACGTTGGCATCGCTTTTGAGCGCCTGCAGCAATAAGAACCCAAACACGGTTTCCGCCAACAGCGGCAGTGTCAAACTGCAGGGAGCCGGAGCAAGCTTTCCAGCGCCGCTGTACACGAAATGGTTCAAGAGCTTCGACAGCTCCCATCCGCAAATCTTGGTTGACTACCAATCTGTAGGCAGCGGCAGCGGTGTTAAGAGCGTGATCGATAAAACCGTCGATTTCGGGGCAAGCGATGCAGCGATGAGCGATGACGAGATGGGAAGAGTTCCAGGCGGCGTCCAACTCATTCCGATGACCGCCGGAAGCATCGTAATCGGCTACAACTTGCCCGATGTCAAAGATCTGAAACTCTCGCGCAAAGCTTATTCGAATATTTTTCTGGGCAAGATCAAAAAATGGAACGATCCGGAGATTGCAAAAGTAAATCCCGGTGTAAAGCTCCCAGACCAGCCGATCAACGTGGTGGTCCGCGCCGACTCAAGTGGAACCAGCTTCGTCTTCAGCAAACATCTGAGTGCGATTAATCCTGAGTTCGCGAAGACCATCGGCACCAACAAAATGCCGAATTGGCCCGTTGGCACGAAGAGTAAAGGCAACGAAGGCGTGACCGCGAGCCTAATGACGACTCCGGGCTCTCTCGGCTACATCGAGTACGGCTACGCGAAGAGCCAGAATGTGCCTTTTGCAATGCTGGAGAACAAGGCAGGAAAGTATGTGGCCGCGAGTACCGAATCGGGTCAGGCGGCGCTTGCCTCGGCCGAGCTACCGGAGAACTTGATTGCCTGGAATCCCGATCCATCCGGTGACGATGCCTATCCGATCGTCACCTACACCTGGCAAATCTTTTACAAGAAATACGAGCCGGCGAAACTGGCAGCAGTCCAGGACCTCATCAAGTATCAACTCAATGATGGGCAAAAAGACGCTGAAGCTATGGGCTACATCCCACTGCCACAGAACGTAGTCGCAAAAGGATTGGCGGCTAGCTCCAATATCACAGCGCAATAAGCGATCCTGGGCGGGCTCGTGTCTTCTTCAACCTTTACCACTATCCCTGAACAGAAGTTGACGATCTCGGAGCCGGTCTTTCCGGTTCGCAAGGGCGAGATCACGCAGGCACCGACCGCCCGACAGCGACTGCTTGACTTAATCTTTCGTAAGACGTGTTACGTTTTCGCGTGGCTGACGATGGCGCTGATTGGTTTCATCGTTCTGCGCATCGCAATCGCAGCTACGCCGGCAATCGGTAGTCTCGGACTTGGTTTCCTGACGGGACGAGTTTGGGACGCAAATGCGTCCCAATTCGGGATACTGGCTCCCATCTGGGGAACTCTATACACTTCGATTCTGGCCCTCGTTCTTGGATCGTTAACTGGAGTCGCCGCAGCAGTATTCCTCAGCGAGGGATTTCTCAGCTCCGCCGTATTTGGAATCCTCAAGAAATTCAAGCTGCACTTCAATCCAGTCACGCGCAATCTGCCTGATCAAGTTGAACGCTTGTTGAAAGAGCTGATCGAGCTTCTCGCAGCGATTCCGAGCGTGGTGTACGGGCTTTGGGGAATCTTTGTTCTGATTCCTTTGATTCGGCCGTACTGCAACTGGCTTCATGCCAAGTTGGGATGGCTTCCGATTTTCTCTACTGATCTGAGCGGTCCCGGTGTCCTTCCTGCAGTCATTGTCCTTGCCATCATGATTCTTCCAACTGTGACCGCGATCAGCCGCGATGCTCTGGTAGCTGTTCCTCCAAAGTTGCGAATGGCGGCTTATGGATTGGGAGCGACGCGCTGGGAGTCGATATTTGCTGTGATCCTTCCCACAGCATCTCGCGGAATCTTCGGCGGGATCGTTCTAGCCTTCGGGCGCGCGTTGGGAGAGACGATGGCGCTGGCAATGCTCGTTGGCAACAGCAACCAAATCAGGCTCTCACTCTTTTCACCGGCGAACACCCTGGCTGCGCTGTTGGCGAACAACTTTCCCGAAGCGGGACCGAGAGAAGTAGGAATTCTGATGTATGCGGCGCTCATCTTGTTGGCAATTACCTTGGCGGTAAACATTCTTGGCGCTGTAATCCTCCAACGCGCTGCCCTGATGCACGCGGACTGAAGCTATGGCAACGACGACCAGCAACCAGAGCCTTGGCGGAATTCAGGATCCGTTCGCGGGACTCGACTTCTCGCAGTTGGAGAGATCACTGCGTCGTCCTCGTACGCTGGTGGATTTCACGCTGACGCTCACGACCACGGCCGTCACGTTGATCGCCCTCGTGCCGCTCTTCAGCGTTGTACTCATGCTGGTTTGGAGGGGCGGCCAGAGGTTAAGCATTGCGCTGTTTACGAGTCTTCCACCCGCACCCCTCGAGCAAGGAGGCGGATTCGGAAACGCGATTCTCGGCACTCTGGTGATGGTCGGCATCGCCGTGCTGCTGACGGTCCCGCTCGGGCTGCTGACTGCCGTGTATCTGGCGCAGTCTGAAAGCAAAGTTGCAGAGGGCGTGCGCTTCTGCGCCAAGATTCTAACTGGCTTTCCATCGATCCTTGCCGGTGTCTTCGCTTACGGGGCAGTCGTATTGGCAACAGGTAAATTCTCAGCGCTGGCCGGCGCAGTAGCGCTGTCAGTGCTGATGCTGCCCACGATCATTCTCACTTCCGAAGATGCCATCCGCATGGTTCCTGCACGAATGAAGGAAGCCGCCGTCGGCATGGGAGCGACTCCGACTCAGATGACGTGGATGGTCCTGCTGCCCACGGCACTGCCAGGCATTCTCACGGGCGTGATGCTGGCTGTCGCTCGCGCTGCAGGAGAAACTGCTCCGTTGATTTTCACCGCGCTGTTCAGCAACTACTGGCTATGGAGCCACGGCCGCATGGAATTGATGCAGCCGACCGCGTCACTTGCAGTGCTTATCTACAACTTCGCCGGAATGCCATTTCGGAACCAGGTTGAACTTGCCTGGGCTGCTGCTTTGGTTTTGGTGTTGCTTGTGTTGGCGACGAATCTTATTGGTCAGAGTCTCTCGTCGCGTCGAACGTATCGGTAAAGGAAAAAAATCTATGTCCACCATACCAATGAACTACGAACATACTCCGCACCCTGCTGTGCTGACGCACGTGAAGCACGAAGACGTGGTTGTCGATTGCCAAATCCGCGAACTTTATTACGGCAACTTTAAAGCAGTGCGCGATACGCTGATCCCAATCAAGAAGAACTCGATCACGGCTTTTATCGGACCATCAGGTTGCGGCAAGAGCACGGTATTACGCTGCCTTAACCGCATGAACGATCTCGTTCGCGGGTTCCGCTTCGAAGGACACATTCGTTACCGCGGGCGCGATATCTACGACGCCAGCATCGATCCGGTCGCTGTTCGCAGGTTCATCGGAATGGTGTTTCAGCAGCCGAATCCGTTTGCAACCAGCATCTACAACAACGTTGCGTTTGGCCTTCGTCTAAACGGCTACAAGGGAGACAGAGCGGAGAAAGTTGAGCAAGCACTTCGGCGCGCAGCTCTGTGGGATGAAGTTAAAGACAAGCTGAACAAGAGCGGATTATCTCTCTCCGGCGGCCAGCAGCAACGGCTCTGTATTGCACGCGCAATCGCAACTGAGCCTGAGGTTCTGCTGATGGACGAGCCCTGCTCCGCGCTCGATCCCATTGCCACTCGCAAAATCGAGGAGCTCATGGCGGAGCTACGGCAGAAGTTCACGATTGCGATCGTCACTCACAACCTGCAGCAAGCTCAGCGCGTCGCCGACTACACAGGATTCCTCTACGTTGACACCTCGCAAGGCGGGCGGACGGGCTACCTGGTCGAATTCAACCACTCGAAGCAGCTGCTCGACAATCCACAACATCACCACACAAAGCAATACATTCGAGGAGAGTTCAGTTGATCGTTGCTGCGCGATGATGAAGCAGGATTGAAAGCTGGAATGCAGATCGCGTGTGCAGAGATTGTGCGCGTGAGACGGCGTTTTGTACTTGCTGAATTCTTGTCTGGAAATTTCATTCGGATTGGGGCAGCAGTTACTGAAGCTGCGCCATCTTATGCCAGAAACCCCTCAAGGAGACGAGTGTGGAGAGCTCGACCGAACTCGCTGCAACTATCCCCGCGGCAATGCGAGACCGAAACCTTGATCGACAGGGAATTGCTCAATTGCTGGGTATCGGCGACGTAATGGTGGACAGGCTCCTGTGCGGTGATATCGTTCCTTCCCGTAGCTTCGAAAAGCAGTTGGTTGAAAAACTCGGGATCACATATCCCAGAGCACGAAGGCTTGCTCATCGCCGTGAGCAAGATTCAAAGAAGAAGCTAACACCGCCGATAAGAACCCGCAGGGCCGCGTGAATTCCGAATTAAACGTCGGTGCGACCGAAAGAGGCGGTGCTAACTCTGTTTAAGACGGATTCGGACATGAGCATGACGATTAAAAAAGGCCCGCCGCAGCGGGCCTTCGTAGTAAGAAGCGATCTTAGTACGTGTCGCAGGTTTCAGGTTTGTTAGTGACTTCACCAGTGGCGCACTTCAAGAAGACCTTGTCATTGCGCGGCGCATCATCGAAGTCAAACATATTACCGAGTGAGCCTGCGAGTGCATCGAAGGAGCCTCCGCCGATGCGTCCCAAACGGAAGTTGTCTTCGATGAAGCGCAGAATCGAGCTCTGATCGGTGACGGTGCTATCCACAAAGTTCTTCTTCGCAAATGGAGAGACAACCAGGAGCGGTAAGCGGGGACCATAGCCACAACGTCCCTGGATGCCGTTCAGTGACTTCGCCGAAGTCCCGCAGGAACTTGGACCAGAAAGGGAATCAGCGATTGTTGCGGACTG
This sequence comes from uncultured Terriglobales bacterium, assembly GCA_964399125.1. Classification (GTDB taxonomy): domain Bacteria; phylum Acidobacteriota; class Terriglobia; order Terriglobales; family Acidobacteriaceae; genus Gp1-AA112. The sequence goes on from CAYNPS010000183.1 coordinate 5,130, forward strand.
GTTCGCGATCGGCCCGAGGACGTGATCATACCAGCCGTCGGAGTCATCCCACGAGATGATCACCGCTGTCTCTTTCCATTCCTTCGTCTGCTGCAGCCGGTTGATCGTATCGACGACGAACAGTTGCTCATCGAGCGGAGAAGAGTATCCAGCGTGTCCGTCCTGCGCACGGTTTGCCTTGAGGAAGCTAACTGCAGGCAAGTTGTCGGCGGCTACGGCTGCCCAGAAGTCGCTCAGATCGTATTGATGGTTGGCCTGATCGGTTCGGCCGATCATTGCCACTGACGTCGGGGGCAGGTGATGTGGGTTAGCAGTGGACTGATAATACTGGAAAGGCTGGTGGTGCGGACTGTAGGCAGTCTGGGGCACATTTCCCAGATTGGGAGTCTTGAGCCCACAAACTGCTTTGGAGCCGGTGGATGGATTGAAGGGAACCGTTGGCTTGAATCCCCCCTGGAACCAGCCCCACGTGATTCCGTTGTCATTCAGCAGATTACCCACATTGAGTCCGCCCATGCCGACTTGCTTGCTGCCGCTGCAGTCGTCGTACAGAGGATCAGGATCTCCGATCACGGTAGTTCCAGGACCGGCAGTGATAATGTCGCCATTCGGTCCATCAACAAGTTTGCCAGATCGTCCAATTACCGGAAATGTGTTTCCTGAGATGAGATTCAACGCTCCTGGTGTGGAAGGCCCGAAGGTCGTGTTAAACGAGTTTTCGTTCATCGCGAAGTGCTGGGCGTAATTCCACATCGCAGTCACTGTGTTGCCATCGTAGTAGCCCATCACTGTGGCGCCGTTGGGGAGACAATTCGTTCCGCTGCTGTTGCCCACCGATTCCGGAAACAAATCCATCAACCCGTGATCGAATGCAGTCTGCTCATCCGTATAGTCATGGTCCTGGTCGCAGGTGTAGTTCTGGCTTCGATCAAGGCGAAATGGAGCCGCTGAATTCGGATTGTTCGTGTGCAGTCCGGCAGTGAGGCCATTCACCGACGGCGTATCCTCGGCTGCTTTGAATACGGGCTCGTTACCGGGATTCGCGGCGTGAGGATACGTTGCGAAATAGTGATCAAAGGAAACATTTTCCTGAAAGATCACGACGACGTGTTTGATTGGTGTTTTGGAGTTGAAGTCGTCCGAGTCATTGTCGGCAGCAAAGCCGCTCGATGTGGTAATTAGGCAGGCGGAGGCTAACAAGGCGGTAAAGGTCTTCAGGCGAGATACTGCGCCGATCCAGGTACGCGACACAATTCGCTCCTTAATTTGAATTTCCGTTTGGGAATCAGTGAAGATGCGCCAAAGAGAGCGTTTCCCGAACATCGTTCGGGAACTCCGAATCAAGGTAAGCCTGAAGTTTTGCTGCTGGGTTTCCGGAAGATAAACAATGGATGAAAATCGAGAGCCGAGCGGAAGGAAAAAACTACGACGCCGACCTTAAGACCCTGTGGAGAATGGTCAACGGAAGCGGGAGAGTGCGTATCTCCTTATCCGTTCTCACCTGAATGGCCACGGTGCGGCCCTGCATGAATGGCTCAGACACGACTTCGTACTCGCCGCCGTAAAGCCTGATTTTCTTGGAAGGCACGTAGCCGAGCTGCTTAACGCGTTCGGACAGATTTATCTCCGAACCGGCACCAGGGACAGGCTTTGATTGAGTCATGTGACGCTATTGTACCCAATTCCCTTGGGCTGTGGAAAAGGCGGGACATTGCGGTTAAATAAATCGGCGGGAGCGCATGCTCCCACCGATTATCGAGTGCGTGCAGCCTATTTTCCGTCCCCGTCTGAGTCGACCTTCGAGAACTGGGTCTTTGTAGCCGGAGCGGGAGTTCCCTTGAGACCTTCCCAAAGGATTTTGTTGTAGAGCTCAGGCGGAACGCGATCTTCTCCCGAGAAGTCGAAGCCGCGAGTCTTTTCCGCCCAGTATTCGGCGTCATGAGTGGGTTTCAATAACCGACCGGCTGCGAA
>CAYNPS010000184.1:0-1988 GCA_964399125.1 uncultured Terriglobales bacterium
CTCAATGATGGATGGATCATCGTCGGGGAGAAAGTTGCCGGTCATGTGAATGCAGTCTTCTTCATTGGCGAGGGAGAGGTGCTAGTCATCCCTCCTGATCAAAGCGAGCGCGCATCGATCGGATTATTTCTGAATGCGGGCGTTTTGGAAGAAAAGTTTACGTCCGCATACTTCCGTTTCTTCGACGATCAATTTCTGCAGGATCTCGAACCTGCTCTACGCAAAGGCGAAAACCCTGACATCCTTCAGAAGGCAAATGCCGCGGCGAAAGAACTTGCTCGAACTGACGCTTTGCGCCTCTTACTTGCATACATGAACACACCGGTAGTGGACGGCCATCGGGACCGCTTCTTTCATGCGCGATTGGTCGGCATGACGCGCGGTAACTTCGATGTTTTTTATGACGAAACGGCGTCGGAGCAGATCGCGGTGGGTCAGGTTGCCTATGCGCCTCGCGGCATTCCGTTTTACAACGTCTGGACGTCGTTCATATCGCGATCGCAGCGCAGCGAGGAGCCGTCTTCGACCGCTGGATTGCAGATGGTTCCAAAATCTTTTCACATCAAGGTGAAGGTTCACCCTCCTGATTCACTCGATGGCGATGCCGAAGTCGAAGTGGAAACCCTGCAGCCTAACACGCGAGCTGTTCTGTTCGAACTTTCGCGCGCGCTCAAAGTCTCTTCGGTAACTGCCGCTGGCCAGCCCGTCGAATTTCTTCAGAACGAAGCAGTGGAAGGATCGCACATCGCCCGCGAAGGTAATGACTATGTAGCTGTGATCCTGCCGACAGCGCCGCAGAAAGGCCAGCGGCTTAAGCTTCGCTTTATCTACTCTGGTTCAGTGTTGGCAGATGCCGGCGGAGGCCTGCTCTATGTGGGCTCGAGAGGAAACTGGTTTCCAAATTTGGGACTCAACATGGCAATCTTCGACCTGGAGTTCCGTTATCCGCAGGAATGGACTCTGGTAGCGACAGGTAAACGTATATCCCAACAGACGGTGGAAGGAGAAAACGTTTCGCGGTGGATCTCGGAACGGGCGATTCCAGTGGCCGGATTCAATCTCGGACATTATCAAGAATCGGAAGTCACTGCCGGCTATGTAAAAGTCGACAGCTTTGCTGCGCCCGGCGTGGAGCGGAGCTTCCCCACGGCAACACAAACTATCGTCGAGCCGATCATTCCGCCCCGACGCACAGACCGCACGCGCACCGTACAAGTCCCCCTACCCAAACCAAAACCCGCTGGAGAAATTGCGGCCACGGAAGCCGCCGCAGCTATCGACTACCTAAGTCCGCGTATCGGACCATTTCCGTTCGGTTCTCTTTCACTTACGCAAATGCCAGGCGACCTCAGTCAAGGCTGGCCCGGGTTGATCTTCCTTTCTAGTTATGTCTTCGTTCCTCAGCAGGAGCGTGGGCCGGCTGCGAATTCCGATTTTGATCGCATACTCTTCGATCGCCTCATGGTGCCGCACGAAACCGCGCATCAGTGGTGGGGAGATTCCGTTTACTGGTCGACGTATCGCGACAAGTGGATCTCTGAAGCGCTCGCAAACTATTGCGCCATGCTGAGCTTTGAACGTGACTACCCTAAAGATTTTCGTGAGGTGCTTGAGTACTATCGCATTCGGCTGAAGGATAAGAATCCGGATGGAAGACCAAATCGGGAAGCTGGGCCCGTCACTCTAGGTCATCGTTTGAACTCTTCCGCTTTTCCTCAAGGATGGGACCTCATTGCTTATGGACGTGGCGCCTGGCTGATGCACATGCTCCGCGAGTTCCTGCGCGATGGTACGCGCATTCGGGGCAACGACGGATCCGACGATCTATTCTTCTCCGTGCTCCGCGGGCTGCAACGTGACTACGCCGGATCACAGATGAGCACTCTCGATATGCAACGCGCGTTTGAGCGTGTGCTGCCAAAGTCGCTCTACTACGAAGGCAAGCCTAGACTGGACTGGTTCTTTGATGGCTGGGTGAACGGCACGGC
>CAYNPS010000184.1:2088-4703 GCA_964399125.1 uncultured Terriglobales bacterium
GGAATGTTGCAGCTTGCGGATCGCCGGCGGGCAGCGCGTCGACGAGCTTTGCCAGTTCCTCATCGAATAGACGGGTGATCAGCTCTGGCGTGTGCTTCACAGCCTGGCCATCGTCGTCCACGATCTGCGCTTGATCGCGATGTTTCATGCGCTGCGCGATCATCAGGCGATAGATGCGATCGGTAGCCAGATCTTCCATATAACCGTCGAGCAGACTTGCACCTCTGCCATTGAGAACTCCGTTGCGATAACGGATCACCGTCCGAACTGCAGCGCGGGTTCCACTGAGACTTCGTTTGCCGACATGGGTTGGTTTAGGGCGGAGATCGGGATAGCGCTCGCCCACTGCTTTGTGCGTCTTAATCTGATTTGGAAATGGGAATTGATCGACAGCAATCTGGTTCTGATCCGGGTGTCCAGTCCATGCCCCATCGAAGCCGCGATCGGCTTCGTTCTTTTTGTCTTTCTCGAGCACGGCAAGCGCTCGAGCATTCAATTCGGGATTCGTGCGGTCGGGATAGAGTGCCGTCATGCCGCCAATGGCGAGCGCTCCGCGGCCGTGGCAAATCGAGACCAGAAGGTCCCGCAGGTTCTGAAAGAAGGGCACGTCATGCGGAATGGTGTTGCGGTCGGGCAGAACCCACTCGGGATCACTGAGATTGAAGTGAATCAGTGAAGCCATGTAGTCCCAACGGCCGAGATTGAGACCAAGAATGTGGTCGCGCAGGTTATACAGAAACTCTTCCATCTGGAACGCCAGCGGATGCGACTCCACGAGCGCCATGCATTTGATATATCCGTGCTGCCATCCTCGCAGGCGCTCGATTTCGTTAAAAAGCTCATTCCACCAAAGCGATTCTTCCGCTGATTCCGATTTGGGAATATAGAAGGAAAGCGGATGGCGCAGTTTCGACGCATCTACCTCGAACGCGACACGGCAAACATCGTAGAGCGAAGCAGAAGTGAGGTCCTGTGTTTGAACTTCAGCTGCATCCGGAGAAGCGAACTCTGATTTGCGGCGCTGGTCCGAATCCTGTTTCCCTCCCGACATAAGTCCAGGCAAGTGCTGCGAAAGATGCAGGCCGCGTGCACGCGTGAAAATAACCGTTTTGCTCGGTAATATCGCAACTTCTTTATTGCGCTTTTTATCGAAGTAAGTCAGCTCGCCTCGAAGCGCCGAGTGGATGTTCTTGATGCCAAGCTCAAGGTGATCCCAGAAGTTCGCCATCGAGTCTTCGAGGTCCAGCATTACGCCTGGAGCACCTGAGTTCAGCATTTTTACGACTAGCTCGGCATCATCCGCCGGCCCGGTCATCTGGTTGCGCTGATCCTGGCACCACTCCGGGACCGTGATGTTCCACTTGTGCTTCGTTGCGTCCGACGCCGGCAGGTGGTTCGGCAGCCTGCCCGCATGCGCGTCATTTAGCACTCGCTTGCGCCTGGCGACCAGCTCTCGCTGTCGCGGAGTGAAGCGCGCATGCAGCGGAAGAAAAAAGTTTAGAAATCCGGAAGGAAGATCACGCTTGAGATCGATGTTCGGCGGCGCGGAGTTGATGGCAAATCCGTGGAGTCGTTCCATGCTGCTTGAAACTGTAGCAGAGCTAACGTGGAGCCGGGCGCCATCGCCCGGGTGTTGGGTGGAATTCGTCGAAACGCTGAATCGGGTTCTAAATCACATCGCGCGGTCTGTTCAGCACTCAGGAGTGTTCATTCTGGAGCGAACACCCGGGCGAGGGCGGCCGGCTCCACGCTTAGCTGCTTGTTGAATCATTTAGCCGGTTGTTCACATCGCGGCTCTACCCTATGATGAAGGTCCGGCTGCTTGCCTGAGCAGTCAGTCTCTTCGAAAACGAGTCTTGTGTTGGTTGAAACTTGCCCCCAATGCGGTGGATCCGGTTGGAAAACCATCCCAGCAACTTCCGCGAAGCCGCAGAGCGTCACTCGCTGCGAGTGTCGCGTCGGCAACTGGTCGGAGCGGCTGCTGAAAAAAGCGCGCATTCCTGCGCGCTATGAACATTGCACGCTTTCGAATTTTGACGCGGATTTTCCTGGAGCCGACCGCAGCCTGCCGAATGCGCTCTTCCAGGCGAATCGGTTCGTGGAGGAGTATCCGGTCGAGAGCACCGGCCTGATGTTGCTTGGACCGATCGGCGTGGGTAAGACGCATCTGGCTGTCGGAATCCTGCGCGAGCTCGTGGTTCAGAAGAGCGCCTCGTGCCTCTTCTACGACTATCGCGAGCTGCTGAAGGAGATACAGAACTCGTACAATCCCAGCGTTCAGACGACAGAACTGGAGATTCTCAAGCCGGTATTCGACACCGAAGTGCTCGTGCTTGACGAGCTTGGCGCAGTGAAGCCGACCGAATGGGTCTGGGACACGGTGAGCCACATCCTCAACACCCGCTACAACGACAAACGAACGACGATCATCACTTCCAATTTCGCCGACCTACCTCCTGCCGGCAATGAACCGAGAACTCCGATTGCACGGGTTACTCGCGATGAAACCCTCGGTGACCGCATCGGCGAGCGAATGCGCTCGCGTCTCCACGAAATGTGCCGCAAGGTCGAGATACAAGGCAGCGACTTTCGGCAGAACATCAGAAGAGCGCACT
>CAYNPS010000184.1:4803-7100 GCA_964399125.1 uncultured Terriglobales bacterium
ACCTTCGTTCCTGACGCCATCGATGCTGGCCGCGGCGACCTCAAGGACATGCCCAACGTAGAGGAGAGTGCGTACACAAGAGATCTGTCTGGCAGCTCATCCGGACAGGCGGCTGACGTTGTACGCAATGCTCGCGCCAGAGACATCGTGAATCGCGAAGACGACCGCATCGCCCATCCTGGATCTGAGGTGGTGGAAGAGACAATGGAAGGCGACGCGATTTTCAATGCCGAAGACGTGCAAGGACGTTCGCACCAACGCGGCAACGTGCACGATGCGGACCTGCCGAGCTATCCAACCGTAGGCGGAGAAGAAACGCAGACAGCTCAAGGGCGGTTACCAAACTACCCGGATGCCAGCCAGGGCCAACGCTGGGCGCGCTTTGAAGAGAACCTGCGTCGCCAGCGTCCGAAGATCGTAGGCCGCTGCAGCGTCTGCGAGGAGTTCCAGAACAGGCATAAAGAAGACGCTGCGTGAACCACGGTTAACACGAAGTTCACGAAGGCCCAAAAGGGAGGTCACGAAAAAATACGCCCTGTGACCTTGCCTTTAAGCCTTTGTGATCTTCGTGTTAGCTCCTCGGTCACATATTCGTATGTCCGCTCCGCATCGCCTCATTGAACTTCGGCTTGAGCAACGCGAGAGCTGATTCCATCTGCTTGGTGAACGCTTCCGACTGCGCCGCCAGTTTTTCGGCCGCCGCAGCATATTCGCCGGAAGAATCCAACGTGAGCCATCCTTGATTCGCGAGTTCGCGCGCACTTTTCTGCAAATCTTCACCGGAGCAGTCGAGGTACTGTGCGTCATATGGGTCGGCGATCCATGCTGCCTGCCGCTCGCCAAGACGCGCACTGATCCAGTACACCTTGCAGCAAAGGAATTCCTTACGTTTTGTCTCGGTGGTTTCGCTGAAGATGAACCGCTGCTGCCGGAAGCTATAGTAGCGCGTGCTCACCGGCACCGGCTGACGATTGCCGCTCTTTAAGAGCTCGAGTTGACCAAGATCCAGCGTCTTGCGAATGGCGTTAAAGGTCACACCTTCGGCATACGGCTGCTCCAAAGCGGGGAGGACCTCGGCAAAAGTGACCGTCAGGCTTGCGGCGATCTTGGCGTGCAGAGGACTACCTGGCTCGGCGAGTTGGACCACTCCATGCAGAATGAACGAATCGGCGCCCGACGTGGAGCGATGGTACGGCCAACTGAACTGCTGCATCGAGAGCGGGAGTCCATGCAGGGTCAGAAATACGTCTGGACGCGGCGACTGCATGCGTTTCGCCAATGTGTGTAGATATGACGACAGCTCTTCGCGTAGAGCAGGCTTCTGCTCTATCTCGGAGGCGAGTCGCTCACTGGTCTCAAGCGAATGTGTGCAACCAGTAATGGATTTGAGTTGCAGCTTTGTTGTTGGAAGTCCCGTGAAGTCCGCTCGGGATTCCACGTGACTAGCCGAAAGTCCCGCCTTCGCAGCGGACTCCTGAAGCAGTTGTGCAATGGATAGTGATGCTATTGGCATAAGGCGAATTCATTTTACTAAGGAGAGGCTAGTCAGTACCGTTCGCGGTGCGAATCGGTGTCTCAGGTTGAACCCCATCTGCTACTGCAGACGGTACTGACGAGGCTGTCGTGCCGGCGAAGGTACCGGTGAAGCCCGTTATGACAACCGCCGCTTCTGATGCAAATAGTCAAACAGGATGCCGGGAACCTTGCGGCTACTGCAGCATCTGCGGGTTTTTGGCTGACTGCAGAACCTGTTGCGCGCGGGAATAAAGTTCGAGTACTTCGAGAGGCTTGGTTACGTGCGGCAACATAGCGCTTTCGAGAATCTCGCGCGTTTCGGCACTCGGCTTGCGCGACACTGTCAATAACATGCGGTCGGCGAGTTCTGGGCGATGCTCCCGAATCCATGAAACAAGGCGCTTGCTCGAAAAGTTTTCTTCGAGCTCTTCATCGAGGATGATTGCGTCCATCTTCTTCGTGCGAAGCAGATCGATAGCATCACTCGCCGTAACAGCCGGCACAATCTCTGCGCCGAGCGCGCTCAGGACGGAGCGCTCAAACTCAAGGACAGCTTCACTGCGCTGAATCAGCAGAATTCGCGAACCGGCTGCCGATTCGGGCTGCCACACTGGCGTAGGCTCGACTGCTTCAGGTCGCCTGACGAGCAGCGGACGTGGACGCGTGAGTTCCGTCTTGGGAGTTGTGATCGGTGCTTCCACACGGGCGAACCTTGGCTGCCCTGAAACAGTCGAGAGTGCTGCGATGACGCGACGCGCTTTCTCGATCTGTTCCTCCATGCG
>CAYNPS010000185.1:0-7093 GCA_964399125.1 uncultured Terriglobales bacterium
CGTTGATGTCAAACTGCTCGTTCCTAAACAGACTCGGCGCAAGCTGACTCAGTACGTAAAAAGGGAGGAACTGCGGTGAGTGCGGTCTGAGCACAAGCAACAAGGAGTGCGAGAATTACTTCCTTCATGAGTTCCGCGCGAGCTATGCCACGCGTTTGTTACAGAACGGAATGGACCTGCGAACCGTTGAACGGCTGCCAGGCCACTCCGATCTGCAATCAACAATGCGATATCTCCGGCACGAATAGAGCGCTTACGGGCAAAATTGTTTGTGCTAACTTCTTACTACGTCTTGTTGTAAAAGGAGTGAGAGAAGCAGCGCATAAATCTCGCCGCAGCCTTTTGGCATGTCCCACAAACGCGATAAAGAAGCTTGGTGGCGTGCGTTGCGGGTCCGTTCATATCCAAAAATGGCGGTTCTGCTTCGTCGAGGCGCCAATCCGTTGCAGTCACTTCTCAGAAAGCGCGTTTGTCGCTACTGAATAAAACGCCAAACAGCTAACTTCCGAATAGCCCGTCACCCAGCTATGAGACTATCTGTGTTATTCGGACATGCGTCAACTGCTCACACCAGACGAATATTGCGTTCCATAGTCTTGATGACCTCGTCCATACGGCCGGACAGCACCTGCTTAGCGAAACTCAGCGTAAACCTTCTGCTGTATGGAACGGCACGTGCGACGGTAGCGACAGCGCAAGCCGGTCTACAACCGCGTCCACCACAACAGGTCCATCTTTGTAGGCGAGGGCTTCCGCGAGTGCGTCCTTTACATCTCCAGGCTCTTCAACGCGTATGCCCTTCGCGCCCATGGCTTCGGCCACACGAGCGAAATTAGGGTTCTTGAAATCCACGCCAAAAGGCACGAATCCTGCCTCCTGCTGCTCGATGTTGACGAAATTGAGTGATTCATTATTGAAGATGATCTGAACCACCGGCGACTTGCGCTCAATCTGCGTCAACAGTTCGCCGAGTGCAAGCATGGTGAATCCACCGTCGCCGCAGAGTGCGATTGTCTGCCGGCCTGGGTATGCCAACTGTGCGCCGAATGCGTTCGGAGCTGCATTGGCCATCGACGCCCATGTAAACGACCCGAAGAGCCTGCGATTCCTGCCTCCCGTGACGTGCCTCGCAAGCCACATACACGGCGTTCCCGTATCGGCGAAAAACATGGCGTCGTCCGACGCGAGTGTATTCAGCGTTGACGCGAGGAATTCCGGCCGGATCGGTTTGATGCCCGGCCCCTTCTCGACATAATGATTGAGTAATTCGTTGAACTCACGCGTCTCGGCGAGATGCTTTTCGAGGAAACCGGTCTCGCGTCGTTCGGTCACTCTCGGCAGCAAGGGTGCGAGTGTAGCCTTCACGTCGCCCACGAGCGCGAAATCGACCGGCGTACGGCGGCCGATGTGCTTCGGGTTCCGATCGATCTGCACTTTCTTCACGCCATTCTCGGGCAGGAATTCCGGGAAGGGAAAATCGGTCCCCAGCATCAGCAAAAGATCGCCGTCGTGAATCGCCCGATACGCTCCTCCGTAGCCGAGAAGCCCGGTCATGCCCACGGCACACGGATTGTCGTACTCCAGCCACTGCTTGCCACGGAACGAATAGCCAACCGGCGCTTTCAGCTTGGTCGCAAGCGCGATGACCTCATCGCGCGCATCGCGACAGCCGTCGCCCCCGAAGATCGCTACCCTGTTTGCGTCTTCAATCATGGCTGCAAGTTTCTCCAGATCGGCATCAGCAGGACGTAATACTGGCGTGGTTGCGATCGAGACTTCGTGAACACGAGAAGGAGCTTCGGATGCAGCTACATCGCCCGGTATGGAAATTACCGTCGGGCCGCGGTCGATCACCGCAGTCAAGGTGGCAGTGCTGATCACCGCTCGCGCCTGCTCCGGATTCACAACGCGCCCAACATAGAGGGACGCGGTATCGAAAAACTTGTAAGGGTTCAGCTCTTCAAGCGCGGCTGTATCGATCAGCTTTGTTTCCACATCTCCAGCAATCGCAATAATCGGCGCGCCCTTTTTCTTCGCATCCATCAATCCGTTGAATAAGTGTGTGACTCCCGGGCCCGCGGTGCCGCACACAGCCACTGGAGTGTCCGTAAAGTATGCTTCCGCGACCGCAGCAAAGACCCCGTATTCTTCATGCCGGACGTGGATGAACTCGATCGTTCCATTGCGGTGAAGAGCGTCGATCACCGGATTCAGCGCATCTCCGACGATGCCATAACAGCGCTTCACGCCGGCCTTGTGAAGCATTTCCCACATTACGTCCGCTACGTTTTGTCTCATAGAACGCCTCTACATTTGCGAGAAGCGTCAGGCGGTAACCCGGGCTTGTGCCGTGTAGTTAAGCCGCAAGCAACCGTGAGTTATAAAGCCAGGTTCACGCATCTCCTCTGTCATTGCATAACGCGCGATTTCCTATTCTTCGGAAGAATGCCACGGACGGTTCCAAGAGACAGGCGCGTCCTGCGCAATTGCGCGGCTCACCAACAGAACAGCAAGACACAACTTTGCGGGGTTCCAGCTTAAAATCCCTTTGCGCCTGGGGCGAAAAGGTTTGGTGCTGGAACCAGCCGACCTGTCTGCGCGTGTGGGCGAAGTGTGCATATGTATGAAGATGCGTTCGCATTATTGGCAGGTACGGACGCGCCACTTACTTTTGAGGCTTGAGCGAGAGCTTTCCCGAGCGGATCTAAGTCACTGGTCAACTCCTTAAGATCATTGGCATTTCGAGTCAGCTGACCTTCAGTGTTCCTAAAGACGACAGTTTCCGGTCATGACGGTCTGATGAAAGATGGGGAGCTCCTTTCGGGGCTCTCCATGCCCTTTTCAGCGACGACAAGCGTGCTTCTCGTCACTTGTTCCCGGTTCTCGGCAAACAAGAAACGGACGGGTGCGACCCGTTGAGTTCCGGTGTGCCCGTCAGCCGCTCGTGGACTGTCTCATCTGTGACAGTTCTCTCCTGAGAAGCGTGAAACCTAACTTTTGTCAGACCGCACGTAAAGGAACGCGGAGCACGATCAAAGAACTCCTTAGTGAATTGATAGAGAGCCGATCAAGCCACCTGTGGAATCGGATTTTCCTCAAACAAGCGGGCGACCATGGCCGAGTCGAGGTACGCACGAACACGCACGATGACTCCGTCACGGAAATAGACTACCCAGCAGTAGCGATTATCGAAGCGCATTCCATTCTTGGCGGTCGCGAGAGAATGAAGTTCAACCACCGCCTCATCGTCTTTGACGAGCAGGTGCTCTGTCTTCAGCTCGGTGCCCTGCGGAAGAACCTGACCCAGCTTGGTGAACGTGCCTTCGATGAAGGCCTGTTTACTGAGGTAGTGACCAGCCAGAGGGTGCGTGCCCATCACTATCCAGTCCACGTCGTCAGCTACATGTTTGAAAAAGTCGGCGCCATCGCCGGTTTCAAGTCCTTTGAAGATCTCGCGAACTCGGTCGGGTGTAATAGCCATCTGAATCTCTCCTTTCTTTGCGATATGTCTCTTGCGGTTTGTCAGGCAGCTTTCGATGACGATGGCGTCTCGTAGCCTGCCTTGATGGAGCCGAGCAATTTCATCAAGTCCCTGACCTGGATGTTTTCTACTGAACGCACTGCATCCTTAATTTCGCCGGATTGCGCCTCGTCGACGCGGCCAGCTACGAGCCTGTCGAACTTCTCTACGGTCTCTTCCCACGTGAACGGACGGGAAGCGAGGCCGGGGTAGTCCTGAACCTCGTGCTCGATTATTTTCCCGTCCTGTAGCCGAACGGTAATCTTGGCAGGCATTTTCCCTGGATATTCCTCCGTGTATTCCTGGTTCGGCCGCACCGAGACCTTCTTCAGCAATCCCTGCACGTCGGGTCTCGTGATGCGATCCGGCTCGAATTGCGCCGGCATCACGTCCCCATCAAGGAGGGCCACCGCAAGCAGGTACGGCAGGCTGTGATCCGCCTGTTCCTTGGTACGAACGACTTTGTCCACACCGTAAAGGCCGCCACCGGCGAAGTCAAAAGCGAGTTGGACAACCTCTGCCTCGATCGAGACAACCTTGGTCGGGTCGATTTTGTTCTGACATGCGAGTTCGACCATGCAATGAACTGCGGACTGCGTGTGGATCGTAGAGTTGTACTTTTTAATGCTGCTCTCCACGACGCCCTCATACCCTTGTTTGTCCCAGTCGATGTTGATCTTCATCCTTAGAAGGTGATCAATGCCGAGTGGGCCCTCGATGACTTGGAGCGGCCCTTCCACTCCGCGACGGGCCAGAAACAGCGTGTTCATGGCTCCGAGAGCCGACTGCGCGGAAGCGAGGCCCTTCCATTGCGACAGCGGTTTCGCCCGAACGACGGCGAAAGACGCATCGCTGACTGCGGCCATCGCAATGGCATTTGCGATTTGCTGCTCGCTGAGACCGAGCAGTCGCCCAGCGGCGGCGTTGAGCGAGAAGGCCAGTTGTGAGGTGTGGTCGAAGCCGCTGCTCATGAAGTTGGCATGATCAACAAAACGCGACTGCACCGTGTAGCCTACCGCCACCGCGAGCATCAAATCGCGTCCGCTAGCGCCCACGTAATCGGCGATGGTCAGTGCCACGCCGAAATTGTCCGCCGTGTGACACGTTTCGGTTGGCGCAAGGAAGTTGTCCATGAAATCGACGTAGCGCACGACTGCTGTGTGCCAGAAGGCTGCGTAGATCGGATTTCCCCTTCCGCCACCGATCAGCGAGCATGGATCCAAACCGCCGAACTCCGCGACCTGCTCGCGACAAGCGTTGACAGGCCCTGCGCCCAAGGCAGCGATGCAGCAGCCGAGCGAGTCCAGGATGTGGATTGGCAATTGTTTGCGCGATTCGGCCGAGAGATCGGCGAAAGAGGCGCGAGCCGCATACTTGGCGAGAGCTTCAACCTGAGTCATAATTTGGATCCTCCGTTTCTAGAAGGTGAGTTCATTTGTTTAGTGGGCTAGGCCGATGAAAATCCCCATCGTGACGACCGAGCCCGTCACGCTGAGGAACACGACCGACGTAGTATGCGCTTAAGCGGCAGAAGTCGTGGGCGCGGACCGTAAATCACCTTGGAGAAGGGTCAGTTCGAAGACTGTTCCCGTCTTTCCTATATCCGAGCTAGAGACGCGTATGGTTCCACCATGCTTTTCCACGATGTTCTTCGTCAGCCAGAGACCCAAGCCGGTGCCGGTTTCCTGCTTGGTTGTGAAGAACGGTTCGAAGATGCGCTTTTGCTGCTCGACCGGTATTCCCACTCCGTTATCGGCGACGGTGATTCGTAGTGCAGAGCCGTTTTGCGAGTGCCTGGTCCGCCACACGCGGATGTGCAGGGTGCCTCCCGAATTCGGCATTGCGTCCAAGGCGTTCGTCACCAAATTCGAAATGGCCTGTCGGATTTCTCCGGCCATCCCTTGCATTTTGGGCGGGCCGATGTAGTGTTTCTTCACCTGCACGCCCTTAGCTTCGATTTTCCTCGCGTAAAGGGATAAAACTTGGTCAATTACCTCCGTGACGTTGAAGCATGTCGGAAAGGTGCTCTCGCGATAGAAGCCCAGAGTCTGTTTGGTAAGGTGGGCTGCCCGCTTGAGTTCTTCCTCCGCCATGGCGAGGAACTCCCCCCATTTGGCGGACTGGTCAACAGTTTCGGATGGTCGGCAAACAGGAAGTTATCTCTGTCGCAGATAGATGTTGATCTCCATCCCACCAGGTATCTCGATCTGAGATACGGAGTAGGAATCCCTGTTACGACACTAATCCGGCACAGGTGGAATAACGCTTGGCATGTTCAATATCCATGCCCTTCAGGAGCATTGACACGCCCGGTCTAGCGGTTATTCATTTTGGCAACACTCACCGAAGTACCGGAATCAGATTACCCGTGAAAAATAGCGGGACACCCATATCCATGAATGGCTAACAACAACTCAGGCAGCAACTCGACCGAGTCACCAAGCAACAGCTTAGCCACGGGCAACACTTCTGCGGGTAAATCCTCACCTTCAGCGCAATACTTGTACGTCAGCTCGAACAGCATCTCTGGTTTCGAGATCAATAACGATGGAACACTCACGCCAATTCCTGGTCAGCCTGCATTGACTCCGGGGCAATTATCAACCGCCAAGAACATGCTGTTGGTGGATAAGTCTCAGAACTCGTCCGCGCAGATCTCCCTTTACAACATTGCAGCGGAAAGCGGGAATCTCACTTTGGTTTCCTCGATGGCAGCGGGAGGAGGGTTTGCGACGTTAGATCCTTCCGGGAGTTCTGTGTACGCGAACGGAGGGACGACAGGAAATCCGGGAACAGTATCGGCTTTCGCCATCGCTGGGAGCAGCCTCTCGTCGATCGCCGGTTCACCTTATCAATACAGCATTGGAGAAGGCAGCAATCCGGTTTTCGCACAACTGGTTCAAGTCGATCCTTCAGGAAAGCTGTTATACATGCCGCTGAGCCCACAGGATGAACACACGCCATCAGGCTTCTTCGGCATAGCTACGCGAAATTCCGACGGCAGCCTTAGCGGATTTGCAACCGCCGAGGCAGGCTGCATCAGCGTAGGTTCTCAAGCTGTGATCCCGGGAAAGAACACGAGCCTGGTTTATAGCTCGTGTATCGATGACTGGTCTGGGCGTTATTGGATCTCCTGCATCTCGGTAGACAACGCAACAGGAGCGCCGATGAGTTGCAACGCTGGAGGTTACACGAGCCCTTCGCCAACCCAACTACTGCTCGGACTGGCAGCCGATCCCACTGGCCAGTGGCTGGCGGCGACCGACGTAAACAATAAGGTCGTTCACATCATGGCCGTTGACCGTGGAAGCGGTGCGCTTACCGATGCCGCGGATCATATGTTTCCAACCGGAACCGGTCATAGTGCGGTGGCATTCGATCACACCGCCCGTTTCTTGTATGTCATCAACGGTGGCTTCACGGGTAGCGGGCTTGCCGGCTCGAATAACATCAACGCTTACGCTTTCGATGCCGCCACCGGTATGTTGACACAGCTAGCGGGTTCACCATACCCAACCGGGCCGTCGCCGACGTCTGTGGTGATTGCTCAACCACAGTAAAGGCAAACGACTG
>CAYNPS010000186.1:0-7013 GCA_964399125.1 uncultured Terriglobales bacterium
GTTGCTGGCAGCCGTGGTCGAGCGCTTCGGCCCGCCTCGCACTGACTAAACCCAGCCAGCTAGTTTTTTCCATGTTGCTTTTGCTGGAAGCCGGTGGTTGGTAGTGTTTCCTGCTGATTTGTGAGCTGTTCAATATTGCGCAGACGGTAGTTGGACAGACTCGTACGCTTGGAAATGGCAATCTCCGCCAAGGTTCAACCAGTCGAACGGCGGTCTTTGCGGAGACTCTTTTTATATGTCTGAAACGACCCGATGTCCGACGTGTCTGGGGATAGGAACAATGTGGCCCTCGACGGCGTGCCCTACGTGCAATGGAAAAGGAAGGGCGGAGGAATCGTCGCTGGCCCGCAGAACACAGAGTGATGCAATCCCGGCAAAAACAGTCATTACAATCAGCCGAGATGCGCCCTTGCAAATGACGAGAACGGCGCTTCTGCGTCACGCCGGGTATTCCGTGGTCGCGTTGACCACTGACGCCGACGTCATCAGATACCTTGCGTTAGACGGGGGGCCAACGATCAACTTGATTCTGCTTTGCCATTCTGTTCCAGAAGCCAGCAGAATCTCTCTTTGCATAGCGCTCAAGAAATCCATTCCTAACGCGCCGATCTTGATGCTCGAAAACACCTATGACCCGACGTCGGCTCAGATTGATGGCAGGCTCGAGAACATACATTCGCCGGAAGCGATGCTGGACACAGTCCAGCTTTTGATCTCCAAACCCGAGGCACCTGCATCGGTCTGAGTATCTACGACTCACTCAAATCGGGAATAACCCTTATCTGGAAATTGGCAGACCTTGCAGTAAGGTGGCAAGCCCAAGGCCGCTGCTTCGATCGATTGATCATCTACCGGCGCTGTAGCTGGCCCTCTAGCCGGATTGCTTGCCGGTAATGCTCCAATGCCTGTTGCGCAACCCGCAGTTCCGATTCGAGACGATTCCGTTCTTGCCGAGTCTTGCCGAGTCTTGCGGTTTAGCGTCATTTCCTGGCTGAGCTCATGCACACGTGTCTCCAGCTCAGTGATGTGCTGTCGTACGGGCTTATCCATTGCGTAGTTTGCGGCCAGTGTAGCAGAAGAAAAGGCTTGATTTACGCTGTGTTCCGGCGTGCTGGTCGGAATTCGGAAAACTCCAACGCAGTGGCATCACGAGCAGGCACCGTCTCATCCAACCGTCAGCAAAACTGAGCTGCACACGGATGCTGCTGAATTATCTGGGAACCAGCGGCAGACAATCGAGGATTTGCAGCATCTTCGTGCTCTTCTGAAAAATCGGCAATTGGCAATCGAGCATGTATTCACAGCCACGCACGGGCGGTTGATGACCGACGATGAGCGTCGCCTGTTTGAAAGAATTGGGAATGCAGGGTAATACTTAAGGGCATGGCAGACGTGTTGTGCGTTGGCATGAATGATGCCGCGATGATCAAAAGGAAGCTAATTCTTGAAAAAGCCGGTCACGCTGTCATTCAGGCCCGTGACGTGCGCAAAGTTACAGAGGCGTGCGAAGCCACCTCGTTTTCGGTCGTTGTATTGGGCCAGGGATTTAACGGAAGCGAGAAAATGCGGGTTAGCGGCATCGTTCGGACCTGCTGCAAGACAGCGAAAATTCTTGAACTCCACTCAACCATTGTGCCGGAGTTTCCCGGCGCCGATGGGCATCTGCGAGTCACGGCTAGTGAGCCGGAAGGGTTGGTCGAGGCTGTGAATGCGCTGCTTAAAGTGTCGCGAAAAGCGAAGCCCGGCCGGTTGCCTAGCAGGTGCACATTCGCGCTTCCGGCGGGCAGACATCAATCGTGACATCAATGCGACGGCGCATGTTGGACGCGACAACATCTGGTAAGGACACTGCACCCTACCCGCAGCTTATACCAACTGCAAGGGTCGGCCAGCTCGACCTTGTGGACGTGCCCTTCATTGCCGCGTGACCCTTGCACTCAAGGGACGAGCGACGCTGGAGGGCCTCTTTCGTCTCCGCCGACTTCTACCCTGATTCGATAAGTCTGTGCTGATAGCCGAAGAGCCAACGTTTTGGAATTAGAAATGACAGTGGTAGCCTACCCCGAGGCTAGGGTCCGGCATCGGACATAGCGAGACTCCTTCCTACGCACTCTTCCGCCAAAGAACGGGCGACGGTTTTCTGCGCAAAGAAAAGAAAGCCGGCCGAAATGCCTTTCTATCGAGCAAACTCTCTTCCGTCGCTGCAGCTGACCTTTGCAGATGGCTGCCTCAACGAATACCGCGTGCGTCAAGGGTGTGTCGAATTTCGTACGACTCACGGAGCTTGGCGGCTGCTGGAAGAATGTGACATTGAATTTCACTTCGCTCTTCACACTGAAGTTGCCAACTGGCTCCAGAAGAACTCAACCAAGGGGAATTACTCGCGAGCTGTATCAGGCAAATGCTAGAGCTGCGTACACTTTTGCAGTGCCTTGCTGACTCAGCTCGTCGGCTCAACGTCTGCAACGGCACATTCTCGTCCGTGGGAGTACACTATATGGGACATCTTCATACGCATCTTTTCCCACTTTTGAAATAAAGGTTGGTTCCTTTGCGCATCCAGATGCGGCGTTTCCACGCCCGCGCAAAGGAGCTTCGTGACCCCACGCACCGCCTCTCAGCGTTACAAGAACGTATTTTTGGCTTCATTGCCGAAAGCAGAAATTGAGCGCCTTGGTCCGCACCTGTCACCAGTACCTCTCAAACTCAGACAACAACTTTTGAACGGGCACGCGAATCAGCATGTCTATTTTGTGGAAGAAGGGCTCGCTTCGGTTGTTCTAACCATGCAAAACGGAGCCACGATTGAGGTCGGCGTTATTGGGAGAGACGGAGTTGTGGGTCTTCCCATGCTGCTCGGCGGCAGCCAGATGCCGGGCAAGACATTCATTCAGGTTGAAGGCTTCGGGTTTCGCATGGATGCACAGTTTGCGAAAGAACAATTCGAGCAACCGGGCCCGCTGCGCAATCAGCTACAAAAATATCTGGTGGCCAATCTTCTGCAGACTTCGCAAAATGCCGCCTGCAATCGGCTACACACGATCAGCGAGCGACTGGCGCGATGGCTACTTACGTGCCATGACCGCGTGGAGTCCGATCGAATGCCGCTCACTCACGACTTTCTCGCGCACATGCTGGGTGTACCGCGGACGACGGTAACAGTAGCCGCGGGAATGCTCCACCAGGCAGGTCTTATCGACTATTCGCGAGGACACGTGACCATTCAAAACCGCGCCGAACTGGAGAACGCCGTCTGCGAATGCTACGCAGTCGTGCGCAAGGAGTTTGACCGGCTCGGTCTGCTTTAGTCGAGTATCAGACAGACTCGTGCCGGGCACCTGAATATAAACGCAGAATCCCTCTTTGTGCATTGGTATTGGTGTCACCCCCCCGTGAGGAAGGGACTCTTTTTTGAACCCACGCACCACGCCTCGACGTTACAAGAATCTAGTGTTGGCCTCGTTACCGAAGGCAGAAATCGAGCGCCTTCAGCGGCACCTGTTGCCTGTGACTCTCAAAGTCAGACAACAACTCTTAACCGAGGGGACTTACGTCTATTTTGTGGAAGAGGGGCTGGCTTCGGTTGTTCTATCGATGGAAGACGGAACCACGGTGGAGGTTGGCGTGGTCGGGAGAGATGGGGTTGTGGGGCTTCCTATGCTGCTCGGCGGCAACCAGATGCCCGGACAGACTTTCATTCAGATTGAAGGCTCTGGGTTTCGCATCGATGCACAGTTTGTGAAGGAACAATTCGAGCGACCTGGCCAGCTGCGCAATCACCTGCAGAAATACGTACTGGCAAATCTTGTTCAGAGTGCGCAGAATGCCGCCTGCAATCGGCTGCACATGATCGGCGAACGGCTGGCACGATGGCTCCTTACCTGCCATGACCGCGTGGAGTCCGATCGAATGCCGCTCACTCACGAATTTCTTGGGCAGATGTTGGGTGCTCCACGAACGACGGTCACGTTAGCCGCAGGAATGCTCCACAAGGCAGGTCTTATCAACTATTCGCGAGGACACGTGACCCTCAAAAGCCGCGCCGGACTGGAGAACGTCGCCTGCGAATGCTACGCCGTCGTGCGAAAGGAATTTAACCGGCTTGGTCTGCTTTAGTCTGATACCAGACAGACAGGGCCGAACCTCTCGATGTAAGTTTTTCACCGGAGGCTTCGCCGGTCGTGTTGCCCTCTTCGCGGAAGCGGGATCTTTATGTCGCACCGTCTCACGTCGACTTGCGTATTTCCAGCGAGAGCCCTCCCCCCCCGCGTCGTTACATATCCTAAATTCGTGGAAAGAGATTGCTTCCTACCTTGGGCGTGGCGTACGCACGACTCAACGTTACGAGCAAAAGTTAGGGCTTCCAGTACACCGGCCTGCAGGTAGGGAACGAAGTGCGGTGGTCGCCTTCGCAGATGAGCTTGAACGATGGCTCAGGAATGCTCCGAGCCGAAACGCTACATACTTGAATCCTGGAAACGGTGATTCCGCAGTTGGACCAGAGCTTTCGGACATTCATCTCAAAAATGACGTTCGGAGCGAACTGGCACGCGCAAAGAAGGAAATGGAACGAGCGCATGCAGAGTACCGAAGAACTTTGGAAAACTACAACGCCTTGAAGCGCCGAGTCGAAACTGCCGAGGCAGGCTCCCATAACGGGAAGATGAAGCGTACTGGATAAGAAGAGCGTGTTCGTGAGCAACACTTCACAACAGTTCCGAATCTTCCACATCGGTTACGATCCCATGCTTTTGCATCTTCGTGAGATGCTGCTGATTCAAAATGGATTCGCGGTAACCTCCGTCTGCGGGAACGCGGAAGCACGTCGGTTGCTGGCGCAGGAAGCGCCCTTTGATGCTTTCCTGGTCGGCTGGTCCACAACCTATGATCAGCGGGAAGCGATTGTCCATTGGCTAAAGCAGCGTTGGCCAAAGATTCCCGTGATCGCGATTCGCGATTGGTTCCAGAACGCTATTCCCGGAGCAGACCTGACAGCCACACACAATACTCCTGAAGAATGGCTCGTGGCTGTTCAGACTGCCACTCGAAACATTGGCGGCGCGGACGCCTCGGCGTGAGTTGTTCTCGTTTGTCGTACGCCAAGCTTTGCCGATTTGCCGTTTGCCGTCGGCAACACTGCTGAAATTGTGCGTCTTATAGTTCGGTGATGGCTCGAATTGTGTGGCGGAGTCTTCGAAGCGCGCTCTGAGCCTCCGCGCGTCGAGTGCGAATGGCAGCATTGATGCGCGGCGCGCGCTGCGAGCAATGCAAGTCGATGGATCTCAGTAATAGCCGAGCCAAACGAGAAATTTCATCAGCTACCTCGCGAGAAATCTTCTGGGCTTTGACTAGTTGCTGGGCGTCGATGCATTGGCTGGCGAGCCGCTTATACGCAAAGGCGCCGTTAGCTCGACTGGTTGGAGCCGTCATTCGACAATCTCTACCACGGTTCGGGCCACAGGCAGCCACCACCTCGAACCATGCGCTAACGTGTTTATGTAAGCCCCAGATTTTCTGCATATGAATAGCAGCAGCATTGGAGAGAGAGCAATCATTGCCAAAGCTGCAATTGCCGGATCTAGTGGACCTAAGAAGTGAGTGTACGGATTGAAGACCATCGCCAGCGCCGCAAACCCTGCCGTACACCAGTACATCCCGGCATAAGCACTCTCGAGTGCCGCCAAGACGATCGAGGCGCTTACAAGCACTCCCAAGGCAAATCCGACGTTATTCTGACAAAGCCAAAGGAACAGGAGGCCGAAGAAAACTAGAAATAGCCAGGGAACGGAGCTTCTTTTTTCTGCGATCGGATGTCGTTCAATTGTTGTAGCCTTCATGTGCACCGCGATTCCACTACAGTATTGATCTCCCGCTTGTTTTGAAGATCACTCTTGGTCTCAAGCAAGAGAATTGACACAGCCTAGTAGCTTCGCCTCTGAAATCCACTGCGCGATCGTCCCTCAGAGTGTTGCCGGGTCGGGCGAGCCTCATTTACCGTAAGAGGCCGTCCTTCAATGTCTTTTCCATTCAGCAATGCCATTGCTTTTTTTGCCTCGACATCTGCCATTTCGACAAATCCGAAGCCTCGCGGCTGGCCTGAGTGGTGATCGCGTACTACCTGGGCGCTGCTCACAGCTCCGTGCTCAGCGAATAATGATTGCAGTTGAGTATCTGTAATCGTCGAGGCGAGATTGCCTACATAGAGTTTCATTGTTTTTCTCCTTAATTGATACGACGGTCGGAAAGTGGCGCCGGCGCAGCAGGATGATCTGCCGCGAATCTCATTGCTATGCTCGCCGTTCCCACCGAATTCCGGGAGGTGATGCGTTGCAACGCTTCGGTCATCTCGCGTTTGGCGGCAACGCATTGTGCTTCGTCTGGAGAAGTAATCTGAACCACGCGATCACGCAGATCCGTCTGGCGGACAGAAAAAACTTCCTGATGTTGCATGATTGCATCGAGCATGCGAGTGAATCCCGGCGACGAGTAGCTCTTACTAAACGTAATTCCCTGCCGCTGTATTGGGTTCGGCTGGGTCCAGTATTCGCAGACCAACTTCCAATGACCTCGCGAAACGGATGACCAAAGCTTCAGGCATTTCAACGACCGCGTGGGTCCAGTTCGATACTCCACTCGCATTGCCAATGGCGATGAATCGGAAGCGAAGTCTTTCCAGTTCAAATAGACGGCGCACTCTAACATGCGGTCGATTCTGTTGTTCGCTGGTGAATCTTTCGCGTTGAGCATGTCCAGATCTCCTGGGGTTTTATTGTTAGTAAGTTTTATGGCTACATCTTGGCAGCAACCTGCGACGTCAAGAGTTCCCTTGAATGGACGACAGAACTTACGAACAGTCCCAAGCACAGGAAATTGAGGGCCAAAGCGTAGCCATATGGCAAGGGAGCTAGAAATGGCGTGCTAACGATCAGTGCCACTATCAGAAACAACGATGCCCAACCATACTCTCTGGATCGGAATGCTTCGCCGCACGTGACCCAAGCTCCGAGAGACAC
>CAYNPS010000187.1:0-6916 GCA_964399125.1 uncultured Terriglobales bacterium
CGCGACGAAGAAAGCACAAAGAAATCCAGTGCGCCGTTTTCGGTGGCTACCTGCGTCACGTGATTGCGCTGGTCGAGATGAAACTGGATGAGGGGATCGATTTCGACCTCGGCGTAGGCTCCCAGCCTGACCAGCAGAACCAGATCGGCGCCCGAATGCACAAACTCATCAAACTGATCTTCTGCCTCTCGCCACGCTTGCTGAGGCGAAACATCCTTCCATTTCAAATCGGAGCGACGCGCGTCCTCCACCATCGGCGAGGAACACTCACCTGTGTTCAGAATGGCGATGGAATCGACTCCAGCTTTCTTGAGGCGGTCAGCGAAGCGCTGCAGCAGAGGTCGCCCTAAAACAGGAAGCAGCGAAAGCGGCACGCCAGAGAAGCTCTCCGCCTGAGTCGAACGCGCTGCGCCGTCATTGGATTCTGCGTGCCCGACGAGGAGAACTGCTCTTAGATCCACGCCGCCCTCCGGAGCGCTGCTGCGCACGCGATCGTCAATTGCGGATTGGTATTGACGGCTGGACTCGGATTCTGGTGGTCGCGGTCATGCGACTGCAGATACTGCGGTGTTTGCACGCAAGCTCGATTCATCGGGGCCCTCTGGCTTTAAAACAACGTCAGGCGAATTACTGGGACAATTTCGGCCTGTCCGGTGCCAGCTAAGTTAAAAAAGTTCTGTTGCTGTACTCCGAGCGAGAATCGAATGGGATACTCGACCGGAACCTCACCCAGTCCATCACGCTGGTTCTGGCGTAAGGGCTTTAGGTAAGAGATGTAAATTCCACTCTGCACGTTGTCATAAGCGTGCAACAAAGGATCTTTGCCGCGGCCGGATTGCCAGGCAAAGTTGCCGTCTACGGTCCATTTTTCGCTGGGGCGATATTCAAAACTGCCCGCCGGCATAAACGCTTCCGCACGCGCATATTGCGGAGCTTGTACTTTCCAGGAACGAATCATCTGCACCATCGGCGTCAGCGTGAGCTTCTGGCCAAAGCGGCGCTGGAATCCGATGTAAGAAGATGTCGAGAAGAACTCACTGACCACAGGATTGAACTGCAGGTCTCGAACCGTGTAGCCAGTAACGAGTGCGTTCTTACCCCATGGACGCCCCACCGTAAAGTCAATGCGCGCGCCCTTCTCTCCCGAACTGAGATGCTGAAGAGTGAATGGACCAGCTTCGTGATATGCCATCCCACGGATCGTCAAGGCGTTAAAGATTGGGCTTGAGGACATGTACGCGAACTGCCGGAACAAATTCTGATTCACGTCGAACCTGGTGCGTTCGTTGCTGTCGCGGCGCACGGTGAACTGCAGTCCAGTATTGAACTCGAACCTGGTTGAGCCAAGCCGTAGAACAGGATTGATGCCACCATTCAGGTTGTAGTTGTTAGTGTCGGTAGCGACGACCCGCGAGGCGAACGGAAGCGAGTAGTTGCCCGAATAGTGATCGAGCTGGAAGAAACCGCTTAGGACCGGAATTCCCGAAGCGGGATGATAGCGGTAGCCCTGTGTAAACTGCGTTTCGACCAGGCGGCGAGCCGTCGGGAGCTGGCTCGAGTTCCCGCTCAGACCAGCAAGACGTGCGTCAGTCGTGTAGATCGTTGCATCATCGAACACTGGCGCAATCGAAAAGTCGGAAAGAACATTGACATTGGAGCGGACCGGCATACCGGCTTCGCCTGCGGTCTCGTGCAGGCTGCGCTGAACCTCACTATTGTCATTCTCAGGAGCCAGTGCGTTGGCGCGCGCGAACGCATTCACCGCGTTGGTCATGTCGTGCCGCATACGATAGATCGAGCCTTCCGCCAACATGTAGTCGTAGTCGTCGAGATACTGATCACGATTTCCCAGGCTTGCAAGGTACTGCTCGGCGCCGCGGTCGTCTCCCTGGGCCAAGGCTACGTTCGCCAGTCCTATTGCGACCTGTTCATCAGCGGCGCCAGCTTCTTTCGCCCGTTCGTAGAGCTTCTGCGCGAGATCGAAATCGTTCATCGACAGGAAGATGTTTCCCGCTGCTACCAGATCGTCCGCTGTAGCAGGCATCGACTCGCCAATGCGCGCTTCCGTAAAACCCAGCGAGACTTGCTGGCGGGCGTCATCGTACTTGTGCTGCTCGACAAACAGTCGAGCGAACGCGAGCCGTGTTTCAACGCGGCTGGTATCGGGCGCGTCGAGAGCGCGGGCAAACCTCTCCTGCGCAGCTTCTTTTTCGCCCAGGAGCAGAAGGGCATCTCCGGTCGAAAGCAGGACCGCGCCCGAATCGGGACCTTGATCTTCGGCGAGCTTCACGTCCTCCAGTGTCGCCGAGCGCATTTTGAGTTCAGCCTCGGCGTGAGCGCGCTGCGCATATAAGAAAGGATCGTCCGGCTCTTCGCGGATGGCGATTGCCAACTGATCGATGGCCGGCTTGTATTTATGCTCGTAATAGAGCGTGTCAGCCAATGCCGTGTGCAGCGAGACATCGCTGGGGAACATCGTGATCGCCGCTCGATACTCCGTTTCTGCCTTCTGCAATTGGCGAAGTTGACGATAAGCCGTTGCCTTTGCTTCGTGTGTTGCTGCTGAAACACCGAGAATCTTCTCCGCCTGCGTAACTTGATCGAGCGCGGCATGCGAACGATGCAGTTCGAGGTTTGAGAATGCCGCACCCAGGCGCGCACTGCCGTTGTTCGGCTGTAGCTTCAGGGCTTGATCGAAATCGGAGATCGCCGCTTCCGCATCCTGCAGATCGTTTTCCACGTAGCCGCGATTTACGAACGCTTCGACCATCTTGGGATCACGCTTCAGAGCGCGTCCATAGTCGTCCACGGCTTTGTCGAGCAATCCTTGCTGCTTGTGAACGTGTCCTTGCAGGAGCGGGAAGTTAGGCTCCTGCGGCAGCATGACTTCATAGCGCGAGGAGAGAGCGAGCGCGTCGTCGTAGCGACCAAGGTTGTAGAGCGCGTACGCGAGGTAGACCGCGCCATCGAGGTCCTTGGGACGCTGCGCAAGAACCTTGTATCCAAACTGCGCGGATTCTCGATACTTGCCTTCAAAGAACAGCGACCGCTCCCATTCGCGCTCTATGCGCGGATCATCCATCATCGCCGGAGTTGAGCGATGAACCCATGCTTGTGCTAACTGGAAGTTGTGATTCTGAATTGCGGCATTGGCTCCTCCAGCCACCAGCGCAGCGTTTTGAGGAGCGAGTTTGTATCCCTGTTCGTAAGCGAGCTCCGCCTGATCGAGCTTGTCGATCGAGGTATACATGTCTCCGAGAGCCAGATACGGAACGTAGTCGTCGGGATATAGCTTCGCCATCTGGTGGAAGTACTGTTCCGCCTCGGGAATCTTGCCCATGTCCCGCATTAGATAGCCAAGACTCTCGAGTGCGAACCGGTTCGCCGGATCGTGCTTAAGGACAGCCAGATAGACTTGTTGCGCCTCATTCTTCTTCTGCTCGATCCACAGCAGATTTGCATACTGCAGTTCAATATTGGAATTGTTTGGATCAAGCTGCATTGCGTCTTGTAGGTCTTTTGCAGCGGCTGCGTAATTCTGACTGCCCATGGCAATCGATGCGCGAACACGCAGAAACTCAGCTTTTTGCGGACCTTCCACTTGAATCTTGTCAATAGCTTGTTCGGCGAGCGCGATCTGCTGCTGCGCGGCTGCGTTGTTGCCGAGGCCCTTGTAGATCTCAGATAAATTCAGTCGCAGCTCAATCGGGAAGATCGGTCCTTCAGGAACATCCTCGGGCATGCGCGCCAACGCAGCTTCGTACTCCTGCGCAGCAACAGCGTCCTTGTTCTGCGTCTTCGCCAATGCAGCGCGGACGGCATGCAGCCGGTAGTAATCCGGATCGATGGCCGCGGCCTGGTTAATGAACTGCTGCGCCTTATCGATGTTGTTCAAGCGCATCCACGCCTGCGCGGCGCTCAACTGCGCGTTGATGTTCTTAGGATCGCTTGACGCATATTTCGTGTAAGTGTCAGCAGCTTCCTGCTTCATACCAGCGAGTTCGTAGGTGTAGCCGAGATCGGCAAGCAGATCGGGCTTCTGCACCGGGGCGCTCTTCAAGGTGGCGATCGCCCCTTGATAGTCGTGGCCCTCACGTTGGAAGTTGGCGACTGCCCGGAAGATATCGATGTTGTTGGGATCGCGACGCCGCGCCATGTCGAGTAACTGCTTGGCGCGTGCGGTCTCATGCTGCTTCATGTAGCCAATCGCCATCAACAGCTCGGCGTGAGCAGATGGCTTGATCTGTTCAGCACGCTGCAGAATCTGCAGCGCCTGTGGAATGTCTCCGCTCTGCATGAAGAGCTCGCCCGCCATCATCTGGTCATCGATGCGATTGGGATACTTCTGGATTACGTCAAGCAACATCCGCTTCGCATCACTGATGCGACCTTGCCGGAAATAGGTCTGGGCAAGTCCCGACAATCCTTCAGCAGCATTGGGCGAAAGCTGAAGTCCTTTCTTGTAGGCGCGTTCCGAATCGGAAAGGTGTCCGGAAAGACGGGCTGCATATCCCAAAGTGAACCAGGTTGATTTGTCCCCGGGAGCCATTTCGACGGCTCGCTTGGCGTGTTCGTAGGCAGCCGACGCATTGTTGTGACGGAGAGCGTCATCGGCAGCGCGCTGCTGTCGCGTAGCTTCGAGACTGACTCCAAACTGAAGGCTGTTCTCTTCACCTGAGACCGTAGCGGCAGGCCTTGTCGCTCTGCGCTGCGGCTGCTTGGCCTGCTGCGCTGGCTGGCTCTGCCCGCCGATCTCGAACGTTTGCGCAAGACAAGACGAAGCGGCAAGCGCAACGCCAACAAACACAGCTTTTCGTACCAATCCGAGGGGCGCGAAATCCTTTGCTTCCGAACTGCTCTTCATCATCTCTGCTGGATTGAACTTTGGTTCAAGATTGCGTGCGGGGCCCGAACAGCAGAACTGCACGCGGGAGCGACAGCCGCTACAGCAGCAGCTCTGCCGACAAACAGCTTGGATGCAACGAGAGTGTCTAAAAGTTAGCCAGAAAGTGGCTTTCGGCATTTGGCTGTCGGCGTTCGGCCAGCAACGATTTTCGGCGCAAACTCACGGATGCGCTAGCAACAGAAACAATGCGGACCATAGACAAGGGGGAATTAGAGGCTATGGCAGACACTGCGGGTATTTGCTGCGAAAAAGTTCTCTTAGTCGAAAGCCTATAGCCGAATACCGAAAGCCGCGCGTCAGCGCACCAGAGCTGCGGGAAAACCAAAGCTGCCGAAATGGAATCAAAACCTTCCCTGTAAGCACTCTCCCGGAGGCGTCCCTTGTATTTGAGTTCCACCGGTTATTCTTCTACTGCCAAGCGTGTGCCGATTTACGGATGGCTGTTGCTGCTGGCCCTGGCAGCGCACGCACCGCTGCTTTTATCGCAACTGCAAGCGGGATCCTTCGACGCCAACACGCACATGTTCTTCGCCGACCACTATGCTCACCATTGGTTCAATCCCTGGAATGAAAAGTGGTTCGCCGGCTTCTCGCAGACGACTTATCCGCCGCTGGTCCATCAATTAATAGCGCTGTTTTCACACATCGTGGGACTGAGTTTTGCCTACACCATCGTGCAGGCACTCGTCATTTTGCTGTTGCCGATCGGCGTTTATCGCTACACGCGTCTTTGGGTGAATGATCGCGCTGCACTGTACGCCGCGATTGGGAGCATCTTTCTCGGATCACTGGCGCAGATGGTCTATCAGTCAGGACAGATCAACACAACCTTCGCGTCGGTAATGCTGTTGAACTCGCTGCCGTACTTCTACGTGTGGATTCGCGAAGGCAAAGGCCTCGCGTTCTGGAAGGGCTTCGCTGTCTTCTTGGTTGGGTGCGCGGGACACCACGTGAGTATGATCTTTGCGACTCCGTTCTTCGCGCTGCCAATCATTTGGTTGGCATTCATTGACCATCGGGAAGATCGGGCTGACGCAAATGCGAAGGCGGTGGTGGCGAGGACCGCAGTCTTTGCTGCACTCGCCATTATCGGAGTGCTGGTGGTCTTGTATCCATATTGGATTGAGATGTATTACAACCCCATCAAGCAAGCTCCGATCTATCACGAGAGCCGCGCCAATTACATTCTCGAGCCCATTCAGGGAATGAACTTTTTCATCATTCCTACCGGCGCTTTGCTACTTGCCATTCCATTTATCTTCTGGCGCGGAGCAACTGACCGACGACTGCGTCCGCTATTCCTCGGTTGGTGGTTCACGGCGATGATCGGACTTGGCGGCACCACTCCGCTGCCGAAGATCGTTTTCGGAACGCACATCTGGGAGGTGCTCACTTACGAGCGCTTTACCTACTGGGCCACGCTGATGGCTCTGCCGTTTGCAGGTTTGATTGCCGATTGGTTGATTGAGCGATTCCAGGGCAAAGCAATGGCGGGGCTCGCGCTCGCCGCGGTGCTTTCAGGCGCCGGAGCGCTGGCGTGGCTGCACGCGAACCCGATTCAGTCGAACGCATTCAGCATCGATGAAGTAGTGAGCTTCCTGAATCGGGATGATCACGCGAAATATCGCTACATCACGCTGGGATTTGGAATGCAACTTGCGCGCGTTGGAGTGCTCGCCAATGCCAGTTCTGTCGACGGCGACTACAACGCCGGGCGACTGTTGCCTGAGCTGATGGAAGGCGGCTCGGCACAGCTCACCAACGCAAAGTACTTCCGCCATGGCGTGGAAGCGCTACGCGCGATGCTAAAACACGCCGATCACTATGGATTGAAGTACATCTTCGTTCGCGATCGCTACTACGAGCCGCTGCTCGCGTTCGCCGGATGGCGCGAAGCCGAGATCTACGACAACGGCAACGTAACGCTGTGGACGAAAGAAGATGTTCCGCCGGCGCACAGGATCACGCCGCCGCCGGGCGCTGTGCCCACGGAATTTCAGAGCCTTCTCT
>CAYNPS010000188.1:0-6878 GCA_964399125.1 uncultured Terriglobales bacterium
GGGTTCTGCAAGGGCAAGCGCTCCAGGACGTGTTTCTGGAGACCAGCCGTAGCGACAACGACTCACTCCTTTATGGCACGACAATTCGCTTTTACGATCCCAAGATCGATGCCTGGAGAGTTACGTGGATCAATCCAGGAGCAGAAGTCGTGCGCACCTTCATCGGACGCAAATCCGGAGCAGAGATTGTCATGGACGGAATCGCAGGGGATGGTACTCCGTTCCGCTGGATATTCTCAGACATCAAATCCGATTCATTTCACTGGCGCGGTGAGAAGCGCACAGGCTCCACTTGGCGCACATACGAGGAACTGAATGCTCACCGGAAATGACAATTGTGTGCGTCACCAATGTCCGCGACCCGTCTGGTGGAAACCTGGGCTGTGTGGTGAAACGTATGCTCACTTCAGCTAGGTTGTTGGAGTCAGCAAATCGCATGCTATGGTCAGCGCATGCTCACTAAACCATCGGTTCTCATCCGTCTTGAAGGCGCGGTCGTTACTGCACTGAGTATCTTTATTTACGAACAACACCAATTCAGCTGGATTCTTTTCGCTGTACTCTTTCTGGCACCGGATCTTTCTATGCTCGGATATGTCGCGAACGTCCGCATCGGCGCTGCTATCTACAACTTTGTTCACACATTTCTCGCACCGGGGCTGTTGATCGCCATTGCCATTCTTGCCTCCAAACACACGCTCTTGCCCCTTGCCCTGATCTGGATCGCACACATCGGCTTTGATCGCATGCTGGGTTTTGGCTTGAAATATCCGACTCACTTCAAGGACACGCACCTGCAGCACGTGTGATCCGGACCCCGCTCCGTGGCCTGAAGAGACACTCTACCCAAGAGGCATCTCGCGCAGTTCACCCCTAAATGATTGCGTCGCTGGACGCGGTGGCGCACTCTTCCAATGCGCACCTTGTACGCCCGTTATGAAACACAGAGTCCTTATTAGCAAATCTTTCAGGTGTGCCGTAAGTGTGCCGTATGCTTCGAGCCGAAATGCGTTTTTACGGGCCTTTTCGCTGCTTGATGAAAGTGCTTCCGTGCGGGCTTAATTTTGAGGTAAGTCGTTGATTTTGAATTGGCTGCCCCCCAGTGGTTCGAACCCCGATATGCTGATCCAGAGTCGGCGGTAAATACGGCTGGAATCTGCTCGCCCGCACTTTGTTTTCAGAGACTTGGGAGTACCAATTTGGGACCGCTGATTCTTCGTCAGCAGTCCGAACAGCTCGTATGTTCCTTCCGGCTGCTTTGTAAACTTTGACTCTGCCGCCTGTGCCCTGAAAGATGCCACTCATGATATTAAGGAGGTATCCTCTCAACGTGTGGTCAGCAACTCTTCCCTAATGGGTTGTGTCAGAGATTGGGCACAATCCACTCGATGATTTTCTTCGCTTTTTCGTAGGATGGAAGTTTTCAATGATTCTTCATACTCATGCCGTCGTCCTTAGTCAAGACGAGGGCTTTTTCACGCATCCTGCAACTTTCCTGGCAATTGGTGGACGAATTCGGAAGGGCAGAAAAACGCGAGCTGCGGCGTTAAACAAGGTGCTCCATGAATCGAAGGTTCTTTCTTAAGACGGCGACTGTTGCAGCAGTTGGGTGCGCTGCGGCCAATCTGTGCAAGCTCGAAGCGCACTCCTCGACAACCAAGTCGCTCTTCGATGGCAAAACTCTCGATGGGTGGGTTCTGGCTCAGAACAGCGCAACGTCCTTTTCGGGAAACGACATTGCGGATCTTCCTGGATTTGCGAAGAAGCTTAGCGAAAAATCGGATTCTTTGTCCGCGTTTCTAAATGATCAGCTCGACGACAATGCAAGGTCTGCTCTTGCGACGGCAAGTTCCGGAACGGGAGATGCGAAACAAGAGCGCTCGGTACTCGCAAAGAATCTGAGCCGCATTATTTCTACGGGCTCCGTTTTCGATCCTAAGCGATTCAAAGGAATCCCATTGCGCCCCGAAACTCAGCAGCTGCTCCGGCAGGATCCACAGGGCGCGCAGCTAGTGCATCTCGACCGCATGCTTCTTGAAGATGCGTTCCCTTCGGAGTTACTGAAGGCATCCGTAAGCGGATGGATTGTAAAGGAAGGAGCGATCGCCAGCACCGGAGCCGGACGCGGAGTTCTCTACACCACCGAGGATTTCGGAGGGTTCCGGCTGATATTCACGATGCGGCATGTCTCGGGAGATCCCGATCACCAAGCCTGCGTTCTCATCTTCTGCACTCGTCCTCAACCGGAGCAAATTCCTCTTGATGCCTTGGGTGGTATTCAGTTTCAAGTCCCCAAAGGGGGGCACTGGGACTATCGACCGGGGCACAACAATGCGGGAGGAACGGAATTCACACTCGTCAATAAACCTGACTACGATCCACATCAGTGGAGCCGAGTCGAAATCTTGGCCGATGCATCAACGGGAGCAGCGCGCATGGCAGTCGCTCAACCGCTTGGCGCGAAGGCGCTGGAGATCCTCGATTTCAAAGACCCCAGTGCCGGCAGGGTCGGCCCCATTGCACTCCAAATGCACAACGCAGGACTCTTCGATGAATATAAGGACATCGTTATTGACACGAGTCCGACCGACGAGCTGATCACACTCAAGTGAGTGCCAAGCGTGAAGAGGTCCCAGCGTGGCAGGTGCGTAGCAGATTTGATTCACTGCCAGGCGTTGTTTTCGCCCTGTTAATCCCACTCATTTTGTTAGGCGCAAAAAGGAAGTGCCGATTTGCGTCTTCGCTGCCCCGTGAATTGCCGTTGAAAACCTGCCGTCTCATAAACAAAGGTCGCGATGCCCATCTTTAACGGACGGGCACCGCGGAAGTAGGTGCTTAGAATGAGAAGCTTGCTCCAAGCTGCAATTGTCGAGGCGGCGTTTGTGTTCCGGTAATTACGCCGAAAGCCGAATTGTTTGCCGTGCAGCAGGTCGTGTTTGGATTGCTGAAATGTGGAGTGTTGAACGCATTGAACGCGTCCGCGCCGATCTTCAATCCCATCTGCTCACGGATTTTGATCGTTTTAGAGAGCCGGAGATCAAAATTCACATATCCCGGTCCCCAGGCGTTCCCAGCCACAGCGTTCCCTAAAACGGGAGCTGTGCCATTCGAGAAGCAACTGGTGTTAAACCAGAGCAGTCCCTTTGTCGAAGAGGCGGTATTCATTTGGTTGACGATTGAGGCGCTGCTGCCGCAGGCCGAAGAGTTGAAGTTCGCGCGATTGGTGAAACCGGAGTTCAGGCCTCCGTTGTTGGCTCCGCCATTCGTGACAACCAGCGGGAACCCATGCTGGATTTTCGTAATGCCGTTGATTTGCCAGCCGCCGAGGATGGTGTCCACCGCTGTCGGCGAGTCGGACATCCAATGGCGCCCGCGCCCAAACGGGAGTTCATAGACAAAGCTGGCGAGGAAGCTTTGCGGCACGTCAGGAGCAGACGAAGATGTGCTGCCCAGGCCCTTGTTGAAGCTATCGTCATAGGGGACGAAGACGGTGAGGTCGTCCACTTCCTTCGACCACGTGTACGAGAACAGCGCCTCCAGGCCGCTGGAAAAGCTCTTAGTGAACTTCGCCTGCAGTCCGTGATAGATGGAGTACCCGTTAGACATACGCTGCGTGATTCCCTGAATCGCCGCCAGTGGTCCGGCGATGCAGACAGGAGAAGTCACACCATTGCGAGTGATCGTAGAGTTCGTGCTGAACTGAGTGCATCCCACGGCGCTGTAGAGACGATTCGCCTGCAGTCCACTGATGTTCGCGGGAACATCACTCGGTCCAGGACCGTTGACTGTGATGGTATTCGCGCCCGGGAAAGCCACATCGATGTTATACGAGCGGAAGAGATTCGCTCCTCGCGTCCCGATGTAGGCGATGTCGATCGCGGTGCTGCGAGTAAGCTCGCGCTGCGCGCCAATGTTCCACATCGACACTTTGTCAGGGTTAAAGTTCGACGGCACGTAATACACAGTCGCCGCGGGAGATGGAGCAACTGTCGTCGCAAACTGCTGAGGTACGAATCCGGGCAGCCCAACAAAGCACGTGGCAAAGCAGTTCGAGGTGCTGCTCAGTTGGGCCCACGGGGTGTTCTTCACTTGCTGACTGAGGCTGTATTCCTCGAAAAACGGCCAATTGCGTTCCAGAGTTCCACCCGCTGCGCCGAAGTGATCGGGGAAGTATGTGATACCAAAAGCGCCGCGAATCGCCGTGCGTCCATTGTCGGGCGAATACGCAAAGCCGAGACGAGGAGCAAAGTTTCGATAATTGTTAATTACATTCGGTGTGCGATTACCGGGCTGCGCAATATCAAGAAGTCCGGTGTTGATGTTGAGGTTTGATTGATGGTTGTGCTTGTCGACCGGATACGTGATCAGATCCCAGCGCACCGCCAGGTTCAAAGTGAAATTTTTTGAAACGCGCCAGTCATCTTTGAAATATGAGCCGACAATGTTGAGTCGGGTCGCCGGGGCGGCATTCACGATATCGCGCGTCATACTCGTCGGTAATCCCAGGAGGAAGTCGGCGAAGCCGGCGCCGCCACTTGCGCTGCAACTTCCGGAATTGTTGGTGCAACTCGATGTATAGGTCTGATCGAACTGGAAGTTGCCCGCCTGCTGATGGTCAGCATTGGTGACAGCGGCTTGAAGACGCCGGTAGTCGCCGCCAAAGCCGAAGTTGTGCTGCCCTTTCGTCCAGGAAAAGTTATCTACAATCTGGTACGTGTTGGTAAATCGAACCGCATCAGTAAATCCAACCGTGCCAGTCTGCGCAATGTTGCCAACGTTCTGATTGCTTGTGATGTTCATTGCCGCGATGCCCGAAGTGTTCGGGAATTGCGAGATATTTCCGTTCGGAATGCCAAGAGCGTTGTTCTCATTCGATCCCAGGTCGTTGCCGAAGTCGTAGGTGAAAAAGCGATCGAATCCCAGCCGCAGTTCATTGATCGAGGTCGGCGAGAACACGTGCGTGTAGCCAATCGCGGCATTGTGGTCGCGAGGCGAAGCATTCACGTCGCCGCTCGCGGCTGGATTCAGAAACCGAGTAGGAGTGGGTGCGACCAGATCACTGCGTTCGTAAGATTCCCGCGCAAAGGCGTGATTCGCGCTGTTGAACTGGTAATCGATCTTTGCGTCAAACTTGTGAACGCGAGTAGTCTCCGTCAGGTTCTGGCTAAAGTTATTTGTCGCAGCCTCCGTCTGCTCAGCCGGCCAGATGTTAGTGTTCGCGAGCATGTTTCTTGCAACCGGATCCCATCGCGAGGGATCAATAAAGTAGGCTGCTCCGGCTCCTCCCGGCGCCTGTACCAGAGGGAATAACGCCTTCGTCTGCGGATCGTAGATTCCTTTTGAGAATTGGCTCTGCAGGAAATATCCTTGCCGCATCAACGCCGTCGGCAGAGTCAACGTATACGTGAAGCCATTGTTGAGGCGAATGCCTTCATACCCTGCGAAGAAAAAGGCCTTGTCTTTCTTGATCGGGCCACCGAGCAAGGCTCCGTAATCATTGTTGCGATATGCGGGTTTGCGAACTGCATTCAGATCATTCGCCCACGTGTTGGCGTTCAGCGAGCGATCTTTAAAATATTCGTAAACGCCGCCATGGAAATTGTTCGTTCCCGATTTGATATACGCATTTACCTGTGCGCCGCCGTACGTTCCCACATCGGGACCGGAGTTGTTGGTCGATACCTTGAGCTCCTGAATGTCCTCGACGGGCGGTGTGACATTCATGAACGAGTTCTCGAGCTCCATGTTGCTGACGCCATCGAGCGTGTAAGTCGTTCCCTGCCACACCACACCGTTCACGCTGGCCGTGATGGGTCCCTGCGCACCCACGCCGGAAGCCGATTCTGTTGAACTGCCGAAACCGGCAGCTACCGAGCCGGGAATTGTCTGAACCAGTTGTGAAAAGATGCGTCCGTTTAGAGGAAGGCTGCTGATTTGCCGCTCGTTTAAGTCGGCGCCCATAGACGAAGTAGTGCTTTCAACCAACGGAGCAACCGCGGTCACCTCTACCGTCTCTGTCGTTGTTCCCACTTGCATGTTGAAATCCACGCGCGTAGTGCCGTTCACAGCTACGACATTGCCGTCTGATACGGCATCGCGAAATCCGGAGGCCTTTACGCTCACACGATAACGGCCGGGAGGAAGATGGGACGCAATGTAATTTCCCTGATCGCCGGTCGGCACTTTCAAGGATTGGTTTGTGTCCTGATTCGTGACTGTCACGGAAGCATTCGGCACGGCCGCTCCGCTCGAATCGTCTATTGTTCCCAGAATGGTTCCGGTCACGCCTTGCGCAAAGCCAAAATCCGCAAATGCAAGCAAACATATAGAAATGAACAGGAACTTGCGCACGCTCAAAGCCGGCAAAGCCTCGCCGGCCACTGTCAGCAGAGAAACGCTTTTCATTTCCTTGCCTCCCTGTTACAAGCGGCAGCAGCAGTGCTGCCGCCCGCACTGTATTCAAAAGACGTTTTGAAAATTTGTGAGATGTAAGTTTCAACTGGTGAACTCACGATTACAGTTCGGCGTGCAAATTAGGGAAGGTGGATTGCAGGTGTCAAGCCAAGAAAATCTTAAAGATCACTTCATTGGATCTAAATCGAACGAAAGCGCGGTAAGAGGCGCAATTTGGAATGGGCAAGACGCGAACCAATCCTCCCAAATGGAGCGGGGTCCGGATCACACGTGCTGCAGGTGCGTGTCCTTGAAGTGAGTCGGATATTTCAAGCCAAAACCCAGCATGCGATCAAAGCCGATGTGTGCGATCCAGATCAGGGCAAGGGGCAAGAGCGTGTGTTTGGAGGCAAGAATGGCAATGGCGATCAACAGCCCCGGTACGAGAAATGTGTGAACAAAGTTGTAGATAGCAGCGCCGATGC
>CAYNPS010000189.1:0-2072 GCA_964399125.1 uncultured Terriglobales bacterium
TCTGGTGGAGACACTTTCAACACTCAGGGTTATCTCACTAGTCTCAAGCTTCCGCAGAATGACAACTTCGGCGTAATTCGACTTGACCACAGTATTGGCACGAACTGGACGTTGATGAGCAGTTATCGCTATTACCACCTCGAGCGCGCAGTCAACAATCAGTTTGATATCGGCGGCGTGCTCAATGGCGATACGCTCGGAGTAGCTAAGTCTACCGCGAACCGTCCTCAAGTGCCTTGGTATGGGGTCGTCGGAATCACGGGTAATCTCACTTCTCACCTCACCAACGACTTTCACTACAGCTACCTGCGCAACTTCTGGCAGTGGACCACTGCGAACGCACCTCCGCAACTTGCTGGGTTAGGTGGGGCGTTGGAGATTGGCGGAGAAGTCTGCAGCAACACCGGTGGCAACAGCGCGCTGATTCCATATTGCATCCGCACACAAGACGCTCGTCAACGTTATTGGAACGGCAAAGACAACGTCTTCCGCGACGACCTTACGCTGATCCATAGCAATCACGTATTTCAATTCGGTGGACAATTCGAACACAACTGGGACGCTCACCGACGTAATGACAACGGGCAAGGCATCATGGCGGCTTACGTGTACCAGGTGGGCGCGTCGAGCGGCAGCGCGGCAACAGGGTTCACCGTGCAGCCTACGATCAACAATGTCCAGGTTTCTTACGTACCCGCCGGAATACCGTCCACTCAGGTAAACAATTATAAAAATCTCTATGCTGAAGTCTTGGGCGTTGTTACGCAGCCGCAGACCTTGTTCACGCGCGCAGTTTCGGACTTGAGCCTGCAGCCTTTTGGCCAACCTGTGATCGCGCACAGCATTACGGATTCGTACAACTTGTATTTCAACGACAGCTGGCATCTGAAGCCCAGCTTCACCATCAGCTATGGACTCGGATACCAGTTGGAACTTCCACCTTACGAGTTGGATGGCAAACAGGTGATGCTCGTGGACCAGAGTGGGAATCCAGTCGTGACGGCAGATTATCTCGCCAAGCGCAAGGCTGCCGCGCTCGCCGGGAATGTCACCAGTCCTGACTACGATCCCATATTGGGATTCGAGAACATCCGCAACATTAAGGGGCAGAAGTATCCCTACGATGTTTTCTATGGCGGCCTGAGCCCGAGAATTTCCATAGCTTGGAATCCGCAGAGCGGTGTCGGTTTCTTCAATCACATTCTTGGACAGAACAAGACCGTCATCCGCGGTGGCTGGGCTCGGATGTACGGCCGTGCGAATGGCGTGCTCAACATCTTGACGCCGTTGCTGGCCCCTGGACTCCTGCAGGCGGTTTCCTGTCAAGGCGCAACAACTGCTGGACAGTGCCTCGGCGCGGGAGGAGCCAATCCTACAAATGCGTTCCGAATCGGAACGGATGGTATGACGGCTCCGCTGCCTCCGGCAGCCCAAACGCTGCCACAGCCGTTCTTCCCCGGCACCAACGGCTGCTCGGGCAACGGATGCGTGAACGGAACCTTCTTTCCAACGTCGGGGGATTCGTCCGCGATTGATCCGAAGTTCCGTCCGAACATGCTCGATTCGTTCGACTTGACTATCCAACGCGAGATCAGTTCGAAGGCGACGATCGAGGTTGGCTACATCGGACGGCTGATCAATAACGAATTGCAGAACATCAACTTGGATGCTGTGCCCTATATGACTACCTTGAACGGGCAAAGTTTCGCTCAAGCTTACGCAGCACTCTTTACTTCAATCTGCGGTCTGCAGGGCGGCGCTTGCGCGAACAACACCTACACCGGTCCAGCTCTGCCATTTTTCGAAGCTGCGCTCGGTGGTCCCACCTCGGCTTTCTGCACCGGCTCTGCGAACTGCACGGCTGCCGTGATCAAGAGCCAGGGAACGAACCTCAAATCGGGATCCGTTTACGATTTGTGGTCGGCGCTGTCTCGTTCCGCGTCCTGGCAGTTGGGGCGATCGCTGCCCAGCTCTGTCGTTCCGGGCACGTCGCTGGGCAACCAGTTGAACTCGATCACGATGAGTACGAGTCTCGGCTACGGGAACTATCATGCCGGCTTCGCCTCGTTCCG
>CAYNPS010000189.1:2172-5707 GCA_964399125.1 uncultured Terriglobales bacterium
CGATGAGTACGAGTCTCGGCTACGGGAACTATCATGCCGGCTTCGCCTCGTTCCGTCTGAACGATTGGCATGGCCTCACCGGAACAAGCAATTTCACTTTCAGCAAGGCGTTGGGAACCGGGGCGGTTACGCAGTCAACGAGTTCGTACACCGTCCTTGATCCATGGAACCTGCGCGCGATGTACGGACCTAACGGCGGGAACGGCGGTGGCTTCGACACCAAGTTCCTGTTCAATCAGAGCCTCGTCTACCACCTTCCCTTCTACAAACAGCAACAAAGCTTCGCGGGCAAACTATTTGGCGGATGGGGATTTGCTCCCTTGTTCACGGCGCAGAGCGGCCTGCCGCTGGAGGTAAACATCGCAAATGGCGGCGACTGCGAATCGTTCGGAGAAGGTAACTGCAGTTCGATCTTCACCAACGAGAATGCTGTGCAGACCGGCCCAATCCCCCACCTCTCCCTCAACTATGGTGTGAATTCGACTGGCGCATGCGGCAAGAGCGGCAATTCGTTGGGCGTGAACGCGTTTGCTAATCCGCAGGCGGTCTGCAATAACTTCCGCAGGCTTGTGCTCGGCGTTGATACCAATGGAGGTGGAACCGGACGAATCTATGGATTTGCGCGCTGGAATCTCGATATGTCGATCACCAAGGACACGCAGTTCACGGAGCGATTTGGGGCAACATTCTATGCGTTGTTCACGAACTTCCTGAATCACTTCCAACCCGCGGATCCGACTCTGGACATCGACAGTCCGGGATCGTGGGGTGCGGTGACTGGACAGGCGACGAACTACGATTCCCGCCAGCTAGAAATGGGCATCCGCGTGCGCTGGTAAGATGGCCATCGATGAGAATTGAGGCCGGTATCTCATTTTGGGATACCGGCCTTCTTCTTGCCGCGTCGTCTTGAAGCCAGAATCGGTGTGGCACTCCTTCAGCAGGATGGATTGAGTGGCGATCCTTCCCAAAACAAAAAAGGAGCCGGATTAGTCGGCTCCTTCGTTTGCTGCAGTCGAGCGGGTAAATTATTGCTTACGACGAGATTAGTTTCTAAACATCAGGCATGACCATCGCCGACATCCGCTTTGGTCCGCGCGCCAAACTCCTCCTAGCGACGATAAATTGCAACTCCGGTCGCCGTCTGAATAATTGCTTCCAGGCTTCTGCGCCCGGCTGATTTAGCGGTGCTGGTTGGCACAAAGATGATGTCATCGGCCTGCAGCTTCAGGTCGGGAGCCTTGGCTTCGAGCACCCGCCTTAGATCAATTGGGGTTTCCTGGCGTCCTTCTTTGGTCGTGCGCACAAGTCTCACTCGTTGCAGAGCGGCGGTGGGATTGGTCCCCTGCGCCATTGCGATCGCCTGTAGGACCGTGAGCTCAGACTTATCGATCACGAATCCTGAAGGTTGGCGAACATCCCCCACCACGTAAACAACCCCTGCCTTGGAGACGACAATCGTGTCCCCGGGATAGACGTTCACGTTGTTGTGTGAAGCCGCATCCGGGGAGAAAGAGAGCGGTACTTGAATCGGTTGGTCAGGCTCTGCGCGATGAGTTACGGTGACGATTTCACCGGCCTTGGGCGTGGTACCTCCGGCAGCGGAGATAGCATCAAGCAGGTTCCTTTGTCCAAGCAATGGATAGATTCCCGGCTTCTGCACTTCGCCTAAGACGGAGATGCCTTGCGTCGCATACTCTTTCTCAAAAATGGTGACAAGCGGACTGGAAAAGAAGCCGCCGTCGGACAGCCGCTTTGCGGTCAGTTCTTCTGCTGCTCGCACGTTGAGCCCCGCGACCTTTTCCGTTCCAATGAGAGGAAGGGAAATCAGTCCCGATGAATCTACTCGCACATCGAGCTTGTTGAAGTCCGGCGCTCCATAGACGCTGATCTCCAACAGATCCCCACTACCGATTAGGACCTCGGCATTTGTCGGCTTAATGGAGGAGGAAGCAGCCGCGGCGTCCATCGCCTGCGCGAGCGAGTACTGTGCGAGAGCCGTTAAGAGCAATAGAAAAAGATGGATTCGAGGTGATCGAAGCTGAACGTACTGCATACGGTTTTCTCCACGAGTCGGAGTGGCGTCCGATTGAAGTTGCGTGTCGTTGTTCATTACTGAAGTGTCATTGAGGCAGCGATAAAGTTGCTAATTGAGCGCCGATATCAGGCGCTGCGCCGAAGGAGGGCACGCCAATGGGCGTGCCAGCCCTGACTGCGGGACTATTCGTGGCCAGACGATAGTCGCCGGTGCCATCAGGTCGGTAATCGACGAATTGCGGGTCTGCACTAATTGTTCCATTGGCCTGATTGCCGTTCTGTAGTTTCCAATTCGCCGGCCCGTTTAAGTACACGAGATTATTCAAGTACTGATTGTGCACGCCTGTCGCCCCATATTCCTCGATGCCATAGCCCGAGGCTCCCCGTCCCCATCCGTTTCTGTACACGATGTTATTGGCGACGAGCGTATGGTCATTCACTATTCCAGGGGGAAAACCTCCAGGATCGTCGCCATCACCGATCAGAATGCCTCCATAGGCATTGTTGAAGATCGTGTTGTTAGCAATAGTTACTTGATTGGCAGCGTGCCAGAGATGGATTCCCCAACCTTCGCAGCGATAAACAAGATTGTTCAGGATGCGGCCGCGCAGGTTGGCGTGATAGATGCCATGGTGCAACTGTCGAGCATGGTTGAAATCTCCAATGTCGTGGACGACGTTCCCAATTGCCTCGTCATCATGTGCGGCACGGTTGTTGTGGTTCACGATCCCGCTTCCGTACTTGCAGGCCGCAGTGTCGTGAGCGAGGTCATGTACATGGTTTCCGATGAAGCGGACGTAAGAAGCGTAATTAACGATGCCGCTGCAGGTACTCGGATCGTTGCCGGCGATATCAAAACCTTGGATATCCACATAGTCTCCAAGATTGGTCCAGACAATACCTACACGCGTGGCGCGAATCACCGCGCCCCACTGCACGTCGGAGACAAAGCGGATGCGTGCCGTTTCGGTTCCGCTGGTGTTTGAGGTAATCGGGCCGACATAGCTGCCCGGCGCGACATGTATCGTTGCTCCCGACTTAGCGATACTGGCTGCATGCTGGAGTGTTCTCCAAGGATGCAGCGCTGATCCATCATTACTGTCATCGCCGACTGGAGAGACGAAGTAGCTTGTAAGGCCAGCTTCTGCCAACGCTGGGATCGCAGGTTTCTGTGAAGGCAACGGCGAGCGAAATGGCGCAGCTGATGAGACGCTCGATCGGCGCATGTAAGAGCGCGAGAGTGCAGTGCCCCATACAACTAAACCGAGCAGCAGCGCTGCGGTCCACCATTTGTTCGTGATCGGAGAGAACATTGATCTACTATCTCGCGCGAACAATCAAGCGGCTGTCTCTGCGCATTCGAGCGGCTCCTCCGCGACGCTGAACTGCGGAGCATCTGCCAGGACCTCACCGCCGGACATGACGAATGAGCAATCGACATCGTTAATGTGCTTCAGAACAAAGTCCAGATCCCGTAGCTGTCCACTTCGACGCAGGA
>CAYNPS010000189.1:5807-6873 GCA_964399125.1 uncultured Terriglobales bacterium
TTAATGTGCTTCAGAACAAAGTCCAGATCCCGTAGCTGTCCACTTCGACGCAGGAATTTCGCGCTGTTGCCATCGAGGCAGGCTTCGGGAGGAGCACCACTCCAGCGTTGGATTATGTCCTCCGTAAGCTGGTCCTGCGTCTCAAAGCCAGCCTTTACTAGCTCTTCCGCGATCCATGCACAACACATCTGATCTTCTTCCCGAAATTCGTTGCGGCTCCCCGCGCCGATCACTGCTACGTCTCTCTGTTCGGCAAGGAGAGAATTAGCCACTGCTTTGTAATTCCTGAAGCATGCAACGTAAGCAGCATCACACTCGGAACTTAGACACATGAGCTGCGTTCCGGAACTTGAAAGCAGGATTACCGGTCGACCGAGATCGTCAGGCTCGGATAACTCTGCTGGACTGTTATTGAGATCGAACCCAGTGGGCATATCCCCGCCCAGTTCGCCTGCTAACAGGCAGCTTCCGAGTTTATCTTTCAGTGCGAGAGCGTCGGTCACGCTTACCACCGGATAGCATCTCCGGCCGGAAGTCACTGCCGTGATAGCGCTAGTAGTAGCCCGAATCACATCAATCGCCACCACGGCAAATCCAGTCTTGTACTTAGCAACGCTCGATGGAAAGCAGTCGATCGCAACCTTAGGCTTCATGCTGCCTCCGCATACTGTGCCATATTGGGAATCTGTGGGCGGAGCTTTGGATTCTGAAAAGCGTCGGAATGCAAACCACGGCGGTAAATTTCAACTCTCAGGACCTCTTCCAAACGAATATTGCAGAGCTGAACCGCTGGTCCGAAGTGGTCGAGCAACGCGAACTGACTAGGCTTGTTGGGAGCTTCGAACAGCGCGATCTCAAGACCGAAAGCGTCGGCGAATGTATCGGCAAAGCTGGCATTGAATTTGCCGGAGTCATCAAACAGTCCTACTCCTCGCGCACTCTCACGCGCTTCGATGACGAGCTGGAGGGCTCCAGCATCCAGCCAGGTTTTTCCTTGCTCAATGAGTTGCGCGACTACATCTGCGCTAAACGCACCGCCGTGCTTTTTGCCGAGCTCGAATTGCAC
>CAYNPS010000190.1:0-6835 GCA_964399125.1 uncultured Terriglobales bacterium
ACTCTCGACAACGGTGACATCAATTCGGATTCAGAGCTGGGATTTTTCGCGCAGGACACGCGTTTTGTCTCACGCTACCACATCCGTATCGAGGATGTGCACTGGAACTTGGCCACCTCGTCCGCTCTGAGCTACTACGGAGCACGGTATCACCTCGTGTCCTCAGAAGTCGAAACCAGCGCGGGGGCAATCCACGCCAGAGAACTCGCATTGACAATTGAGAGGGCTGTCGGGGAAGGCGTGCACGAGGATTTTGATATTGCGAATTTTTCCAATCGTAAGGTTTCGTTTCATTTCGAACTGAGCATCGAATCCGACTTCGCCGATTTATTCGAGGTAAAGACCCATCACGTTGTGCAGCGGGGGGCCCTCGATACCCGGTGGAATGCCGAAACATCAGAACTGATTTCGCGATACAAAAATCAGGATTTCGAGCGAGCCTTTATATGGCAAATCCAATGCATACAGTGGCGCCCGCATCACGCGAACGGAAGCATCACCTTCGATATCGCTCTTCCGCCGAATGCCCAGTGGCATGCTTGTTCATTTCTCATTCCCATTGTGGATGGGGAGCGCCGGCAACCGAGCTATCACTGCCATCAGGCAGCTGACGGCGACACTGCGATTGATCGGCTTCAGCACCGGTGGAAAGAAAGCACAACTCAGATTCGAGCCTCGAATTCCCACGTGCAGCAAGCCTACGATCACTCAGTGCGCGATATGGGGGCTCTGCGGCTGTACGAACACGACGTTACAGACGAGCTTTGGATGCCAGCAGCCGGTGTGCCCTGGTTCGTAACAGTCTTCGGACGTGACAGCCTGATCGTGTCACTTCAAAACATGTTCATCAATTGTCCCTTGGCAAACGGAACCCTCAAACGCCTGGCTCAGTTTCAGGCCAAAGAGCGCGATGACTTCCGCGACGCTCAGCCAGGCAAGATCCTGCACGAGATTCGATTTGGTGAACTGGCGCATTTCAAGCTGATTCCGCATGTGCCTTATTACGGTACTGCCGATGCGACGATCTTGTTT
Source organism: uncultured Terriglobales bacterium (assembly GCA_964399125.1). Lineage (GTDB taxonomy): Bacteria > Acidobacteriota > Terriglobia > Terriglobales > Acidobacteriaceae > Gp1-AA112. The sequence continues at coordinate 1,033 of CAYNPS010000190.1, forward strand.
CCCATCTTGCTATCGGAAACCTTTCGCTGGACGGGCAGAGAAGACATCCTGCAGGAATTCCGTGATCCGGCACTGCGCTGCTTGGAATGGATTGACCGCTACGGAGATCTGGATGGAGACGGGTTCCAGGAATACAAGACTTTTTCGCCACAGGGCTACCACAACCTCGCCTGGAAAGACGCATCCGATGCAGTCGTTTACCCGGACGGATCGCAGGTCGAGCAGCCCATCGCGATCTGCGAGCTTCAGGGCTATGTCTTCGACGCAAAGCTGCGCCTGGCCGAAATTTTCGATTTTCTGGGCGACGGTTCCGCAGCCGGAGACCTGAGTAATCAGGCGGCGGAATTGAAACGACGCTTTAACGATGCGTACTGGATGGAGGACCAATCCTTCTACGCCTTCGCTCTTGATCCATCCAAGCGACAGGTCAGAAGTATCGCTTCCAACCCGGGGCACTTGCTGTGGTCTGGCATTGTCCCGCAAGACCGCGCGCGACGTGTGGTTGAGCGCCTGCTGAAGCCAGACATGTTCTCTGGCTGGGGCATCCGCACGCTTTCCAGCCAGAATCCAGCCTACAACCCACATGAATATCAGCGCGGCTCCGTGTGGCCGCACGATAACGCGATCATCGCATTTGGCGCGAAGCAATACGGATTGTGGCAGGAAACTAACCAGATCGCGAGAGTGATTTTCGATGCGGCTGCAGCGTTTCAGGGCTATCGCTTGCCCGAGCTGTTCGCCGGTTTGGACCGTATACCGGGCAGCTTCCCGGTCCAGTACCTTGGCGCAAATATTCCGCAAGCCTGGGCAGCAGGTTCGATCTTCATGTTCTTGCGGGCAATTCTGGGAATCAATGCCCACGTCCCACAAAATGAGCTCCAACTTGAGCCCACACTTCCGGAATGGCTTCCAGAAATAACCATCACGAATTTCAAAGTGGGCGACCAACGTATGACGATCCGCTTTACAGGCGTTGGCCCAGAGTCCCACTTTGAGGTCCTCGAAAATCCCAACGGCATTCAGGTAAACGGAAATAGCCGTCGAGCGGCTTGAGGGCAGTGAATGTGGAACGCCGCGCGACAGCACTGGCCGGAATACCTGATCGAGGCCGCTGGGCTTGGGGTGTTCATGATTTCCGCTGCGTTGTTCGCCACACTTCTGCAATACCCGGGCTCACCGGTGCACAGCCGCGTCCAGAGCGCTTCGCTCCGAAACGTGATCATGGCTTTGGGAATGGGATTGACTGCTGTGCTCATTATTTATTCGCCCTGGGGCAGGCGGTCGGGTGCGCATATCAATCCTGCGATCACGTTGACCTTCTATGTCTTGCACAAGATCTCATTTTGGGACGCAGCCTTTTATATCCTTGCGCAATTCCTCGGTGGATTGGCGGGTGTAGTTCTAATGGCGAACTTACTCGGGCCGTGGCTTGCGGATCCGTCGGTGAATTACGTTGTTACCATCCCAGGCACAACTGGGCTCCTCGCCGCATTCGTCGCCGAATTTGTGATGTCTTTCGCTTTGATGATGGCGGTGCTCATCACCTCCAATTCGCATCGTTTCGCCCACTTCACTGGCGTGATTGCCGGCGTACTTGTTGCCGCTTACATTGCGATCGCCGGTCTCATTTCAGGCATGAGCATCAATCCGGCACGCACCGTTGCGTCGGCTCTTCCAGCACACGTTTGGACCGGCGCGTGGATCTACTTCGTTGCGCCACCTGCGGGAATGCTATTTGCTGCAGAGACGTACGTCCGAAGCAAGAGATTTCCCCAGGTGATCTGCGCCAAGCTGCACCACGATTACATCCATCGCTGCATTTTTCGCTGCGGATACGCTCAGGGCGCCACCGCTACAGACGAACGAGTTGTTGTGCCTCGCACAGCCGCATGACAACCCTGAAAGAGAGGGCCGCGTGTCAAATCATTTCGACCTCATCATCATCGGAACCGGTGCTGGGGGCGGTACGCTCGTGCATCACTTGGCTCCGTCTGGCAAGCGCATTCTGCTCTTGGAACGTGGCGATTACTTGCCACGCGAGAAGGACAACTGGAACTCACGCGCAGTATTCATCGAAAACAAGTACAGGGCGGCAGAAACGTGGTACGACTCCGGAGGAAAACCGTTCCATGCGGGGATTCACTATTACGTAGGCGGGAACACGAAGGTATATGGCGCTGCGCTTCTCCGCCTGCGCAAAGAGGATTTCGGAGAAATCCGACATTACAGCGGCGTTTCACCTGCCTGGCCGATCCAGTATGACGATCTGGAGCCGTATTACACCAAAGCCGAACATCTGTATCACGTACATGGTAAACACGGCGTCGATCCGACCGAACCGCCTGCCAGCGCCGAATACAAATACCCGCCTGTCACTCATGAACCTGCGATCCAGCGACTTTCGGATCGAATGACAAAAGCTGGCCTACATCCGTTTCATCTGCCCGTTGGAATCCTGCTGGACGAATCCGAAGACGGAAAACCGAAAAATACGAGCCGTTGTATCCGCTGTGACACGTTTGACGGTTTCCCATGCTTGGTGCATGCCAAGGCTGACGCCGAGATCATTTGTGTCGAACCCACAGTGCAGCAATTTCCCAATGTCACGCTCCGTACGAACGCTTACGTGAAACGGTTGGAGACGAGCGCCACAGGTCGAGAGATCAAGACGGTCATAGTGGGCAACGGGAAAGACGAAGAGAAAGTTTCCGCCGATGTAGTCGTTGTCTCGTGTGGTGCTGTCAACTCCGCGGCCTTGCTGCTCCGTTCGGCCAATGACAAGCATCCGAACGGTTTGGCCAACAGTTCCGGAGTGGTTGGAAGGAACTACATGCGACACAACAATTCGGCGCTCATGGCTCTTTCGAAAGAACCAAATCCAACAGTTTTTCAGAAGACACTCGGAGTGAATGATTTTTATTTCAAATCGCAGGATTGGGATTATCCGCTTGGCCACATACAAATGCTCGGCAAGTCCGATGCGGCCATGCTCAGCGGCGAGGCCCCAGATTGGGCCGTCATTAAGCCCGGCTTCGCTCTGGATATGATGGCGCACCACGCTTTGGATTTTTGGCTCACGTCGGAAGACCTGCCTGACCCCGAGAACCGCATGACGATAAACGCGAAAGGAGAAATCGTTCTCCATCTCAAGGAGACGAATATGGAGGGCCACCATCGGTTGCGCGGGAAGCTGAGGGGCATGTTGGGCAAAATGGGATGTCATGAACACCACTTGCTTCCCCGATCGTTGTACTTAGGGAAGCAGATCCCGATCGGTGGTACAGCGCATCAGTGCGGCACGGTGCGTTTCGGTCGAGATCCGAAAACGTCTGCGCTCGACGTGAACTGCAAGGCACACGATCTCGACAATCTCTATGTCGTAGACGGCAGCTTTTTTGTCTCCAGCGGTGCCGTTAACCCCGCGCTTACGATCATGGCAAATGCGATGCGCGTGGGAGATCACTTACTGCAGAGACTTAGGTAAAGAGTATGGTTTCGAGAACCAAGACAGTTTTAAGCCGAGTCGGGCAAAGCGGGTTTATTGCGATCCTGGTCCTTGTAATCGCGCTACTGCATGGCGGGATGGCGGCTCGGTCGTCCGCCCGTCCGCTGGTCCAGAGCGTCGGACCTATCGAGATGACGGTATCGGACATGGATCGGGCAACTAGGTTCTATTCCAGCGTGCTGTCGTTCGAAAAGGTCGCAGATCGGACTGTCAGAGACCCCAACTACCTGCGACTCGAAGGCGTATTAGGCGAGAGTGCACGCATAGTGCGGATGCGGTTGGGAAACGAATATATCGAGCTCACGCAATTCCAGGGAACAGAGAATCGCCCGATTCTTAGCAATTCACGAAGTAACGACCGCTGGTTCCAGCATATCGCGATTGTTGTGAGCGACATGCGGCGAGCATACGAAAAGCTGCATGATGCACATGTCGAGCAGATTTCATTAGGACCGCAGCGCCTCCCGGATTGGAACGTCAATGCTGCCGGAATCGACGCCTTCTACTTCAACGATCCCGACCGGCATCCGCTTGAGATCATTCATTACCCGCCCGATAAAGGCCAAGCAAAGTGGCATAACCCTAGTGACAGACTTTTTCTCGGTATTGACCATACGGCGATTGCGATCGGCGATACAAATGTGAGCCTGCGATTCTACCGCGATCTTTTCGGGTTTCGCGCTGCCGGCGCAAGCGACAACTCCGGCATCGAGCAGGGAACGCCTATCCGGAGTTCCCGGCGCTCTGGTCCATATCACCAGCCTGCGATCAAGATCTGGTCCTGGAATCGAACTCCTGGAATACCGGTTTCCCAAAAACGCACATGCCATTCCACCCGACGAGCAAGCCACCGATTTGATTCATCGCGAGACAACTCTTTTGACCGGAAGCTCAAAAGCTACTGCTCAGGAGTTGCGGAAATCTCATGTTCTATTTGTCTCGCCCGGCTCCGTGGTTTTCAGTGGCGTAGGTTTGGGCTTTCGCGAGGGCATTCTTGTGCGTGACCCTGACGGCCACGCAGTCAGGATCGTTGAACCATGACGCTTGCCAGCACGGAAATTCGCTTCGAAGTTGAGGGAATGGAAGTCCCGGCTGTAAATGCCAATCAAATGCGAGAAGTAGATCGCATAGCAATGCAGGAAACGGGTCCAAACCTGTTTCAGATGATGGAGAACGCCGGGCGCAATCTTGCTTTGCTATCCATTGAACTCATGCAAGCTCGTTGGGACAAGGCTTCGTATTTAGTGTTGGCCGGTGGCGGCGGCAACGGAGGCGGCGGAATCTGCGCAGGACGACATCTGGCGAACCACGGATGTCGCGTTACCCTGTGCCTTGGCGATCCCGAACACTTAAGTGAAGTTCCAGCGTTCCAGCGCAAAGTGTTCCGTTCAAGTTTGGGGAAAGAGATCACAATTGCGGATCTTGACCGGGAGCGGCCGGACATCATCCTTGATGCCGTGATTGGGTATGGTCTCAAATCGGCACCGCAAGGCGGTGCGGCACGACTCATCGAGTGGGCGAATGCCAGCGGGTCACCAATCCTAGCGCTCGATATCCCCTCGGGCCTGAATGCAACAACCGGAGATGCTCCGGGCGTCTACGTCCGCCCACGCTGGACCATGACTTTGGCGTTGCCGAAGACAGGGCTTCTCCCGAATAAGACCGGGGAGTTGTTTCTGGCCGACATCGGAATTCCGCAAGCAACGTATCAACGCATGCAGATGAATTATGTGAACCCATTTCGGAATCGGTATTGGCTTCATATGACCGTGTCTAGGGAGCCGAAATCCGGAGTGCACGGCTGAGCTGTGTGCCTGGGCTGCAGCCAAAATTCAAGCCGAGGTAAGAAGGTTTATGGTAACGAAAAGTGCGAGTCCGCCACTTCCACAACGGCGGTTCAGTGACGTGATGAAGGCGATTGCGGTGTTTCCACGTAAGCGAGACAGCATCCATTTGGTACAGCTCCCCTCGCCAAAAGTTACCGACATCTCCGATGGCCGGGGCGTTCTGGTTAAAGTGTTGCGATGCGGTGTGGACGGTACAGATCGCGAGATTAACAATGGCGAGTATGGGGCAGCACCCGAGGGCTACGATTTTCTGATTACTGGCCATGAGAACTTTGGCCAAGTAGTCGATATCGGACCGAATGTCGCTGATTTGAAACCCGGAGATTACGCAGTAGCCACAGTGCGGCGGCCCGGCTCCAGCCTCTACGACAAGATCGGCATGTCAGATATGACTATCGACGATGTTTATTTCGAACGCGGCATCAGCAAACTGCACGGATTTCTCACCGAA
>CAYNPS010000191.1:0-6819 GCA_964399125.1 uncultured Terriglobales bacterium
TTCCCATTCGCGCCGCCTACGGCATGAAGGACTTCATCACCATGCGCCATCTGCAGAACATGGCCAAGGTGATGCTGGCGACCGGATTGATCGTCGCTTACGGCTACTTCATGGAAGCGCTGATGTCGTGGTACAGCGGCGACGTGTTTGAGATGTTCCAGTTCAAGAACCGCTCCACCGGACCGCTGGGCGCGTTCTACTGGATGCTGATTACCTGCAACATCGTGCTGCCGCAGTCGCTGTGGTTCCGTAAGGTGCGCAGCTCGCCGGTGCTGCTCTGGATCGTTTCCATCATCGTGAATATCGGCATGTGGCTGGAGCGCTTCGTGATCGTCGTCATCAGCTTGCATCGCGATTTCCTGCCGTCTTCATGGGGAACATACAAAGCCACGCGCTGGGACTATGCAACGTTCCTCGGCACTCTCGGATTCTTCACCTTTGCGTTCCTTATGTTCATTCGCGTGCTGCCGATGATTTCCATTTTTGAACTGCGAGCGCTGCTGCCGCAGTCGCGGCTGAATCCGCTCGTTTCGGAGAACGTGCAATGATCCGCGAGGGCATCTACGGACTCCTGGCTGAATATGACAACGTTCCCGACTTGGTAAACGCCTCGGAGAAGGCGTACCAGTCTGGGTATCGTCGCATGGACAGCTATTCTCCATTCCCAATCGAGCCCGCAGCCGAAGCCATTGGCTTCCATAAGAATCGCGTAGCCCTGGTGGTGTTGATTGGCGGGCTGCTTGGAGGCAGCGGTGGATATTCGCTCGCCTACTGGGTTTCCGTGCTGGCGTATCCGATCAATGTCGGCGGAAAGCCGTGGCACTCGTGGCCGGCCTTCATTCCTCCGACGTTTGAATGCACGGTGCTCGGGGCGTCGCTGGCGGCGTTCATCGGAATGCTGGCGATGAACGGATTGCCGATGCCGTATCACCCGGTCTTTAACGCGCCAAACTTCGCATTGGCCAGCAAGGACAAATTCTTTTTGTGCATCGAAGCCGCCGATCCGCAGTTCGATCTGACTAAAACACGGCAGTTCTTGGAGCAGACCAACCCGCGCGTGATCACGGAGGTGCCGAATTGAACCTCCGCTCCAAAATGCAGAATAGAGACATGCGCAATAAACTCGCGCTCGGCGCGCGTCTGGCGCTCCTGACCGGCATCGCGTTGGCCACCGGTGCGTGTCGTCAGGACATGCACAATCAGCCCAAGTACATCACCTATCGCAGCAGCGAGTTTTTCCGCGACGGACTCTCCGAGCGCATGCCCGTTCCGGGAACGGTGGCGCGCGGCGACCTGCACGCCGACACGTATTTCTATACCGGCAAGGTCGGCGCGAAAGAAGGGGATCAGTTCCCGTTTCCAATCACTCAGGCAGTGATGGAGCGAGGGCGCGAACGCTACGACATCTACTGCTCGCCCTGCCACTCGCGCGTCGGCGACGGTAACGGCATGATCGTCAAGCGCGGATATCGCCAGGCGGCAAACTTCCACCAGCAGCGCTATCTGCAGCAGCCCGTCGGACATTACTTCGACGTGATCGGCCATGGCTGGGGCGCCATGCCCGACTATGCCGCCCAGATCGAGCCAGCAGATCGCTGGGCAATTGCGGCATACATCCGCGCCTTACAGTATTCCCAAAGTGGAACGATGGCGGACGTGCCTGCGGATCAGCGCAGCAAGCTGCAGGATGCCTCGCAGATCACGATAGAGGGCGTACCGCTCAACCAGGCGCTGGCTTCGGGCGGGAAGGGGGCCAGTGAGGAGATCTCTCCGGCGGGGTCGAATCCCAATCCGGCAATGAATAAGGAGATCGGAGGCGCAGCGCGCCCGCAGCAGCAAGCTCCGCCCAAAGAGGAAGGGACACAAAAACGGTGAGTATGGACACTCACATCAAGGCAATTCCAGCGGACCGCACGGCGCCGGTGTGGCTGCTCGATCGCTACCAGGCGCGAGCACTCGTGGTCGGCGGAATCGGGTACATCGCGCTGATCATCGGCGCCTTCATTGGGCCGGACGCGCTCGATCATGCGCTGCGCGCGTATCTGGCGGGGATCGTGCTTTGGATCGGGGCCAGCCTCGGATGCATGGCGTTCCTCATGGTTAACCACCTTTCCGCCGGCAAATGGGGACTTATTATCCGGCGCGTGCTCGAAGCCGGCGCCGGCCAGTTCCCGTTGCTGTTCGTGCTCTCGATTCCCATCGTGCTGGGAATGCATCATCTCTTTCCCTGGACTGAGCCGCGCTTTTCGCAGCTTTCCTGGGATGCGCAGAAGATCGTGATGCACAAGCAGCCCCTGATGCTGAATCCGACATTCTTCATCATTCGCTGGGTGCTCTACTTCTTCATCTGGTGGGCCTTCTCGGCGACGCTGCGCAAATGGTCGATCCAGCGCGATGAGAATCCGATGGCTCGCGATTGGCAACGCATTCTCGAAAACCTAAGCGGCATCGGCATTGTGGTTTACGCGCTCAGCATGACTTTCGCAATGATCGACTGGGTCATGTCCCTTGATGCCACATGGTTCTCCACCATCTTCGGATTGATCTTCCTGGCCGGGCAAGGACTGACGTCGCTTTCCATCTGTCTCATCACGGTTTTGCTGCTCTCGCAGGAAGAGCCGATGCGCTCGATGCTGCGCAAGACCGAGCTGCATGATTTGGGCAAGCTGATGCTCGCCTTCACCATGCTGTATGCGTATCTCTCGTTCTCGCAGTGGCTGATCACCTGGTCCGGAAACCTGCCGCAGGAGATCAACTTCTACCTGAATCGCTTGAACGGCGGCTGGCTGAACCTCTCGCGATTCCTCATTCTGTTCGAGTTTGCCGTGCCGTTTGCGCTGCTGCTATCGCGGCGTTTGAAGAAGCAGCCGGGATTCATGGTGCCGCTGTGCTCGTGGTTCATTATTGTTCGCATGGTCGATCTCTACTGGCACGTCGAGCCGAACTTTCAGGCGCGCCAGCCGCAATGGACCTTCAACTGGATGTACCTCGCCGCAACTGCGGGCATCGGCGGTATCTGGACATTCTTCTTTATTCGTAGTCTGAAGTCGCGGCCGGTTCTAGTGGCGTACGATCCGCAAATGGAAGAGCTTTTGGAGCATGAGCATGCAACCGCCTAAGCCGATGCAGCCGCAAGGCGTGGAGCGGCATCTCGACGATCCGCGCATTCGTCACGAGCGCACCGACATCAGCGTCACGGGGGTGGTGGCGTTCATCGTCGCCTTGGGGTTCTCCGGCATCGTGATCTTCACCGTGCTCTGGGCAGTCTTCCACTTCGCGAACAGCTACGCGAAGGCGCAGGATGAAAAAGATCTGCGTGATCCCTGGGTGCGCAGTGCAGAGACACAAGTCGATCAAGAAGCGGAGAGCCTCAGGACTCGCCAGAATCGCTCGAAAGAACCGGGTTCGATGGAAATGGGTGACGCTGAAGCCCGCGTGCGCATCACGCGTTTCCCGCAGCCCCGAGTGCAGAGCGACGATGTGCGCGACCTCACCGTCATGCGCGAAGCAGAAGACGTTTATCTGAACGAATATTTCGTGCTCGACAAGAACTCCGGCAAGGTGAATATCCCCATTCAGGCGGCGATGGACGCCGTGGTGAAAAAGGGTTTGCCTGCAATGCAGGCAGCGTCGGGGATCCCGCTGCCCCCGACGGCGGAGACGACGGGAATGGTGAGACCCTCAGTCGGCAGCTCGCACGCAAAAGAAACCGGCTCGCCGATTCGGGAACGATAAAGTTTAGAAGGGATGTGGGTTGTGAGTAGTAGGGTGGTGGAACAAGGATTGAAGTCGTTGAAGAGTGTAACGAACAATTTCGGGAAAATCAGTACTGAACGGACCGACGGCCGCCCTCGGCCGGGTTTCCGTTGGGACGCAGTAAATCCCCGTGTCGAAACAAAAACCCGCGCGGGGGCGCGCGTCGGTCCATTTGTCGGTTCGTCCATCGGGCTCGTCGTTGCGATGCTCGCCTTCATCCTTCCCCTACAAGCTCAAAGCGCCAACGGAGGTCTGGAGCAGCAAGCGGGCACCGTCTCCACTCAGCGCCCCTCAATCCTTTCCAAAGTGGGAATCGATCAGCACCTGAACGATCAACTTCCGCTCGATCTTCACTTCCGTGATGAAACCGGAAGAGACGTTCGCCTGGGCGATTTCTTTGGCAAGCAGCGTCCGGTAATCCTCTCGCTGGTCTATTACCGCTGCCCGATGCTTTGCGGGGAAGTGCTCAATGGCATGACCAGTGCACTCAGCGTCGTGAACTTCGATTTGGGCAAGGATTACGACATCGTTAACGTCAGCATCGATCCGCGCGAAAAGCCCGAAGACGCCGCGAAGATTAAGCAAGTTTATCTCCGCCGCTACAACCGGCATTCGCCCACGGCTGCGCAGGGATGGCACTTCCTTACCGGCCAGCAAGATCAGATCGAGAAGCTCGCGGCCGTCGTCGGCTTCCGCTACGTTTATGACCCGCGCATCGATCAGTACGCGCATGCCAGCGGCATTCAGGTGGTCACGCCCGAGGGCAAGCTGTCGCAGTACTACTACGGGATTGAGTACTCCCCGAAAGATTTGCGCCTGGGACTGATTCAGGCTTCGCAGAACCATATTGGGACGGTTGTCGATGCCCTGGTTCTTTATTGCTATCACTACGATCCGGCGACGGGCCACTACGGCGCGATCGTGATGCGCATCGTGCGGCTCTCCGGTATCGCGACCGTGCTTTTGCTCGGAGGATTCATCTTCATTATGGTGAGACGCGACATCCGCGCCGGGAAACTCGACTCAGGAAGGGCTGCCTAGCTCATGCTGCCTCGCTACTTTCCGTTGTTCCCGGAATCGGCATCGACTCTGTCGACGCGGGTAGATCTGCTCTACTTCTTTATTCTTGCCGTCACTATCTTCTTTACAACGCTGGTGGCGCTGCTCATCTGCGTCTTCGCCGTCAAATATCGCAAAGACAAGCACCCGGTTCCGGTACAGATCCACGGCTCCATCCCGCTGGAAATTTTCTGGACACTCGTCCCGCTCGGCATCGCCATGCTGATCTTCGCCTGGGGGGCGGTGCTCTTCTTCCAGGAACGTCGTCCGCCCAAATCGGCGATGACGATTTACGGCGTCGGCAAGCAATGGATGTGGAAATTCGAACATCCCGGCGGGCAGCGCGAGATCAACAACCTGCACGTTCCCATCGGCGTTCCCGTGCGCATGACGCTCATCTCGCAGGATGTGATCCACGACTTCTACGTCCCCGCGTTCCGCCAGCAGATGGACGTCCTGCCCGGGCGCTACACACAGGTGTGGTTCGAGGCGACCAAGCCGGGCACCTATCATCTCTTCTGCAATCAGTATTGCGGCACCAAACACTCGGAGATGAAGGGCGAAGTGACTGCCATGCCCTATGACGATTACCAGCAATGGCTGCGCGGACCTGGAGCGTTCGGTTCGCTCGCTACGGAAGGGCAGAAAGTCTTCGCGTCGATGGGGTGCCCGACGTGCCATACCGGCGCCGATAACGCGCGCGGTCCCAATCTCTATAACATTTACGGACGCGAGGCGCGCCTCTCCGACGGCAGCGCGATCGCCGTCGACGAAGCCTACATTCGCGAATCGATTCTGAATCCCAGCGCGAAGATCGTATACGGCTTCCAGAACATCATGCCCACGTTCCAGGGGCAGTTGAACGAAGATGAGATGATTCAGCTCATCGAATACATAAAGTCGCTGACTTATAACGGACAATTACTACAGCTACAAACAAACACGCAGCAGGAGCCGCCGGTAAACCTCGACAAGATTCAAAAGGGTATCGACGTTACCAAACCGGGAACGAACACGATCCAGATGCCGCGCACCAGCGCAGTGCCGCCCACGGAACCGGCAGTTGAGCCGAGTCCGACGGAGCCGGCGCCGCGAGGCGCGGTCGTGCCCGGACGCAAGGCCGCTCCGGCGAAGCCCAACGCCGCAGGCAAGGGCGCGGCGCCCCAAGGGGAGCATCAATGAGTACCGCAACTGTAGCGCCGGCAGCGCTGGAGATGCCGACCGATACTTACTTAAACTCCAGCTTTGGAATCAAATCATGGTTCTTGACCAAGGACCACAAGCGCATCGCGCTTCTGTACCTGGTCTCGATCACGCTCTTCTTCTTGTTTGGCGGTACGATGGCTGCCCTGGTCCGCCTCGAGCTGCTCACGCCGCAGGGCGACCTGTTCCAATCCGACACATACAACAAGCTCTTCACCATGCACGGCATCGTCATGGTGTTCTTCTTCCTGGTGCCGTCGATTCCGGCCACGCTGGGCAACTTCGTGCTTCCGATGATGATTGGCGCGCGCGATCTTGCCTTCCCTAAGATCAACCTGGCGAGTTGGTACATCTTCATCATCGGCGCCTGCTTTACGTTCTCGGCCATCATCAGCGGTGGCGTCGATACTGGCTGGACGTTCTACACCCCGCTCAGCACGCAGTATCTGAACACTCACGTAATAGCCGCGGCCCTAGGCATCATGATCGCCGGCTTTGCCTCGATCTTTACCGGACTGAACTTTATTGTGACTGTACATCGCATGCGTGCGCCCGGAATGACGTGGTTTCGTCTGCCGCTCTTCGTCTGGTCGCAATACGCGGTCAGCGTTGTGATGGTGCTGGCTACACCGGTGCTGGCGATCACGCTCATTCTCGTTGCCCTGGAGCGCGGGTTGCATATTGGGATCTTCAATCCGCAGCTCGGCGGCGATCCCGTGCTGTTCCAACACATGTTCTGGTTCTACTCGCACCCGGCGGTGTACATCATGATCCTGCCCGGGTTCGGCGTGATCAGCGAAG
>CAYNPS010000192.1:0-6797 GCA_964399125.1 uncultured Terriglobales bacterium
CGCCCTTTCAGGGCTCGACTCCTTTCGTTCGCTAACCCACGGCTTACGCGCGTGGGCTAATACATTCGCCCTTCGGGCTGGACCCTTTTGCGATTCGGCATTTTGCCCCGGAGTAACGCGAATTGGTTTAGCGGACAACTATTTTTATGAACGTCCAACGCGAACAAATTTACTCCGCGCTTTTCACCACGCTCCAATCCTCGCTAGGCGCAAAATTCGCCACGATCTCGCGCCGATGGCGCATGCCCGAGCAAGTCTCGCCGGAATCGCGCCCGGCGTTGTTCCAGGTGCAGACCGGAGAGCGTGCGAAGACCAACGCGAATGGAGAGCCGATCATCTGGATCGCTACCGTTGATCTCGTGATCTACACGCAAGGCTCAGGCGACGAGCAAACCATTCCATCTCAGGAATTGAATGACCTGCTGGATGCCATCGAAGCCGCGCTCGCTCCGCCTGCGAACTCCGACGGCAAGCAGACGCTCGGCGGCAAAGTCTCGCATTGCCGACTGCAAGGCAGCGCGCGCATCGTTGAGAACGTGAATGGAGCGGCGGCGATGGCGGTACTGCCTGTGGAGATTTTGACGACAGCATAATTCTTTCTTGTCATTCCGAATCCCCTGCGTGCTTTTCGCAGGGGTGAGGAATCCCTACAAACTCCAGTACTTCATTTCTGGCCTCATAGAGGATTCTCTGAAGATCGAACACGGAGGTCACGGAGGACACAGAGTTAAAAACTAAAACAGGTCTGTGTTCCAGATTCCCATGCCTCCTTCGTGACATCCGTGTCCTCCGTGTTCAATGTTTTCGCAGGGGATTCGGAATGACAAAGACGAAACCAGGAGAAACCCATGTTCCAATTCGGATCAGGCACGCTCTGGGGATATCCCGTTGGCGGGAACCTCGCGGCGAATCCTACGCCTATCAAGTTCGGCACGCTGCAGGACGTCAGCCTGGAGATCTCGGGCTCGCTGAAAGAACTCTATGGACAAAACCAGTACGCCGAAGCGGTCGCGCGCGGCAAGTGCAAGATCGCGGGCAAAGCCAAGTTCGCGCAGATCATCGGCAAGCACGTGAACGATCTCTTCTTCGGCCAGACGATGACCAGCGGACAAAAGCTCACGTCGCTCGACGAAGCGCAGAGCGTGCCCGCATCGTCGCCGTACACGGTCACGGTAACGAACTCAGCGCAGTTCGTCGATGACTGGGGCGTGCGCTACTCCGCGACCGGACTGCCGCTGGTGAAGGTCACGAGCGCGCCGGTGCAAGGACAGTACTCGGTCAGCGCCGGCACCTACACCTTCGCTGCAGCCGACGCCGGAGCCGCCGTGCTCATCTCGTATCGCTACACCAGCGCGGCAGGCGTGCAGCTCAATATCCGCCAGTAGCTCCACGTTCCAGATCCTGCTCAACGAGCAGTACGCCGGCAAGCAGGCGAACCTGCTCCTTTATTCCTGCGTCGCCGAAAAGCTCGCGTGGGCGACCAAGAACGAAGACTTCCTCGTGCCCGAGTTCGACTTCGAAGCGTTCTCGAATGCCGGCGGGCAGGTGATGGACCTTTATCTGGCGGAGTGAGAAACGTGCGAGGATGCATGAAGTGACCGTCCAGACGTTCTGATTTGGGAGGTTTAAATGAAAGAACGCGGCTTCGCAGGAATTCTGCTGGTGTTACTCATCGTCGCAGTCTTAGCAGCAGGAGTAATTGGTTTTTGCGTTTTCAGGGTTCGAGCTGAGTCGTCCGAGGTGAGTGGCATGGGCTCATTACGAGCCATTATCGCTGCTGAGAGTAGCTATCGCGAGGCAAGGTGGAAGGACAATGAAGGCGAGCCCCTTGGCTATTCATTAACCTTGTCGGACCTTGGCTGTTCGCTGGGCAACAAAACTTCGCGTACTTCTGCTTGTTTGATCGATGACGCTCTCTCGCGGGCCACTTCGCCTAAAACCGCCAAGGGCGGCTACTATTACGTCTACACACGAACGAACCATGGCAAAGGATTCAATGTAAACGCGAATCCTGCCACACCCGGTACAGGCGGCTACTTCTTTACAGACCAGAGCGGCGTTATCAGATTTAACCGTCAGAGAGTCGCCAACCTAAACGACCCACCACTTCGATAAACAGGAGAACTCAGTGACCGCACACGTGATATCGCTTCGTGGCCGAGAATTTCGCCTATGTGCTTTGACACTCGGCGACCTTCGCCGACTCGAACCCGCCCTGCTCGGCGCCGAGCAAAGGATCGCCAGCGGATTCGGCTCGATGCTATCGCTGGTTCCCGTGATTCACGCGTCGATCAGCAAACTTCATCCCGAGGTTGCGCTCGAAGAACTTGAAGACATGCTCGACCTGAACAACTTCACAGAAGTCCTGGATCGTGTGCTGGAAGCGTCAGGCCTGAAGCGGTCAGTACCGGCCGCGGTAGCGGTCGGGTCGACATCTCTAGCCGCTGATCCGGTGGGGGAAGATCAGCCAGGGCCGACTAAGCCGGATCGCCGACTGGCCTCATCTCTTCGGCTACATCGCAACCTCCACCGGGTGGACCATTCCCGAAATCGAACTCCTCACGCTGCGCCAGGCCAATGAGCTGCTGGAGTACTGGAGCGAGCATCCGCCGGCGCATGTCTTGCTCGCGGCGATGATGCGCGCACGGCCTTTGCGGAAAAAGCGAGCGTCGAGCGATTTGTTGAGCGCTGTCGCAAGCGCCGGAGGGCGGGTATCGACGCAGGCTTCGGGCCTGATAGACGATTTTCTGAAGATCGAACACGGAGGTCACGGAGGACACAGAGGTAAAACCTAAATAGCACACATCCAGATTTCCGCCCCTCCTTGGTGGCCTCCGTGTCCTCCGTGTTCAATGTTTTCTATGACGCTCGACTTCGAACCAGACTTCGTACGAACTCATAAACTGTACGCAGAAAGACGAGACCATCCTCACTCACGACCATTCTCTGATCCTCTGGCCAGAGTCTTCCTGATCGTCTCCAGCATTCCTTCGATGTCGTCAGGATATGCGTGGGCGTCAGCGTCATCGGGCGGAACTTCGCCATGACGTCGTAACGCAATGACTGGGGCGTTGCAGTGCCCCCGGAATACGCGAATGAGCTCGCGCTTGTCGTTGTCAGGAATGGAATGTCCGATGACGAACAGGTCAAACTTAGCCTCTTTACAGACCTTAACTGCGTCGGTGAAACCCAGGGCAGAAGTCACCAGGTAACCCTCGCGCCGAAGAAGCAGTTCGCGGGTGCGAAGCAACGGTTCGTTGTAAGAAACGGAAAGTATGTGTTTGGACATTTCTACGATCAGCCCGCTGACCTGCGGGAGCAACTTGAGAGCGTTCCAGCGTTAACAACAATGTTACACAAAACTGCTGCCTTTAGGGAGCAATCGAGTGTCGGGTGATTTGCTGAGCGCTGTCGCAGGGTCCGGGGGTCGGCATCGACTCACGCGAGTGGGCCCATTGAGGATTTTCTGAAGATCGAACACGGAGGTCACGGAGGACACAGAGGTAAAAAACTAAAACAGGTCTGCTCTCCAGATTTTCCCTCCTTCGTGACCTCCGTGTCCTCCGTGTTCAATGTTTTCTATGAAGCTCGATTTCGACAACAGCTCGCTGCTCCAATCCGTGCGGCAAACGACCGACGCCTCGGCGCAAGCCGCGCAGCACATGCGCGAGCAGTTCCAGCAGACGAGCGCCGAGATCCAGAAGATCACCGCCGCCACCGTCCACGATCAGAGCCAGCAATGGAACACGGTTTCACGACCATGAATCGCGGCTTCGCGAACACGGTCACTCAGATGAGCAGCAGCTCGCGGACGCTGCAGCAGAACATCGCGCGCGTCCTCGACCAGATCCTGGCCGACCTCCTGCGCATGCTCGAACGCATGGTCGCGCAGTGGGTGGCGCAGCACACATTCATGCAGGTCTTCGGCATCGGCTCGCAGAAGACCGCGTCGGCGGCAAACATCGGAAGCTCGGCAGCGGAAGGAGCTGCAGCGGCCTATGCCTCGGCAGCCGCAATTCCCATTGTGGGATGGTCGATGGCTCCCGCCATAGCCGCCGACGTCTACAGCAACATCCTCGGCTTCGAAGCGCTGAACGCCTTCGCAGCCGGCGGCATCGTGCCCGACGATTCGCTGGCTTTCGTCCACAAGAACGAAATGGTCCTGCCGGCGAGCTTGTCGTCAGGCCTGTCGCAGATGATTGCCGACGACGATGCAGGCGGGAACAACATGCACATCAACTTCTCGGTCTCGGCAATGGACTCGAAGAGTTTCGAAGGCCGTCTGCACGAGCATGCTGATGCGCTGGTTCAGGTGATTAAGCGAGCTTGGCGGCATGGGAAGTTTTGAATTCTTTTTTCACCACGGAGCCACGGAGAACACGGAGATTTGAAGGCTTGATTGTTGCTCGGCGGTCATTTGCTCCAAGTCCCTGCGCCACCATTGACTCTCAGAAGACGACGAACCCACTCTCGCCTTCCTTCGTGTTCTCCGTGGCTCTGTGGTGAATTAACCCTCTATGTCTGATCGACAATTTCCCGATCTCTGAGCAGCATCATCAGCTCCGAAGGGCTTGTGTGTCAAGTATATTGACGCCCTTCTAAGCCACAAATCTTTTCACTACGGAGCCACGGAGGACACGGAGTCGAAAAGGTTTTGCTTAGCAGCTTAGAAGCTTAGTAGCTTAGTAGCTTCTTATGCACGCTATCGCCATCATTCCCGCCCGACTCGCTTCCACCCGCCTTCCGCGCAAAGTTCTGCGCCAGATTGCTGGACGTCCCATGCTGAGCCATGTGGTCGAGGCGGCGCGGCGATGTTCGCAGCTTTCGGATGTGATTGTCGCTACTGACTCGGAGGAAGTGCTCGCCGTTTGCAAACAGCATGGATGGCGGGCGGAGATGACTTCTTCTGCGCATCGCAGCGGGACGGATCGGGTGTGGGAGGTCGCGCAACGTGTGCCCGCTGATGTTTATGTAAATGTCCAGGGTGATGAGCCGCTGGCGCGGCCTGAGCATATCTCGGCGTTGCTCGGCCCCATGCAGGATTGGCGCGTGCTGGTCTCGACTATCAAGACTCCTTGCGCCGCGGCGGATGTGAACAATCCCAATGCGGTGAAGGTGGTTACCGATCTTGCTGACCGGGCGCTTTATTTCACTCGAGCGACGGTCCCATTTGATCGTGACAATTCGGGAACGGTGCAGCGGTTCAAACACCTCGGCTTTTACGCCTACCGGCGCGAGGCGCTGGAGAAATTCTGCTCCTGGCCCGAATCGGAACTGGAGCGCGCTGAGCGTCTGGAGCAGTTGCGGTTTTTGGATCATGGGATCGAGATTCACGTGGCTGAGACGCCGTTCGATACCGTGGGCGTGGATACGGAAGATGACCTCCGGAGAGTTGAAGCGATATTGCGGGCCGGAAGGCGACCTGATTGAGCTCGAAACGGAACCGGCGCCGGTAGGCGCTGGGGCAGCCGCGTGTTTCGCGGCTGCATCCGAGATGAACCCAAGGTAGCGGCTCTCCGCGGCTCGCTTGCTACGCTAAAACGCGCAGCCGCAACACAAGCGGCTGCCCCAGCGCCTACCGGCGCCGGTTCTGTCGCGCATCGCCAACCACTACATCTCCCGTTTCGGGAAGATCAGCGCGTTGAACTCTGCGCCTATCAATACTACGATTGAGACTAGGTACAGCCATACCAACAGAGCAATTACAGCAGCTAACGAGCCGTAGATGACTGCATAATTGGCATAGTTCGTTACATACCAGCCAAAGCCGACTGTCGCTCCGAACCACATCACGGTCGCCAGCACCGCTCCCGGCAAGACTCGCCGCCACGATTGCGTTCGCGGAATGGCAAGGTGATAAATGAGGGCGATGACGGCAATGCTGGTGAGTATGCCGATCGTCCAGCGCCCTGCGGTCCACAGCAAAAACACGGCTCCGCGTAGTTCGTAAATCGTGTGCAGCGATAGCCAATTCTGTACCTGGTTGCCGAAACCCACGATCAAGGTCGCGAACGCCATAGGGAACGCCGCAATGGGAATCAGCAGGAATGCCATTGCGCGCTCCTTCCAGAATCCCCAGGGATTGCCTTGTATGCCGTAGGCTCGGCGAAATGCTGACATCCAGGAAACCATCACACCGCTTGCGGCGGTGAGCGTAACTACCGATGCGGACAAGATCACGTGGACCGGACGAATCTTGCTGGTGTTGAAGTATGCAAGCGCCAGGGCAGTGGTCCCAGCAGGGAGAACTCTTCCGATCGCATAGGCTATTTCGCGGGTGAAAGCGACGGTGTCCTGCGACATTCCGACAATCGAGGCGAGGACGAGGAATGCAGGAAAGAGCGTGAGAATCGAAGAATACGCGGCGGCCTTCGCGGTGGCGAACGCATCGTGCTCAAAAGCGCGCCACACCGCACGGCGAAAGTGCGTCACCAAGTGGAGCATTGAGAAACAGAGTAATGGATAGGCGACGCTGTGACTATTGAGGAATCGGGTGATCTGGAGATCGGGCCATCGGGTGAAGTAAAAAAAAGCAACACCAAAACACGACACGGATTACACGGAGGCTGCGCCCACGGATTTCACGGATAAACGCAGGATCAAAAAAGAAGCGCGGAGCATCTGCTCCGCGCTTTTCGTGTTTGCAACCTAACCCGGGCGAGGGCGCCCGGCTCCACGTTTGATTTGCTGGCGGCTGGTAGCTGGAAGCTGGCAGCTTCCCTACTCCGCTGCCAGTTCTTCTGCTTCGCCTTCCTGGCGCATGATTTCCAGTGCGCGTTCGGCTTCGGCGTAGGCTT
>CAYNPS010000193.1:0-6784 GCA_964399125.1 uncultured Terriglobales bacterium
CGGAACATGTCGGCCGTTTCCTGCTCCCGGCCAGCCTTCACGGTGAGATGAACAGTCAGGCAGATCATATCGAAACGTTTATTAAATCATGATGGCGCGAAAGGCGGAGAATGTTCGGCAAAGCGCTGCGTCTGTGCTTTACTGGAAAATCCCGTAGAAGCCAGATTCAAAACATCGTCATTTTATGAACACGGCACCTAATCAAACCAAAGCTGTCGCAGATCAATGGACTTTGGCAGGCGAAGCCGCCGATTTCATTCGCAGCAAGACGTCTCTTCAGCCAAAGCTTGCCCTGGTGCTCGGTTCCGGATTGGGAGCATTTGCTGACGAGCTTGAAGATCGCGTGACGCTTCCTTACTCATCGATTCCGCATTTTCCGCTTTCGGCCGCCGAGGGGCACGCAGGCAACCTGGTGATTGGAAGAGTTCACGATATTCCAATTGCAGTGATGCAGGGACGGGTCCACTACTACGAGGGCCATAGCATGCTCCGGGTAACGTTCCCGATGCGCGTCTTCTGTCGTTTCGGAATCAGAGGCGTGGTGCTTACCAACGCCGCCGGCGGAATCGGAGCACAGCTTACACCAGGGTGTCTGGTTGTCCTCAGTGACCATATCAATCTTCAAGGCACGAACGCTCTGATGGGTCCGAACGAGGAACGGTTTGGGCCGCGGTTCCCCGACATGACCGAAGCATATGCCAAAGACTGGCGGGCAATTGCTTTGGAAGAAGGACGACGACAGGGAATTAAGATTTTTGAGGGAGTCTACGCCGCCGTTCCCGGACCGAGTTATGAAACTCCGGCCGAGATTCGTTTCCTACGAACGATTGGAGCAGATGTCGTGGGTATGTCGACGGTCGCGGAGGTGGTTGTCGCGCGACATTGCGGAATGAAGGTATTGGCAATCTCGGTTGTAACGAACATGGCAGCGGGCATTCTGAATCAGCCCATCAATCACGCGGAAGTCATGGAAATCGGGCGCCGTATTCGCGGCGAGTTCTCACGCCTTCTAAAAGCGATCATCCCGCGAATCACAACATAAAAGAAAAGGCGCGCATCATGCGCGCCGCTCTCTGAAAAGATGTGAAATCCCTATTGGACCCTACCTGTGCGTCGCCTCCATAAACCTGCACCCACAAATCCACTCGCGAGCAGCGCCAGAGAGGAGGGTTCGGGAACCTTGGAGGAAACGCCACTTTCAGAAACAATCAGTCCGTTGCTGGTATTGGGCCCGTTTTCGTACTGAAGCCCGATGTGCATGTCGTTCTCGTTAAGATCCAAGCCGGCGGCTGAGAACACTACATGCCAAGTCCACGAATAGGTGCTACCGTTTGCTTTTGCCAGCGTGTACTGCCCGTTGACGAGATTTTGGTTATTGCAAGCGTTGGGAGCAGGCCCTGAAGTACACCCTGCGTTGCTCAAATTTCCATATACGGTAGCTCCCCAACTACTCACGCCTCCCGGCGCACTGGTGAGTGTGGCTGAGGCGATACTCTTGCCATCTCCGAATTCCACGCTGCTGATGTAATCGCCGAAAGCAGCTCCACTTGTCGGAGTTGTAGCGGTGAGTGTCACGTCGAAGGTTGTTCCTGAGTTCGCGCCCACAAACGACAATGTGTACGCTCCCCCAAGACAGCTGTTGTTCGGGCACGTAAACCCGCCTCCGACCTGGTAAATCGCATCCGCGCGAGCTGACGTCGAGAGGCAGAGAAACGCTGCGACGAGTGCAAATATCGAAAGTCGCAAACTGATTTTGGTCACTGAATTGTTCTTTCCTAACTTCTTTGCGTTTGGAATGGACTTGAATCGCGCTAACCGGGTAATTAAACGCTCCTCAAGTACACGCCAAATCATGCTCTCATTGTGCACGTGGCAGGCCAAAGCTAGCGGAGATTGCATCTCATGAACTCGTTCATTTTCAACAATCAACGGATGCCTGTGGAAAACATGGCCGTCCAGAGTTGCAGCATCTTGCATTTTCGCGATGGCAACTTGCAACTGAGCGTGATGAGGGGGGACTCGCCTCAGAATTTCTGGCTAGGAATTTCGTAGTGGCGGGAGAACGGCGCAAAGCGCCCGGATGATCTCAAGACTCTTGTCGTCGATCGAGACAAACTCGAAGCCGTAGAACTCGCTGCGGCGATGACGAACGATGGCATAAGCCTGTAAATCGCTGTGGGCATTCGGGAGTGGAAACATAACCTTGACCATCTCTCCCGGAATGAGTGGAGCTTTGATGTTGCCACCGATCCCACGCTCACTCAAGTCCGCGGAGGCCCCATAAAGATTGGTCTTCACGCCGGAGCGAAGGACCTCAACCACCAATGGCACGCGCACAGCATGGCGATGGATGGTGCGAGTCGTAAGCAGCTTTGAAGGAATATGGTCGAGCGCTTTCTCGACTGCTCCCACGAAGGCGCTCTGTGGTTCACGCGCATATACAAAGGCATCCGTGACCGAGCGCAGTGATTCGTGAACATGCGGGTGAGCCGACACCAGCACGATCTTTGCTTTGCTGCCGCTTCTTCGAATGCTTACCAGCAATTCGATGGAATCTACGTCCTTCAGCGGATGCGCCAACACGACAGCTTTGAAGTCGGAATTTTGCAGGCTGTCAAATAGCGAAGAAGTAGATGAAGCGACCGAGCACTCATAACCGAGGGCTTGCAGAATAGGCTTGCGAATCTCAACCGACTCGCGGCTGTCGTCGACCAGCAGAACGCGCGTGGGACCATCGGTGTCGCTCGGCATGCGCTCGATCCCCACCTGATGAGTACGCTGGCCGTCGCGCTCGGCCCATACGACTTTGAATCGGCCGCGGCGGCTCCCGTTCTGAACCCCAACCAACGAGCCGGGCTCGATGCGGCGATTTAACCCGCCAAGACACGCTCCAGTATTGGAAACGTCGGTGGTGTGCGCCTCTTGAACGTAGATCTTTCCTTCGGCATCAAGGCTCCAAACCGAGACCTGATGCCGCGTCCCTTCACGTTCCTCCCGACGCAGTTCCATGCCTGGCCGAGGGTACCTCACGTGCGTGAGCTCGGGCAGGATTACAAAGGTAACTAATGAGTTACGAACAACGCTCCTGAGCCATCGTGTTTGGCTTTGCCGGGATCTGGGACTTGTTGCCTTTCGTTTTTTTGCAGCAAGCGAGGCTAAATAGCCTTAAGAGGTTAGGTCGGACTGCATTGCAATCGGGTTTCCTGCTTGGAGCGCAGTCGCCGTCACTGACCGAAGGCGTATGCGACACCGAATCCAATGCGGAGATAGTCCGCAGAAGGGTACTTTCCTCCGAAGAGACGGTAATAGTCGCACTGCAGCGCGCGGATTCGGATGTGATTGGTCCAGGGCACGTCGATACCACCACCTGCCGCTATTGTGAACTCGTTGCTGGTGCCCACATTGATTCGCGACATCCCTCCAAGAATGCTCGCGTACGGTTGAATCCGCCAGATGCGCACGCCCGCCTGCGGACCTGCAAGAAACGAGGTAAGCGAAATGCCGTTCTTGGTGTAGCGCCCTATTTCCCCGGTCAGACGCGTGGATGGCCACATTGCCCGAGAGAACGATCCTGCAAATCCGTTCAGGCCCAGCGGTCGTGAAAAACTTCCGTCGGTGTGTACATGCATGTATGTGGCGGACACGAGGTATGGATATTCATCACCTGTCCCGCCGTGAGCGGTTGGGATCGGTGCCTGGGCGAATCCCCACCCAGTGATAAGACAGAGCAACAATGCAGTTCGTGCTGGCATAGCCATTTAACGAATACGAGATTGTGGCCACACCCAGCCACTCCGAAGTTGCGATGTGCTCTGGATGATTCGCGATGCCTGAGAGAACAGAAAAAGCGATTCCTCCCCTTTTTAAGTCGCGGTGCTTTTGCCTCACAACTCGAGGCCGACCGCGACATCCGACAAACGAAAGCCGCTTTTTTCGCCAGCTATAATCAATCATGGCGACCCTGCGCCAGCAGATCGCGACCAATGTACTTACGGCCACGAAGTTCCGTGACCTGCTAAAGCTGGTCCGCGAAAACCGGCCGAATGACGACCTGGAGATCATTCGGCAGGCCTATGAATTCTCCCTCCAGCATCACGAAGGACAGACTCGCGCTTCGGGCGAGCCTTATCTCGTCCATCCTCTTGAAGTAGCGCTCGTTCTCGCTGAGATGAAGCTCGACTCAACAGCGATCGCAGCCGGCCTGCTACACGACGCTGTTGAGGACACAGATGTAACGAACAAGCAAATTTCCGAAAAGTTCGGAGATCCAGTCGCTCACATAGTCGACGGCGTAACCAAAATTGCCAAGATCAACCTCGCCAGCCGCGAGGAGCGTCAGGCGGAGAACGTTCGCAAGATGGTACTGGCGATGACCGACGACATCCGCGTCGTCCTCATTAAGCTCGCCGATCGCCTGCACAACATGCGCACGCTGGAGCATCTGCCGCCAGACCGACAAGTGCACATTGCTCAGGAGACGCTCGATATCTATGCACCGCTTGCGCATCGTCTCGGAATGGGCAAGGTCCGCGGCGAACTCGAAGATCTAGCATTTCAGTACGTCGATCCTATCGGTTATCAACAGATCAAGGAGCAGGTGGACGCGCGCCGGAAATCAGGCGAAGCATTTCTTGCCAAGACGGTCGCATTCATTCAGGAAAAGTTAAAAGAGAACGGCGTCGATGCCAGGGTCGACCACCGCATCAAGCGGCTGTACAGCATTGCGCAAAAGCTGCAGCGGCAGCGCATCTCAGTCGATCAGGTCTATGACCTGCTGGCCATTCGCATTATTACCAAATCGGTAAAAGACTGCTACACAGCTTTGGGCGCGATTCACAGCATCTGGCGTCCGGTGCCGGGCCGAATCAAAGACTTCATCGCCATGCCGAGGCCGAATCTTTACCAGTCTCTGCACACCACGGTCATGGCGGAAGGCGGAATGCAGTTTGAAGTGCAGATTCGCACCGAAGAGATGCACAAGATGGCGGAAGACGGCATTGCTGCGCACTGGAAGTACAAAGACGGCACTCCGGTCACGGCCAAAGACGAGCAGCGCCTCTCCTGGCTGCGACAGGTCGTCGAATGGCAGCGCGACGTTTCGGATCCAAACGAATTCCTCTCCACGCTTAAGATCGATCTCTATCCTGAAGAGGTCTATACATTTTCTCCCAAGGGGAAAGTGGTGATACTACCCCGTGATGCTTGTTGCATCGACTTCGCGTATTCCATCCATACCGAAGTGGGAAACACCTGCGTAGGCGCGAAGGTCAACGGACGGATCGTTCCACTGCGCTACAAGCTGCGCAATGGCGACATCGTTGAGATCATCACGCAAACGGGACACCAGCCCAGCCGCGACTGGCTTGGATTCGTAAAGTCTTCACGCGCACGCAACAAGATCAAGCATTGGCTCCTGGTCCATCAACGCGAGCGCGCGGTGGAGATCGGCCGCAAGGTTCTGGAGAAAGAAGCCCGCAAGTACAAAGTCAGCCTCAAAGATGTGAAGCCGGAGAACTATCAGGCAGTCGCAACCGAGTACGGTATCGGAGCAACCGAACAGGATTTGCTCGCGGCCGTCGGCTACGGCAAATTCTCAGCCCGCGCCGTCCTGAAGAAACTCGCACCTGGTGTCACCTCCGCTGAGCCGGATCAGGAAGACGAAGATAAGAGCCTGATCGGAGGCATGATCCGCAAGGTCTTCGGCGATGATAGTGGATCGCTCAAAGTTCAAGGCCACGACGAACTGCTTGTTTATCGCGCTCGCTGCTGTAATCCGATTCGCGGTGAAGAGATCGTGGGATACGTTACACGCGGCAAGGGCGTAGCTGTTCACGCGAAGTCATGCCCTAACGTCACGAACCTGATGTATGAGCCCGATCGCCGCATCAATGTCACCTGGGGACGTGCAAGCGCCGCGAAATCGGGACCGACCAAAGCAACTTACCCCGTGAAGCTCACCGTCATGTGCGACGACCGCCAGGGAATGTTGAAGCAGGTCACCGCGATCATCAGCGACGACCATACCAACATCCGCAACATGGACGTCCGCACTGGCGACAGCCGCGCGTCAATCGACATCACTATTGACATCGAAGACGTCAAACACCTTGAAAGAATCGTTTCGGGAATTCGGAAGATACCTGGAATTATCGACGTGCAGCGCCAGAACAAAATCTAGCCGCTACCGACTAGCTGCTGCAGAAGCGGCTAGCGACTAGCTGCTAGCTTCTAGCCAAAGCAAACGCTGACGGCCCTCGTACTGACCGCAAATACGCTTCTCTGTGTGCCGACGCGAAAGTGATCGGAGGAGTGCAGCTAGTAGCAGGCCAGAATCGTCCCTCGGTTTTGGCTAGCAGCTAGTAGCTAGCAGCTTTTCAAGGCAACTCTCATCCAGCTACTCTCAATCTAATCAACAACTTCACGAGTGACCAAGGTTGCGGCCAGCGCTTCCGCACTTTCGTCATCTACCACCCTCGCGCCGCCGGTGGCATTGTTAACGCGCCCTTCTCCCCGAAGAGTACGAGTTACCAAAGTTACCGGAGGAAGTGTCCATGTTCAGCAAACGATGGTTGTACCTTGCTGCGCTGGCTGGCGCGCTCTCGTTTTGCGTCGGATATGCGCACGGGGCACAGCCGCACATGATCGGCCCCGATGGGGGAGACGTTCGTTCGCTCTCGTACGACCCGCAGAATCCTGACCGCATTTTGCTTGGCACCAGCTCAGGGCAAATTTTCGAATCTCGTGACCGCGGCGCCTCATGGACGCGCTACGCTCACCTCGGCGA
>CAYNPS010000194.1:0-6718 GCA_964399125.1 uncultured Terriglobales bacterium
TATTTATGAGATGGGTTCTAGTAACAAAATTCCAATTCTTAAGAAATCAGCATTCGATTGGAGAGTCGCCGAAGATCCAAAAATGAAAGGTGTAGTTGCTCCATCCGCTGTAAACCACAGCAGCGTACCTTTTCCAAAGGACCGAAAGCAAAAAACCGAAGACAACAACTTTGCCGGTGTCACTTTGGAGTATGCGGAGCAAGTCACTACTCTCTCATTGATTTGTTTACGACGATTGCGATTCCCGATAAACAAGATGTCAAACCCGGAACTTGATACTGCTGCTCGGACCGTTCTCGCAGCGCTTGGGCTGTGTGCTGCTACACTTGCGTTTGAATCTGGAGTTGGGCTGCGTTCTCGGTGCTTGCTCTGGCCGCAAGGCTCAATGGTATGGGAACTACTCGATCGCCCTGATTGTGATGATGTGCAGAGATTCTCGTTGACGAGCAAAAATGCCATTTCGATTCTCAACGAAGGGATCGCAGCAGCAACTGCGCTGAACCTCCCATGGCCCACAAAACCCATTACACTCACACCCTCTTCCGAGTTATTGAAGTTGGTGCGGCTCAGCCAGCAACAAGCTATAAATGAAGAGGTGGGAGCACAGGGGTGAAGATGTTCACGATTGGAATTCGATACCTCAATGGTTTCTCCGCTGCGGCCGAGTATGATGATCGGAACAGCGCAGAATGGCCGCCACATCCGGGGCGAATCTTCATGGCTATGGCCGCGACTCACTTTGAAACTGGAGGCGATAGCAGGGAGCGAGCAGCTCTAGAGTGGCTCGAATCATTGGATCCACCGTTAATGCATGCACCTGATGGATTATCGCGGAGCGTTGTTACACATTTTGTACCGGTCAATGATTCCGCAGGCCCTTCCAAAGCAATGCTTCAGTCAGCACCAGTCGCGCGCGACCGCCAAGCTCGGACATTCGCCCGTAAGTGGCTGGACGACGATACTGTTTGGTACGTGTGGAGTGGTGCCGAGCCTTCGAATACTATTCGCGAGGCATTTGCATCTCTTTGCTCCAAAGTTACACGTATTGGCCATTCCTCTTCATTGGTGCATGTATGGCTGGCTGACAATTCTCAAGCACCACACGTGCTAAATTGGGTACCCAATGAGGATTCCCCAATCCGGTTTCGTGTAACCAAGAATGGAACTCTTGTCGAATTGGAGCGTCGATTTAATGGAGAAGCGTCAGAGACCTATGCTTCGCTCCTTGTAGCCGCTGACGATGATTCAGACAGAAAAGCGCAAAAAACTGCACGTGAGGAGATAGGGAAGAGATTTGGAGAAGGACCGCCGGTACGTAAGCGACCGCAATTATCGACTACAGCTGGCTATGAGCATCCTCAATCGAAAAAAGAGGATGCCTGCCATTCCGAAGGCACAGTTCTAAGCCCGTACATTATTCCGCTCACACTAGAGCGCTTGGATGGGCCATTCCGGCGACTTGAGGTTGTAGATGTACTGACAATCTGTCAACGCTGGCATGAAGCGTTTTGCAGCCTGCGCGAGTTCGTGATACCGAACATTGCATCAATCCTCAGCGGCCATGGAGATAATGGAGACTTGCTCGATGCTCCTCACCTCTCGTTTGTGCCTCTGGCATTTGCTGGCCATCCACATGCAGACGGATCTTTGCTAGGAATTGCACTCGCGTTGCCGGTGGGCATTACCCGCGAGACTCGACGTTCTCTTTTGGCGGCGATTGGACGAGTTCGGGAATTGAAACTTGGGCGACTAGGACGCTGGCGATTGGCCCCCGTAACAGATCAATGTCCGGCGTTAAGTCTATTACCCGAGACCTGGACGGGTTATCCAAAAGGAGCTACTCGGTGGGCAACTGTAACACCGATAGTTTTTGATCAACATCCAAAGGCAAAGGATAAAGAGGCTTACTATTTCGAAATCGCCAGCATGATTCGATTAGCCTGCAAGCGCGTTGGTCTACCCCATCCTCGTGAAATCTGCGCAACACCGGTTTCGGCACATTTGGGTGTGCCACCGGCGCATGTCTTTCCCAGAATGGTTCGCAAGGACGGAAGCCAAAGACGGCATAGCCACGCCATCATTGTCTTTGAGCAGCCGGTACACGGTCCTATCCTGTTAGGGGCTGGCCGGTACCGAGGATATGGATTATGCCGACCTATGGCTGAGGAATTCTGATATGGCAGCAGGACTCAATCTACAGCGCTCTATGGCCATCCCTAGTTTTGAGGAATTTTTCAGTGCTGTTTGGGGTTATACCCCATTCCCATGGCAGGCGATGTTGGCGGACCGAGTCACCGCTGGAGCGTGGCCAAAAGCATTAGACCTACCTACCGCATCTGGCAAGACTGCTTGCATCGACATCGCCATTTACGCTCTCGCCTCTCAAGCTGACCGTACTTTGCAAGAACGTTCCGCGCCCAGACGCATTTGGTTTGTTGTTGATCGACGAATTGTTATAGATGAGGCATTTGAACGAGCGAAAACAATAGTCTGCGCACTCGAAAGACCGAAAGAATATTTGTTGAAACGACTGCATGCACAAAAAGCGAAGAATTGCCTCACGGAAGATGAAATCAGCACCGTTTCAGCAAGGTTACAAATTATTGCTGATCGATTACTAATGCTCAGTGGCACAGCACGTCCTCTAGCCGCCGCCCGCTTGCGTGGAGGTATAGTCAGTGATGATAGATGGTCGCGCTTACCCTCGCAGCCTGCAGTAATCACCAGCACCGTAGATCAACTTGGATCTCGATTGCTGTTTCGGAGCTATGGTGCAAGTTCGCTGGTATCCCCCATTCATGCTGGGCTCACCTGCAATGATAGCTTGATTCTTTTGGATGAAGCTCATTGCTCAGTTCCATTCATGCAGACTCTGAGAAGCGTCGACTTTTATCGTGGTAAAAGCTGGTGTGAGCAAAATCTCTCGACACCTTTTGCCTTCAGCATTATGTCTGCTACACCGCCTTCTGACATACCGTTAGAATCAGTTTTTCCCGGCGCACAGCGGGACATCGCGTTAGCAAGCACCATCTTGTCCGACCGGCTCAACGGTATCAAATCCGCTGAATTGCGCTGCTTGAAATCAGCCCGTGGAGCAACCCTTGATCCTCTCATTGAAGAAGCAACGACGCTCGCTACTTGCTGGGTTCGCGAACATCGAAAAATACGTGTTGCCGTTATCGTAAATCGAGTGCAGGTCGCTGCTCAACTTGCAGATCAACTTCGAATTAGTTTTAAGCAAGATGAAGCAGATGTTGTGCTCCTCACCGGTCGTTTTCGGCCATTGGAACGAGATATGGTTGTGGAGCAATGGAAGGCTTTTCTTAAAGCGAGTAATCCCGAAGTACCTTCGAGACCTATCATCTTAATATCGACCCAATGCATTGAGGTGGGAGCTGATTTCAGTTTCGACGCGCTCTTGACTGAGTGTGCCAGCTTAGACGCTCTGCGCCAAAGATTTGGCCGGCTGAACAGAATGGGATTACCAGATCAAACTTTATCTGCCATTCTTGTTCGTGAAGAGGCCCTGAGAGACGACGCTCATGATCCAATCTATGGATGTTCTCTGCGTGAGACCTGGAATTTGCTGAATGAAAAGGCAGCTGAGGAGAAAGTAGACAAGCAACATGTTCGGCGAATCATTGATTTTGGATTCGCAGCACTAGAAAAGACTTTTTCAGATGTTGATGATGAAAGGCTTTCCGCATGCATTGCTCCTCGGCCGGATGCGCCAGTGCTCTTGCCAGCCCATCTCGATTTATTGTGTCAGACAGCTCCATATCCTTGCCCCGAACCGGACATAACAATCTTTCTTCATGGGAAAGAGAGGGGAGCCCCCGAGGCGCAGATATTGTGGCGTTCCGATCTTCATCGCAGCAATACCGATTCATGGGTTGAGACCGTTGCAATGTGCCCGCCACTCTCGCTTGAGTCGGTAGCGGTTCCACTTCATCGTTTGCGGAAGTGGCTTGCCGATTCGACAGCGCCAGAGCGGGCAGGGGATGTCGAAGGCGAACCAGAATTAAAAGATGGGGAGGATCGACAACAAACTCGTCCGTTTTTGTTATGGCGAGGTCGCGATCGGTCGAAAGTTAGTTACACCGCAAATGCGATTGTTCCGGGCACCGTCGTGGTTGTTCCAAGCGATTACGGGATATCGGGACTTGCGCATACGGTAACTGACAGTGAACAGAAAAGAGGATGGGGCGAGACAAAAGTTGATCTTTGGGAATGGGCGCTCGATGTAGCGCAAAAGCCTAAAGCATTACGCATACAACGCGATTTGTGGGCACCGTGGCTAACCTGTGCAGCCGTCAGAGAGCTAGTGCTCTATGCCGAAACACCTGACTGGCAGCGAGAACGGTTGTGGGAACTGGTGGATAATGTAATCAATTTAGAACCATCAGATGAGGGAACGTTTGCCACTCCACCTGCCTGGATCATCGACTATCTGAAATCTCTTCCCCGAAATTCTCGTATAGAAACTCATCCTGCGGGAGGGCTGGTCTTCTTCGAACGGTATCGCAAAGATATGGGAAAAGAACCTGACCTCTTTGAGGACGATGACGATCTCACCTCGCTCTCCGGAAATGCCGTTCCTTTGGACATGCACACAGCACTAGTTGCTCGTACTGCGAAGAACTTCAGCGCTCGTTGTTTGCCTGCCGAATTTATAACCACCTTTGAACTCGCAGGGCAATGGCATGATGCTGGCAAGCTTGATGAGCGATTTCAACTGTTACTGCACCAAGGCGATGAATTTGCTATCTCAGTTGGTGAACCCCTTGCGAAATCGCCAGATTTAGCGCTTTCACCGGCTCGACGTCGTGCAATTCGAGATGCGTCTGGCTTACCCGAAGATTTTCGTCATGAAATGTTGTCAACTCAGTTAGCTGAACGCTTCGCACCGTTGCCAAGCGAGGCACATTGGTCGGCGCTGGTACTTCATCTTATAGCTAGTCACCACGGACATGCTCGACCATTTGCACCGGTCAGCCTCGACAGTGAGCCTCCAGCCATTCAGGGCAGATTGGCAGGTGTCAATATTAATTTGGCCGCAGCAGATCGCGTCAACTTCGCTCCCAGTTACAAGATAGATTCTGAGATCGCTAAAAGATTCTGGGACTCGACGCGCCGATATGGATGGTGGGGTCTTGCTTACTTGGAGGCAGTTTTGCGCCTATCTGATTGGTATGGCAGTTCGTTCGAGTTCGCAAAGAATGAGTCTGAGGAGGAGGACCGATGAATACCGCACCTCTTTCGGATAGTCTCGATCTCTCGGCTCTGGACGGAGCGAACCCACTCGGGTTTCTCGCTGCCTTGGGAACCTTACTCATTCTTCTGCAGGCGGGCCATACTGCTGCTCGGCTTGGTTGGCGGCAAAAAACCCACTGGATTCCGGTGATACATGGACTTAGGACAAGAGATCCGCAGCAAATCGCTGAAGATATTGCCGGCACGCTCCGCGAAAAAAAGGAAATAGCTGAGAATGCTGAGGCGGAGCGAGAATCTGCCGAGCGCGATTTTAATGCAGCGAAAAAGATTCTGAAAGAGAAATTGGCAGAAATCAAGAAGCGAAAACTCCGAGGTACTGAGCGAATCTCGGTGTTCGAAAAAGAGGTGAAACCTCTTGAAAGCACGTTAAAAGAAAAACGGAATCGTTGGCTGACTGCGCTGAAAGAAGCTGTCCCGAGTGAAGAACTTGCCATCGGAAAGCACATAGACTGCACTGCGGATGAATATCGGGAGCACGCAGCGACTTTTCTCAATAGTTCCACATATCTAACTAGGACTTCCGTTGATTTCTTAGCCACCTTCGGCAGCGATGCAGCAAAAGAGAAGTCTGGGCGTATTGTGGGGACTCCTTTCTGTTTCATTACCGGATCTGGTCACCAATATTTTCTAGATACTGTTCGTCAGCTTATTGAGCAAGCGAGTGCCGAGCGCATTCATCAAACGTTATTTCGCAGTTGGGAATACCGAGATGAGAAGCTCTCTATGCGCTGGGATCCAATTGAAGACCGGCGCTATGCACTTATGGACCGTGACCCAACTGCCTCTGATAACAAAAGTCGCACTGTTTGGATAGCGAATTTGCTCGCTTATCGAGGCCTACTTTTGTTCCCTTCTGCTATTACTGCGCACGGACTACGCACAACAGCTTGGGCTCTATTCGAATGTGGTGCTGTTTTCACTTGGCCGATTTGGGAGAGGCCCCTCGACCTAGAAGTCATTCGTTCGTTATTGCAAATGAAAGAACTTCAAGAAAAGGAGCTTGAGCTTAAAGAACTGCGAGCGAGAGGTATCGTAGCCACGTTCCGTTCCCAACGTATTCAGGTGGGAAATCCTCCCTTGCATAAAATCAACTTTACTCCAGCTCGGAGCCTCTTATGAAAATAATTTGTCCCACTTCGTATAGTCAATTTTCTCGTTTACGAATGCTGAGCCAGGTGAAGGAGCGCTGACGATGCGCGTGCCGGAACACCTGAAGAAGTGGCTGCGGTATCACGTGGCGGTACGCTTCCGTGATGCGGTCCCCGGCCCGGTACTCGCTGGCATTGGACGGCACTATGGGATAGGACTCTTTGCTGCTCCGCGAGAAAAAGAGCACGCCTGATGCGCACCTCTTATTTAGTCTGCTATGACATTTGCGATGAGAAGCGCCTGCGCAAGGTCTTCAAGCTGATGCGCGGCTTTGGCGACCATCTGCAGTTTTCGA
>CAYNPS010000195.1:0-3010 GCA_964399125.1 uncultured Terriglobales bacterium
CGGATTCCGACCTGCAACGGATGGCGGAGCATCCCGTTCCAGAACGGGACGACGAGGTCAGCAAGCACCTCACCGGCTGTTCGCCATGCTTCAAGCGCTACATGGAGATCTTGGCCGAATTGAAGCGAAAGAAAGCTGGATGAGGCTCCCCAGCTCGTTCAGTGCAAAGTTTCTAGCAGAAAAGCAGGTCGGACGCGGAGCGCGTGAGCAAGTTCGACGATGTTGATCAGTGAGATGTTTCGTTCGCCACGCTCGACACCACCGATGTAGTTTCGGTGCAGATGTGCCAAGTCCGCAAGTTCCTCCTGCGTCAAGCCACGTTCATCCCGCAACTGACGCAGCCTTCTGCCGAATTGGACTCTTGGATCGTGACTAGACGGCACGTTCCAATGTTTCGTTGCTGCACACTATGAGTCCACACACGATGAGTGTGATATTCTCGGGCGACCAAAGATGTTCACTTCCGCCGAATCCAGACTTGCGTTACGTTTTCTGCATTGCATGGACGTTCTGAAGACATTGGGCAGGAGTCCTCAGGCAAGGCATTGCCCAAGGAGGTTACGTCGCTTAGTTGAGGCCCGCAATTTCCGGTTCTGGATTTGACGCTGTGTGATTCGCGATGGTCTCCGCCTGATTGAAGGGAATGCGCCTGATTCTGTTTCGGCCAAGCAGAAAGAAGAAGCGGAGCTACGCTTCCTTTCTTCGGCTCCGCTCCAGTAACGAGCGCAC
This sequence comes from uncultured Terriglobales bacterium, assembly GCA_964399125.1. GTDB lineage: Bacteria > Acidobacteriota > Terriglobia > Terriglobales > Acidobacteriaceae > Gp1-AA112. The sequence goes on from CAYNPS010000195.1 coordinate 730, forward strand.
CTGCGCTCCGGAGGCGAGATTGCCAAAGGCAAAGAAAAAGGCATTCAACGAGGAAGAATTCTTTGGCTTCGCCAAGTCCTATCTCTCCGAAGCCTTTCCCAACCCCAGCCGCATCGATTGTCCTCCCGATTCCGACCTCCAGCGCATGGCGGAACATCCCGTTCCAGAACGAGACGATCGGAGCAGTAAACACCTGACGCGCTGTTCGCCGTGTTTTAACCGCTATATGGAAATTTTGGCAGAACTCAAGAGCAGAAAGGCCGGGTAGAAGAGAGCTATTATTCAGGAATCCGCGAGTCTGTGCTCTCGAAAAAGCTGATGAATCGTGCGGAACTGGTCTCGTAAGCCGACTGCATCGCGACGTGAGATTGGCCCGTGTCGCCTCGCAAACTTCACAAACGAACGCTCAGTTAGCTCCGCCCAGCGGTTCGCATCTACGAGCGTGGCACAGTTTTTGCAGGCTGCCCAGGTTCCGGTGCCGTTTTGAAATACAGGCATGTTGTTGACGATGAAATTTCTGCAACGGTACAGCTTGAACACTTTCTCCGCCGTGCAAAAATCGCAAAATTCGCCGCTCAGAACCGGAACCACACAACCGATGCGCATACCTACTCGTTCCTGCCAAGGATTCTCAGAGTCCCAGGGCGCGCTGTCAGCTTTTTCCATCCGACTATGTCTCCGCCCTTCAACTTGGCGATTTCAGGTGGTAAGGACAGGCTGATTTTGGCGGCCAGGCGAAAGCTCGCCAGGGTGTTGTCCTCGAACTCCAGATTGAGCGCCGTGTAGTTGTCGTGATTGACGAATTTCACCTGCCTGATGACTTTGCCCCTCAGGTCGGGATATTCCATGCCTTCGCCTTTTGCCTTCACAATTCTGTATTTCGCCAATGCGAGCCTCCCTCAACCTGTCACTCGTCGTGCTCATGAATCATGTCGTATTCGCGCACGATTTCGCCATCTCCGGTTTTCCAGTCCAGTAGCTCCGGTTCTATCTCAATTCGAGGATGAAGAGTGAAATGAATTGCGGTCTGGTCGGAAAACCTGACAGTGATGACGCGAAAGTATGACTCGTTCGTTACGGTGATTTTCTGTACGGTCTTACCAACTGCGCCGTCAATTTCGATTATGTTTTGCGGCACAACAAACCTCCTCGCGGGTGCTCATTCCTGGCACATCGATCGAGTGACTAGCTGAAGTCCAAATGGAACTGCGAAAGAACGGGGGTAATCTTCGCGCACTCACGCAAGAGATGCCGAGCATCGCGCTTCAATGTGGTGAGGAAATCGTCAATCGCTCCATCGATGTCGCCTCGATATTGCCCGCGACGGCCTTTCATGTACTTTGAGTGGGGGCCATCGACGCTGATGTACATACCGTCCCACGTGCAATGGCGGCACTTTGGACCTCCGGGACAACCTTGATGTGCGCTCAGATACTTGGGTTTTCGCTTGCCTGCCACGGTTCACCTCCATCTCTCTGCGGGACGCCACAAGGGAGTGTCGTCAGGAATCAATCCCACTCTTTTTACGAGTTCTTGATCCCCTGTCTTGCCGTCGAAGAGCTCTAGTTTTCCGGTGAGACGAGTGTCTAGCGAGATCCTCAATTCGGTTTTGTCCTCGAATTCGAGGCAGATGTAACGACACTCCAGTTCGTTGGAAATGCTCACGGCCTTGAGCACTTTTCCTTTAATGCCATCAGTGAAAATGTCGTGGTTCGATTTCTGTCGATGTCGCTTCTGATTTTGTGTCGCCATATCGATAACTCCAGAGGTGACTCATGCTTTGCAACGAGAACCGCTAATGTTGTCCTGAATGGCCTCGAAACGACGGGCTAAAACGGCGGGGCTGATCTTCAATGCATAACTGATTCGGAACAAGTAGGCGGCTGGTAATCGACGAAGTTGGCCGCGCTCTAAGAGAATCAAATCTCGGCGAGGCAATCCCGCCATGCGGCTCAATTCATCACGTGGGATGCTTTGCCGCTCTCGTTCTTCTTTCACTGCCAGGCCTAGTGCCCTGTACATCGCCCTATAGTCAGCCTTAGCGGCCACTTCTCGAAAGGCTCTTTCTGCCTCCTCGATCGACATTCCCGCTTCGAGACGCAATCCCTTCAGCGCCTCACCTATGGCCTTGTAAATGACCTCATCTCCCGGATATTGATCGACGTCAGCTCTGGCTGTCATAGCTTCTCCCTTTTTTGCGAGTCGGCATTTTGTCATCAGGCAGAAAGAGCAAAAATCCTTTCACCTCTTCTATTCGGTTGGACTTAAAGTCACGGGCAAG
>CAYNPS010000195.1:3110-6676 GCA_964399125.1 uncultured Terriglobales bacterium
AGAGCAAAAATCCTTTCACCTCTTCTATTCGGTTGGACTTAAAGTCACGGGCAAGTCGGCGCAGCACACCTAAAACGGTGTCTTCAGCAATTCGTATGCTCTTCGCGGATGAATTAGGCGGTCCCATCACATCCACCGTGACCGTCGTACAGAGGACATTCTTTCTTGCGCATCGCGACTCCAACAACGCACGCACGAGATGGGGATGTTCCGATCTCGTTATGGCCTAAATATACCACGTCCTAAATAAGACGTGTTCTTTTTAGTACGTAGAGCTTAAAAACATTGGCTATGCGGGATGAATCCCAGTTTTTCAAAGGCTTGGGAGCACGGATCAAGCGCTTGCGCGAACAGGCTGGGTATAGCCAGGAAGACATGCTGTCGCATGGCTACTCGGTGCGATATTGGCAGAAGGTCGAAGCCGGGAAGCCCATCACGCTACGCACTCTCCTGCGCATTTGTCGGATATTTGGGACTCCGATGGGCGACGTTGTCCGTGGGCTGGACGGAATCGCAAAGAGGAAATCGCGATAGTCATAGAAGAGGTGCAACTTGAACTGGTCTGAAATCCCGAGCTGTCGGCTCCATGGACGCCATTCCGGAGCTACGTATCCCTGCAATGCTTAACCATGGTGATTTTGCATCGTGCTCTGTGGCCTTAAGCTGGTAATGGGCGTCATAACTCGATATGTCACTTCGAAGCCTAAAATCGTTTGTTTCGAGTGCGGATGAACTGCTGCGGCAGGATTTGCCCACACTTGGTGGAGTTCTACTCAAGCACCTGAAGAGCTACGAAGGACTGAACACCGTCTACCAACATGCAGGGCTGAATCGCGGGTATTTCCGAGCCATGCTGGAAAATCGGAATGTCGGCCTTGGGCCGATGCCGAAGGAGCCGGAATATGGAAGCCGTCAGCCTGAGGTTACAAAGCGAATGATGGAAGCGTGGAATTGGCTGGAGAGGCAGGGTTTGCTGATTCACAATGATGAGCAAGTAGGTGACTGGTTTGTAATTTCGACTGAGGGGGAGCAACGGCTCAACCAGCAACCATTGGTACCTTCCGCGAAACCTCACGTTCTGGATGCCGCAACCGATGTACCTCGCGCACTCCTTTCGTACTCATGGGAAGGTCCAGAACACCGAAACTGGGTTACTCAACTGGCTGAGCGGCTTCAGGGACAGAGTGGTGTACAGGTTACTTTCGACCGATGGCATTTGAACCCAGGCGACGACAAACTGCACTTTATGGAGCACGGGGTTGCAGAGAGCGATTTCGTCATCGCTGTCTGCACACCCACATACGCTGAGCGCGCGAATAAGCGACAGGGCGGAGTGGGGTACGAATCGATGGTCATCACTGCCGAAATGGCGGAGCACATCTTGACGAACAAGTTCATACCCGTTCTGCGCAAGGGAACATGGGATGTGTCGCTGCCGATCTACCTGAAGAGCCGCATCGGAGTGAACCTCAGCGACGAGCCGTATCAAGAAGAAGAGTACGAAAAGCTTCTCCGGGTATTGCATGGAGAGCCGATTCAACCGCCGCCGCTAGGGAGCAAGCCTGTCTTTGCGAAAATGTCTGATCCGCTGTTGAAAGTGGAATCTCAAAAACCGCAAGGACTGTCCTTAAAAGCTATCATCCAGCACCGAAGGCTTCCGATTCCGGGCGGTCCTGCGGATGGAGAGGAACTTTACGAGTTGGCGGTCGGTATCGAGAATGTCGGCGACCGCGAGGCAACGGACTTCCGGCTTGACGTTGAAATTCCCACGGGCTTTGTTGATGGCGGCGGTTATATCATCGAAAAGTCAGCGGCGAGACCAGGAGTTAGACTCTTCCAAGTTAGCCACACAGATCGTAAGAATGAGCACTTTTACCCCGGAACGACGATTCGCGATCTGGTGACAGTGAAATGTGTCATTTGGGGAAAAGTAAAACGAGAGCAACCGGAACTGCTTAAAGAGAAAATCACTGCCACCGTATACTCGGGTAACATGACACCCACTGTCGCAACGAAAACACTCTCCGAGCTGCGGAGCTGAAAGGCCCAAGCCGATTGCAGGCTTTCCCCTCGATATACTGGTAGCAGTGTCTCTGCCGAAATTCCAGCCAATGCCGCTCGGGCGAGCGCGGGCGTTCTCACACTCCGATTGGATCTACGAAATCAAGTGGGACGGCTTTCGTGCCCTGGCCTATGTCGAGGACGGCGTGTGCCGACTGGTTTCCCGCAATGGGAACGTCTTCAAGTCTTTCCCTGATTTAACTGCTGGCTTGCCCAACGAACTCAGCGCTGGCGCTGCTGTTTTGGACGGCGAGATCGTTTGCCTCGATTCAGGTGGCAAGTCTCAGTTCGAGGAACTTCTATTCCGGCGCGGTGAGGCGCGGTTTCAGGCTTTTGATTTGCTGTGGTGTGATGGCGATGACTTGCGCTACTCGGCGCTGATCGAGCGCAAAGCACGTCTTCGGGGCATCACCCCGCAACGCGGCGCGTGGCTCCTGTACACCGGCCATGTCGAGCGTGAGGGCGAGGGATTCTTCAAGCTCGCTTGTGAGCACGACCTCGAAGGCGTCGTCGCGAAGCATCGCTTGAGTCCGTACATTCCTGATTCGGAACCACGCTGGCTGAAGATTCGCAATACGGACTATTCGCAGTGGGCCGGCCGCGAGGAACTCTTCGAACGCGAGCGCGTCGGCGGTCCCGACCTGAGCCTTTGGGACGACTGCACGCTGGCATGTGCCGCCTTTGCGTAATCGGTAAAGATTCGCTGCTGCACGAATGACATCGCTTCGATCAGTGAATAAAATGGCTGCCGCGATGACTATCAGTGAACTTGCCGATTTCCTCTCCCTGGAACCCGCGACACTGTTCCACGGGAACTACCGCAATAGGCGAGGGCTGATTGGCTACTTCGTGCAGCTCCAGTGCGGTGAACACTGGGTAAAGGTCTCGGTTTCGAACGCTTCGTCAGGTAACGGCGGAATATCACGTGATGAGTTAGGCGCGATGACGAAAGATGACCTCATTGCTGAGACACCCTTTCCTGTTTCGCTTCGGACGATCGCTGCCGCGATCCGACATATTGCGTCGCGCGGCACGGAATGGAAACCCTACGAAAATGCGGTCTACGTGCCGGGAGTATGGCTGGAAGAGAGACTGACTGAACACTGGTACATGGTTTCAGTATCCCGCGTAGAAGGCTTGAACGACATCCCCCCTGAGAGGTTGGATGAGCCCGCTGATGAATTTCTTAGACGAATGGGCGCCCTTAGTGACAGCGTGCGACCCGTCACCCGACGGCGAAGGTTCGGCCTTAGGTAATTTTTGTTCTGGCAGGAGTCTCCGCCGTTTGTAGGACCGAACGGCCCGGACATTAACTCCCGCCTACTCTGCTAATCCCGACTCTGTCTGCACCTCTTCCACCATACACCCTGAGGCGCCCAGTACGCCCCCCAGTTCAACCTCGAATCGAGAAAATTTGCCTCCTACCAAAATTGTTTGTGAGTTTTTCCCAAAAAAATGCCTCATAGAGGTGACGGAGAAATTCGGAATGGGTTGTCGGAACAAAG
>CAYNPS010000196.1:0-1856 GCA_964399125.1 uncultured Terriglobales bacterium
TCGTCCACCTTCACAGTCCAGAAGAGCCCATTGGGTAATTGCCAAGGACTGAAATCATGCATTTGGAGCCCCGAACCGGGGTCGAAGAGGTCGAGTCATATCTCGACGAATAGGCCACTCGCCACAGCGGACGCCGTCGCTCCTGCGGAGTTGTCCGCTGGCAGGTTGGCCGTTGTGCCTCCAATGTACTCGCCGCTGTAAACGCGGATGTCCGTGGCCACGATCCACTGCTTATTCCTATTGTCCGTCGCAGTTCCGCTGGTATACCCCATCGCGGTTGTACCTTTGAAGTTCGTAATGACTCCCGGCTCTGCGCCGATGGGGTCAAAGGTCGGAGTCTGACCAGCCGGACCAGGAATGAAAGAGTTAATGATGCCGAACCCAGGTACAAGGTCGCCACCGGGAATCGGAATCGGCTGGACAGGAAGATTGGGAATGGGCTGAATCTGGGCGGCCAGTGTGACGCCGAAGACCAGAAGAGGAAAGAGCAAGTAGGTGAACCGAGATTTCACAGTCGCTTGCCTCCTGACGTTGATATCGCATCCCCGCTTCCCTATTGTTCTGCTCTGCGGGATGTCGGTGACATGTTCCTGATTCCGTGGGTGTGGCTCAATCGTTAAGAGATCATTTTTATGTCACGAAAGTGTCGCGAAGCCCCAAGTTCCGGCTGAATATTGGCAAACGGTTTACTTGAGCCGCCTGCTAACATATGGGGCCAATGTGAATGCAGGAGGTCAGCAGTGCCAGCTCCCGTCGTTCAGTTCGAGGACGTGGAGATTGACCTAGGTAGGTTCGAGCTCCGGCGAGCCAGCCGCAGAGTCCACCTGGAAAAACAACCTTTCGATCTCCTGGTGCTGCTCGTCCGCAACGGCGGCAATCTGGTATCCCGAAAGGAAATCTCAGAATCTTTGTGGGATTCCAACGTCTTCGTTGAGACCGATCGAAGCATCAACAACGCGATCAGGAAAATCAGACTAGCTCTTGGCGATGACACTGAACATCCGCGCTTCATTGAGACAGTGCCAGGCCGCGGTTATCGGTTCATCGCGAGAGTTTCGTTCGCCTCGGATGAGCGGCGCGATTTAACCCCGACCATTAAGTCCGAAAACGGGAATGGCGGACTCACGAACATTGATTCCGCGGCACGCATCACCTTCGCAGCCGGGACGATTGCTGGTGCACCGACGAAACGAACGCCAGCCACGAAGGTATTTAGGTGGGGCGTGTTTGTCGTTGCGGTGTTCTTGCTCGTCGGCGGCGCCGTTTGGGAGCTGAGATCACACTTTGGTGAACGCAAAGGAGCCCAGCGGCGGGAACTCACTTATACCCAAATCACCAATTTCACCGATTCGGCAGTGGCGCCGGCTTTGTCGCCAGACGGCCGAATGGTTGCCTTCTACAGAAGCGACAACTGGTTTCTGACGCCAGATCAGATTTATGTGAAGTTGCTCCCCGACGGCGAACCGGTGCGGCTTACGAATGATCCGAGACTGAAATATGGGCTGGCATTTTCTCCAGACGGTTCACGCATCGCCTACACCGTCTATAGCCCCGAGATCACTGACGAATGGAAAACATTTACGGTATCCCCGATGGGAGGCGAACCGACTCTGCTTCTGATGAATGCCGCGGGGCTCAGTTGGCTCGACGAACGTCGGGTCATCTTCTCGGAAATAGAAACTGCCACTCACATGGGAGTGGTTACGGCTTTGGAGAATCGCTCAGAATACCGCAAGATTTATTTTCCGCAGCATCAGCGCATGATGGCGCACTTCTCCTATGCTTCACCCGATCGCAACTGGGCAGTCGTCATTGAAATGGATCCGGTTTGGCATCCGTGCCGTTTGATTTCTCTT
>CAYNPS010000196.1:1956-6387 GCA_964399125.1 uncultured Terriglobales bacterium
TTTTCAACGCAGCCGCAGGGGGGAGCGCCCCAGCTGTGGTTGGCTCGTTTGGACGGGAGTGTGCCGCCGAGGCTGATCACATCTGCCGGGGAGCGTGCGCCTCATTTTGGTCGCGACTCACAAATCGTGTTCCAGTTCACAGATGGAAAGGTCAACTTTATTGGTCAGATCAGAAAGGATGGTTCGCAGCGATCCAAGTTGTTCCCGAATCCAATTTCAGTCCTTCACACCATTTCGCCAGACGGGCTTTGGGTAATCGCGGACGTTCCGCTCCCCGATTCCGATATCGTTATGGCGATTCCAACTAGCGGAGGTTCTCCTCGGCGGATCTGCACTTGGTGTTCGGTCAGTTGGAGTTCCGACCGCAAGTTCTTCTACGTCGGGTTGTCGCCGAATTCGCATACCACTCGCGGCACAACGCTCGCGATTCCCCTTCCTGCGGGGAAAACGCTACCTAAACTGCCAGTTTTGGGATTTCGTGGACCAGAAGACGGAAAAGCACTACCTGGCACGCGTGTGCTCGATGGCTGGTTCCTGGCGCCGGGACCGGATCCCAACACATTCGCGTACGTGAAAACCACGATGCATAGAAATATTTACCGCATTCCAGTTCCATAATGGGATCGAGTGTTTGCGCGAGAATTGTAATTGGGAACTGACTAACACGCGCGCTGGGTCTGACTCGCTGGGCAAGCTTGTCGAAATCCATCGGCATTCCGTCTCCGAGGTGAAACATCACTCCCGTTTTGGGATTGCCCATAGAACTGCGATAGGTTAGCGAATGTGCACTCAGGCGGTTTGATCAAGTTTTTCGAGTGCGCCTCTTAGACGATTTATTTTTGTGTCGATTTGGGCCGATTCGTTTCCATCGAGGTTTGCTCGATGACGGTATTTCATCACAGCATCAAGTGCCTTTCTAGCATTAGTCCGGTTGCGCTCTTTTCTCTTCGTATGTCTGCTGGCGGCCGCTGCTGCGGCGGCGAACGTCAACCCGAGATCAAGATCGGCGTTAAGGAATTCCACCATCCGCGACCTCAGGCCGCGAGCCAAGGCACTCTGCTGAAAGGTGAGCCGAGCTGATGCTCTTAGCATGACTGCTGCCATACTACTCTGATCCCTGCAGCTCTCAGCAATTCTCGTGGTTATGCTCGGACATACTGACTTGTACCAACACTGCAGGCGCATGTTTGCGTATTTATCCGCATTTGAATCGACCAAAATTGCCATAGTGCAAGTCGAGCTAAATGGTCGTGACAATTTGGTTCTGGCATCGTTGCCGGTTGCAGAGCGCCGGCGGCTTCAACCATGGCTCGAACAGGTGGAACTCGAGTCCGGCACCTGCTTAATAGAACCTGATGAACCGATTCGCTACATCTATTTCCCGATCGATCTTGTTACTTCCACTTTGCAGGATTTGAGCGATGGATCCAGTGTCGAAACCGGATTGATGGGATTTGAAGGAGTGGTAGGTATCCAGTACTGGCTTCAACAAGAGACCACTCCGAGCCGGACAATCGTCCAGGTCGGCGGGACTGCCTTGCGCATGGTCTCGGCAAATTTCAAGCGCGAGGTGATGGAGAAGCCTTCACCTCTGAACAAACTCATTGCCAGTTACGTGCACGCGTTCCTTGCCCTAACGGGCCAGACGGCGGTATGCAATCGCATGCACGAGGTGAACACGCGCCTGGCGCGCTGGTTGAGTCTTGTACAGGATCGCGTGCAGCGCGATGAATTCTTCTTGCGCCATGAGTTTCTCGCCATGATGCTTGGCGTGCACCGTCCGGCAGTGACCATCGCTGCCAATGTCTTGCAGAATGCCGGGTTAATCAGCTATCGAAGAGGAAACCTCACGATCAAAAACCCTCTTGCCTTGCGAGAGAGCGCCTGCGAATGTTACCGGATCATCGAAGCACTCTTTGACAGAATGTACGGTGCTAATTGGCGAGAGCGCGCGAAGGCGAGCAGCCTGCCGGTTTAAAACGGCGGAAGCTTGCTTCAACTGTCGCGAACGCCGGCAAAGCTGGTCGAACTTGGATTTGGTAACGAAGATACGGTCCCTGATCTGCATTCAATCCTCATGGGTTCGAAACAGCTTCAGATCAACCCTGCCGAACTCTGTGACGGTCGCGCATTCAGGACAAGCGAGCGCGTGCCGCTTCGAATCAGAACGAAAGATGTCAACTAGTAGAACGCCTTCCTGCAAATCCGAGAGTCGATACTGAAAGCTACACGCCGGGCACTCAAAACCGCAGTACTGTAAGTTGCTGGATGGATTCAGCGATAAGCGGTCGGCTGACGGAGGGTGCAGAAATTCGGGCATGGCTGCGCTCTTCCTAACATCGAATTTAGATCGAGGATCTAGTTCAGTCGGTTCGGTAGCGGACATTTCCAAGCTGAAGCCCATCAACTGCCGTGCTACGCGTCATGGAAAAGTGCACGAGCCTGACGAACTATTGAAAACCGCCGCCATTCTGCACATGCGGCAATCGCCAAATCGGATCTCCGGAAACATTCACGGCATAGCCTTAAGTCAGGATTCCGATTGCGCCTGTAATAATTGTCCCGGGCGGGGACCTCAAGGCTGCTTCGACTCTCGCTCACAATCGGAAACTAACACTGAATGCTGCCTTTTCGCACAACATCAGCACAGGTATTTCTTGGAATCTTTTACCTGCTCCTATCGTTAGTGGCGACGCCAGGATGTGGGCAAAGCTCTGTCCTGCACGGCACCGTTATGGATACAACGGGCGCAATTGTTCCGGGTGCCACAATCACTATCACCGATTCTGCCGGCGGCTTGCGCTCCGCCACATCTGATCCCAGCGGAAATTATTCGATCTCTGGAATCACACCGGGCTCTTACATCTTGAATGCGTCGGCTGCCGATTTGGCTTTGGCGCAACCAATTCATCTGGACATCAAAACGGCGACGCAAACGCTGAATTTAACGCTTCAGGTACGAGCGGTTGTGCAGAAGCTTAATGTCGAAGCCGAAGGGACGCCTTCGGTCAGCACTGATGCGGCAAACAATGCCAACGCGATGGTGCTGAGAGGATCAGATCTGGACGCGCTTTCGGATGATCCAAACGATTTGGCCGATGATCTTCAGGCTTTGGCAGGACCTGCAGCGGGGCCGAACGGTGGCGCCATCTACATCGATGGATTCAGCGGTGGCGAGTTGCCGCCGAAAAATACCATTCGCGAGATCCGCATCAATCAGAATCCGTTTGCACCGGAGTACGACAAACTAGGTTTCGGTCGAATCGAGATTTTTACCAAGCCCGGCTCAGACAAATTTCATGGCACGTTCGGCTACAACTTTGCCAACGACTTCTGGAACTCGCGTAATCCTTATGCGGCGGAGAAAGCTCCCTTCCACCTCGAAGAATTCAATGGCGGTCTGAGCGGTCCACTCAACAAGCGCGCATCGTTCAACCTCGACGTGAGTCACGAAAATCACACCAATGGGAACGTCGTCAACGGCGTCACCCTTGACCCACAGACGCTGATCGCCGCTCCCTTCACTGGGTACGTGCTTTCATCTGATGGCTGGACCCACGTCACTCCGCGTATCGATTATCAGCTCAGCCAGAATCACACGCTCTCGGTGCGCTACGGGTTTTACAGTGACGATGTTCGCAACGCCGGCACTGGCGCTTTCAATCTGGCTTCGCGAGGCTATCACTACAACGCCCACAGCCACACCGTCCAGATCACCGAAACAGCCGTGTTGAGCGCGAGCGCCATCAATGAAACCAAGTTTCAGTACTACCGGCCCGACACCACATCGGTCGCGAACACATCCGGATATGCGCTTCAAGTGCTCGGCGCCTTCAACGGCGGCGGAAACCCGATCGGCCGCTCCAGCGATATTCAGAACAACTACGAACTCCAGAACTACACTTCTGTGCTTCATCATCAGCACAGTTGGAAATTTGGCGCCCGACTGCGGGCTGCGAATGCCACGAACATCTCGCCGCAAAACTTTGCAGGCACGTTCACGTTCGGCGGAGGAGTGGGGCCGCAACTTGACGCCAATAATCAGCCGGTTCTCGATGCCTCCGGACAGCCCGTGATGATCGACATCACCTCAATTGAGAGCTATCGGCGAACGCTGCTATTTCAGCAGCTTGGCTATTCCGCTGCGCAAATTCGCCAACTCGGAGGCGGAGCTACGCAGTTCACCATTAATGCAGGCAATCCGCTGGTATCGGGCAGCTACGTCGATGTGGGCGCATTCATCGGAGACGATTGGAAGGCAAGAACGAATCTCACTGTGAGTTTCGGGCTGCGCTATGAAACTCAGACCAATATCCACGATTGGCGAGACTTTGCTCCTCGTCTCGGAGTAGCTTGGGCTCCGGGCCGCAAGTCGTCGGGGAAGACGGTAGTGCGCGCGGGATTTGGCATGTTTTATGACCGCTTCAGCCT